>CAYNBI010000056.1:0-24734 GCA_964395315.1 uncultured Chromatiaceae bacterium | reverse complement strand
GGGCAGAGCATTCGAACTCTCGACTGAGTTCCACAGGCGTACGCCCCGCTTGTACCAGTTCGACCATCCGTTCCCGGAATTCCTCCGGATAGGGGGGATGTGTTTTCGCCATAGTGAGCACCTCTTACGCAAAGTCATAGGGTGTCCACTAAACCGGGTCAACTCCAGATCCTTTAGAATCGCGTTGATCATGAAGCAGGCAGCCTTGGCTGCCTGGATTTTTCTTTTCGCGATTTGCGCTATCGCTCAGCTGGCGGGCTCACGGGCTGAGCCGGCGTGTTCGCCGCCGTTCGCAAGATCCTCGTGACAGTGACGAACGAGGATCCGGTGATGCCGCAGAACAAGATTCGGTTCCAGCCTAGTGTGCTGTCCCGGAAATACCTGAGCAAAGTCGCTCAACCTTGGCGAGGATCGACTCGGCGGTGGCAGTCCACAAGAACGGCCTGGGGTTAACGTTGTAATGCGCAACGAAACGCTCGATCTTCGCCACCAGCTCTTTGACGCTGGAGAACGATCCGCGCCGGATCGCCTTCTGGGTGATGATGCCGAACCAGCGCTCGACCTGGTTGAGCCAAGAGGCATAGGTTGGTGTGTAGTGGATATGGTAGCGCGGGCGCCGGGCCAGCCAGGCTTTGACCTTGGGATGCTTATGGGTGGCGTAGTTGTCGACGATGAGGTGGACGTCGAACTGCGCCGGCACATTGGCATCGATATGGCGTAGGAAGGCGAGGAACTCCTGGTGGCGGTGACGGGATTTGCATTGGCTGAAGACCTCGCCGGTGGCAACATCGAGCGCGGCAAACAGGGTCGTGGTGCCGTGGCGAACATAGTCATGGGTGACCCCTTCGACATAGCCCAATCCCATCGGCAGCATCGGCTGGGTGCGGTTGAGGGCCTGGACCTGGGTCTTCTCGTCCACGCACAGCACCACAGCGTGGTCGGGCGGGTTGAGATACAGGCCGACGATATCGCGCACCTTCTCGATGAAGAAGGGATCGTTGGAGAGCTTGAAGTGGCGCTGACGATGGGGCTGGATACCGAACAGCTCGAACCAGCGCTGCACCGTACTCTTGGAGACGCCGGTCTGCTCGGCCAGGGTACGCACGCTCCAGTGGGAACCGTCCCCCGGCTGGGTCTGCAGCGCGGTGTTGATGACCTCGGCAACGCGTTCGTCATCATGTGTGCGGGGACGTCCGCTGCGCAGCTCGTCATGCAGTCCCTCGATCCCGTGTTCGTGGTAGCGCTTGCGCCACTTCCCGACCGTTGCCTGGCTCAACTCCATGCGCTCGGCGATCGCCGAATTGGCCTCTCCCTCGGCACAGGCGAGAATGATCCGAGCGCGCTGGACCAGCCCATGGGGCAACGAGCGCGATGTGGCGAGACTGAGCAGATGGGTTTGCTCCTCATCGCTCAAGACAATCGGTACAACGGGACGGCCGCGTGGCATGGACAGGCTCCGGTTGAGGGACTGCCCGATATTTTAACTGGTATTTATGGGACACTACGCTAGCCATTCGCAATCCCGTCGGGAGAGACGGCCCGACCGTTGTTCCTGTTAGCCCTGTGCCTCTCGATCCCGCCGCGACCGCATAGACGCCAACCGGGCTCGCAGCGCCGGCAGCCCTTCGAGCCCCGTGAGGTCCAGCACTGCCCGCCAGCGGTATGCCCAGTCATGCCGCAGCAGGGCATTATCCAGATTAGCGGCGCGGATGCGCGCCAGGCGCTCGGGCTGGGCATCCAGCTCCGAGATCAGCTCACCGATGCCCTGACTGCCGAAGGGCAGCTGGACCACGGCGTCGGGCCAGTCGAAGTGCTCGCGGAACGACTCGACATCCGGGGGATCGCCGATCATGACCGCGCCGCCTGCCGCGCCCTCGAAGAACCTGAAGCCCACCTCCTGCTGCTCGCCGGTCTCGCCCTCCTCGGTCGCCTTCGCCTTGTTGGCGAGGAAGAAGCGCGTCCTTTTGATCAGGTTCGCGAGTTGCAAGCGGTGCTCGCGGGGATCCTGGACCGGGATGTTTCCGCGAAAGGTATCGTAGAGGTAGAAGAGGCGCCGCTCTTCCGCCACGGCAAGCATTGCTCGATGGGTTGCGGGATGCCGGCGCCCCATGTTGAAGACGTCGATCACCCGCGCGACTGGGGGGTCGCCCGGGAAGAAGGTCTGGCAGTCGACGCCGGGAGGCTGGTAGACCACGGGCCGGCCGGTGGCATGTGCCAGGCCTTCGACGCTGCCGCGGCAGTTGGTGAAGATGTAGTCGAACTCCCGCAACAGGCTGATCTGGCTCTGCAGGCGTTCGAGATCACGCGCCCAGATCTCCTCCAGCCAACAGGCCGCGATCCGGCATCGCTCGCGCCAACCACGCAGCGCGTTGAGGGCGAGCGCGTCCGTCGCGAACTGAAAGACGGCGAAGAACAACTCGTAGTCCCGCGAAACTCGCAACGGGCGGAGGCCGGGATTGACCCCGGCGAGTGCGGCTGTCCGCCGGCCGGCCTTGTTGACGGCCCTGCTCAGCAGCTCGAACGCGTCGTGTCGGTACGTCGGGGCGACCAGGTCCACCTTGTCGACCGCCCGGATCACGTCCTCGAGCTCGAACGAGCAGCAGCGGGAGATCACGGGAGCCCAGCCGCGCTGCGAGAGAAGCAGGACCCGGGGCTCCTCGCTCACTGGATCTCGTCCACCAGAATCTCGGCATGGACGCCCAACCCCCGCAGATCGCTGGCGATCTCGTCCCGGTACTGAGGGTTGAGAACGATGACCACGTCGGGCCGGGCCTGTGCGAGCGCTTGCGGGGCCCTCACCTGGTGACCGGTTCCGGCGATGTACCGCCCGTGCTTGTGAGGGTTGAGGTCGACCAGGCACTCCACCGCGCCGCATACCTTGAGCGTGTTCAGAAAGCTCACGCCCTTGGAGCCCGCGCCCCACAGGACGACCCGTTGCCCGGCACGCTCGAGATCCAACAGACGCGCTCGCCAGGTCTCGACCTTGTCCGCGTACACGCGCGCGAAGCGGTTGATCTTGTCCGCGAGCTCGGACAGGTCGTCGTCGCTCGCGCCCGGCACCTCGTCGGCCGGCGTGCCGTGCAAGGTCAGGAACTGACCGCCGAAGGCCCGCGCGATACTGTCCACGCGAAAGCCATTGCGCCGGAAAGCCTTGCGCAGCGACGCGTCCGAGAAGTAGCCGCAATGCTCGTAGATGATGTCCCAGATCCCGAGGTCATCGAGGGTAAAGCGCACGTCCGGCACCTCGAAGAAGACCTTGGTCGAGCGCTCTCCGATGGCCCGCCGGACCATGCGCAGGAAGGCACCGGGCCGCTCGATGTGCTCCAGGGCATGGCGGCAGCAGATCAGATCGGCCCGGTAGTGGGCGTAGGCTTCCGAGTAGTAGTCTTGAACGAAGGTGAGGTCGGCGGCCGCGGACGCCTCGCTACGCCCCGGCACATGGCCTGGATCGAACCCGATACCCCTGTTTCCCCCCAAGGAGCACAGGAGCTGCAGGAAATCGCCCTGGCCGCAGGCGATCTCGATGATGGTCTTGCCGCGGAGATCATTCCGCTCAACCAGCTGCTCGGCGAGCGCCTCGGCATACGCCTGAAAGCGCCCGGAATAGTGCAGCGAGTTCTCGTATTTCCCAGTGTAATCGATGCGGTCGGGGTCGAAGCGGGCATTGAAGAGATGACCGCAGCCGCGACAGAAGGCGAGATCGATGTCGCCGGTCGCGGCCGCGAGTGCCTCATCCCGCGTGTCGTGGAGGACATTGCAGTACACGGGCACATCGTGGATCTGCACGCAGGCTGCAAGATGCGACCCATCGCAAACCGGGCAGGCGGTCTTTCCCGAGGGCGATATCGTTTCCATCATGTTCTGAACGGATCTCGCAGGGAACGAGCCGCCGCTGGTGTCCGCAACGCACGTCAAGCGCTGATTTGGTGGCCCGATCTTAGCACGTGCTAAACTCCCCACGCGCGGGTGGGCGCGCTGAGAAAGGCACGATGCGCACCCCCATCCTCCGGGCGAGAGCCTTACGCCAAACCGATACCTGGATCCTCTATGCACCCCAAACTCTCTTTCGCCGCCTCGGCATTCGCCCTCTTGGCTATCCCATCGCTGTCGGCCGCCGACGCGACCATCTACGGCAAAGCCCATGTGTCCGTGGACTATGTCGACGCGGATGCTGGCGCCGCCTGGAGCCGTCCCGCTGGGGGCGCGCCCTCTTTCGACGTGATGAGCTTCATCCATGACGCGAACCAGGCCCTGAACGACGCCGGCTACGTCGCGGCCCTGCCCCCGCCCCGGGACTTGGACACCGTGGTCGGCGACTTGCTGTTCGGGACGATCCAGTTCGATGCGCTCGACTCCCTGACCCAGGAGAGGATCCTGGACGCAGTGGACGACGCCCTCACGCCCGGTCATCCGTTCCGCGGCTGGGGCTTGAACGCCAACGATCGCGCATCGCGCATTGGGGTCAATGGCTCCGAGGATCTGTCCAATGGCCTCAAGGCGATTTATCAGGTCGAGCTCGAAATCCCGATGGCAGACACCGACTATGCGGCCTTCAACGGCGATCGGGGACGCATCCGAATGCGAAACAGCTTTGTCGGGCTCGCCAGCCCCTGGGGGACGCTCCTGGTCGGCCGCCACGACACACCGACCAAGATCTCGACCGGCCGTCTGGACCTGTTCGCGGATACCCTCGCTGACTACAACTATACGGTTGGTTTCAGCGACCTCAGGGCCGACAACAGCCTGCTGTATATCAGCCCGAGCCTGTGGGGGCTGCAACTGGCTGGGGCGGTCATCCCGGGGGGCGGCAGCACCGCGGCGGGCATCCGCAGCGCCGCCAGTGACGACATCGCCGCCGGCTGGTCCGTCGCGCTCACTTACCAAAGCGGGCCGTTCTACGCGTCCGCCGCTTACGAGCTCCTTGGCAGTGAGTTCTGGGCAACCCAGGACGGGGCCTATGACATCGCGCACGCCGTGTTCGCAGACGACGAAAGCAAATGGCGGGTCGGGCTCGGCCTGCTGGATTGGCAGGGCTTCAGCCTGAGCGGGATCTACGAATCGCGAACCAATGTGCTGGGCATGCCCGTCGAGGCCGACGCCGATCTCTGGCAGGTGCAGGCCGGTTACGCCCTCGGAAACAACCTGATCAAGGCGATGTACGGACAGGCCGATCTCGGCGCCTGCGCCGACCCGTGGAACATCGGCTTTCGTTACACCTGCACCGCGGGCGTCATCGGACAGGCGTTCCCGGACCGGCTGAGCGGGGTCCTCAACCAGCAGGACAAGAGCACCTGGGCGGTGGGCTTGGACCACAACTTCAGCAAGCGCACGAAGGTCTATACCCTGTACACGGCCGTTAGGGATGACAACGAAAACGCGGATTGGAGCGGCTTCTCGCTGGGCATGATGCACAGCTTCTGAAGCCGGTGGTCGCGGCTGGCCGCCGAGGGGCGAGATCCGCTACAGGGTCAGGATCTCCGGGCTCAGGCCCATACGCGAAAGGTCGCGTGCGATCTCATCGCGGTAGATGGGGTTCATGATGATCACGGCGTCGGGGCGGTAGTCCGCGAGGAACTCTGGGGCGACGATGGGCAGGCCGGTACCGGGCAGGTAATGCCCCTGCCGGTAGGGGTTGATATCGACGCCGTAGCCGATCACCGCCTCCGCACCCAGGGTCGAGAGAAAGGCGACGGCCTTCGACCCGGCACCCCAGAGCACCACACGCCGTCTTTCCTCCGCGTAGCCGTGCAGGCGTTCCGACCAAGCCCGCCGCTTCGCCTCGAAACGCTCCGGGAAGTCCCGCACCAGCCCGGCGAGGGTTTCGATGTCGTTTTCGGCTGCCAGCGGCGGCTGTTCGACCGGCCCCTCCGTCGTTCGCGCCTCGATGGTGAGGTATTGACCGTCGTACTCGGTGTCCAGGTTCAGGACCTCAAAGCCGTTGGCCCGGAACAGGCGGGCGAGAGCGCCTGGTGAAAAATAAGAGCAGTGCTCGTAGTAGATGTCCTCGAACGCACAGTCCCGCAGAATTCTGGTTGCCTCAGGGATCTGAAAGAAGACATTGGTGCCGGCGCGCGCGCCGATGGCGCGTCGCATCGTGGCGATGAAGTCCCCCACCGGGTGGATATGCTCCAGGGTCATCTTGCACGCCACGAAGTCGCCTTGATGTTGGGCGTACTTCTCGGAGTAGAAGTCGGGAACGAAACGCACACTCTGGGTGGCGGCCCCCTGGATGCGATCGGCGTGGACACCCGGGTCGAAGCCGATCCCCCGGTTGCCCCCCAGCTCGCACAGCAGCATCAGGAACTCCCCCTTGCCGCAGCCGATCTCGATGATGTCCTTGTCGTGCAGATCGTACTTCTCGATCAGCCGCTCGGCTAGGGCGCGATGGAAGGCGTTGAAGGTGGGAGAGAACCCCTGCGTCTCCTCGTAGCGGCCGGAGTACTCGGTCAATTCCGGTTCGAAGGCGACGTTAGAGATAAAGCCGCAGGCCGTACAGAATCCAAGCCGGATTTGCCCACGCGGATAGGCCTTGGCCTCTTCGGCGGAATTGAGCAGGATGCAGCTGTTGCTGGGTACCGCATCCAGCCGGTGGAAGACCCGCATCCCGCCTGCCGAGCAGCTTGGGCAGATCATGCTCGCCGGCGCCTGAGCCGTCGCCGCGTTCACAGAACCCTCGGTTCGGGAACCGGTACGATGAAGCGCCCACCGCGCTCGGCGTAAGCCGCCTGCTGCCCACGAATCTCGTCCGCGAAGTTCCAGGCCAGCAAGAGAACATAGTCCGGCATCGCCTCGAGCAGACGTTCTGGCGCAAAGATCGGCAGATGCTGGCCCGGCATGTAGCGCCCCTGCTTGAAGGTATTGCGGTCCACCACGAAATCGATGAGGTCCTTGCCTACGCCAACATAGTTGATGAGGGTAGCCCCCTTGGCCGCAGCTCCGTACGCGGCGATCGTCTTGCCCTCGGTCCGCAGGCCGCGCAGCAGGGTCAGCAGATCCACCTTGAGTCGTTCGACCTTGCGGGCGAAATCCAGATAGAAATCCACTCTATCCACTCCATGCTCGCGTTCGAGGGCCAGGAGTGCGCGCACGGACTCGTCGACCTGCTCGCGCTTCTCCACATACAGCCGCAGTGATCCGCCGTGAATGGCCAGCCGCCTTACCTCGTTGAGATAGAGGCCGTGGCGCCGGAACAGGTTGTCCAAGGCGGTGACCGAGAAATAGCACAGGTGCTCGTGGTAGATCGTGTCGAACTCGCTGTGATCGATCAGGTCTTTGACATAGGGTGCCTCGATAACCGCGACGCCATCGTCCTTCAGCAAGGTCGCGATGCCCCTGACGAAGCCGTTCGTATCGGCCACGTGAGCAAGTACGTTGTTGGCGTGAATGACGTCCGCCCGCTTCCCCTCGCCGCAGAGCTGCTGCGCGAGATCGGCGGTAAAGAAGGTGTTGAGCGTGGTGACCCCGATCTTTTCGGCTTCCCGCGCCGGTCCGTCGGCGGGATCGATGCCGAGGACGGGAATTCCTTGCTCAAGGTAATTTTTGAGCAGGTAGCCGTCGTTGCTCGCCAGTTCCACGGCCAGGCTGTTGGTGCTGAGACGCCGCCTGGCGATCAGCTCGATCACGTTGTCGCGGGAATGGCGCAAGAGCGCATCCGAGAAGGACGAGAAATAGGGATAGTCCGCGCAGAAGAGGACCTCTGGCGGAACGGTTTCGCGGATCTGTACCAGTCCGCAGGCAGGGCAGAACACCACGGCGAGCGGATAGGTAGGCTCGGACTCGCTGAGCTGCGCCTCGGTGACCAAGCGATCGGCAAGGGGAGTCCGACCGAGATCCAGGACGGGCTCGAGATGCGATGCGCCGCAGGACCGACAGTTCTGGATGGCGGCCATCGTCGTCAGCCCCCGGCCCCGTCGCGCCAGCGCAGCTCGTCATCCAGCAGGCCGTTCGCCACGAGCTGCTTGACGTGTGCGATGCGCTTGTAGCGCTCTCCCTCGAAATCCTCAAGCGTCAGGCCCACCGCCTGGTAGGACTCGTAGAGCTGCTCCACACCCCGGCGTGCGGTCCACTGGGGCTTGAAGGCGTGGAGCTCGCGGGCGATCTTGTTGCAGTCGACGCGATAGCAGCGTTTGTCCGGGCCGGCGTCCGGGGCGTATTCGATGCGGCAGCCGGGGACGATGTCGCGGACGATCTCGGCCAGCTCGTGGATCTGGTAGTTCTCCGTGGTCGTGCCGACGTTGAAGGCCTGGTCGTGAACCGCCTCGCGCGGGGCTTGGAGCGCGGCGATGTAGGAAAGCGCGATGTCCTCGACGTGGACCACGGGCCGCCAGGGGCTACCGTCGCTCTTCAGGTACACCAAACCGGTCGTGAAGGCCCAGGCCGTGAGGTTGTTGATCACGAGATCGAAGCGCAGCAGGGGCGATACCCCGTAGGCCGTGGAGGCACGAAGGTAGGTCGGGGAGAAATCCGCGTCGGCGAGCCGGTGCAGGGCGGCCTCGACCTGCACCTTGGAAACGCCATAGGGCGTCACCGGGTTGAACGCGGCCTGTTCGTCGAGGAAATCCGCACCCCCCGCACCGTAGTTGCTGCAGGACGAGGCGAAAAGAAAGCGCTGCGCACCGGCTTCCTTGGCGAGCCGCGCAAGACGCACCGCCGCCTTGTCGTTGATGTCTTCCGTGAGATTCGGTTTGTAGTCCCCGAGCGGATCGTTCGACAGGCCGGCCAGGTGGATCACCGCGTCGAACCCGGCCACATCCTGCGCCTCGACGTCGCGGATGTCCTTGGTGATGCTCGCCACTTCCGGCACCGAGCCCACGAACAGGCAGCGGCTGAAGTAACCCGTGTCGAGGCCCACCACCTCGTGTCCGCGGGCCTGGAGCATGGGCACCAGAACGGTCCCGATGTAGCCGTTGTGTCCGGTAACGAGAATGCGCATGTTCAAGTCCAGGTTTTCCAGGGAGGGTGTCCCTCCTGCCAAAGCTTTTCGAGCAGCTTCTTGTCGCGAATGGTATCCATGCACTGCCAGAATGACTCATGCCGGTAAGCCATCAGCTGGCCTTCCGCCGCCAAACGCTCCAGGGGTTCCTTTTCCCACTGGGTGTCGTCTCCGGCTACGTAATCGAAAATGCCGGGCTCGAGGACGAAAAATGCCCCGTTGATCCAGCCTTCGCTGGTCTGCGGTTTTTCATCGAATTGGGCAACGCGATCACCGTCGAACTCCAGGTGTCCGAAGCGCGCCGGTGGCCGGACCGCTGTCAAGGTCGCCAGCTTGCCGTGCGCCCGGTGAAACGCGAGCAGGTTATCGAGATCGACGTTCGCAACCCCGTCCCCCCAGGTGAGCATGAAGGTTCCGTCCCCTACCCAGGGCTGCAATCGCTTGATACGGCCGCCGGTGGCCGTATCGTGGCCGGTGTCGACCAGATCGACGCGCCAATCCACGTGGTGCTTGTCGTGGAGCGTGATCTCGCCGGAGCCGGTATGGACGGTCATGTTGCTGTGCAGGGAGGCGAACTCCCGCATCCAGCGCTTGATGTACTCCCCCTTGTAGCCGAGGGCGATGACGAAGTCGCTGAAGCCGTAGCCCGAGTAGTGCATCATGATGTGCCAGAGAATCGGCTTGCCGCCAATCTCCACCATGGGTTTCGGCTTGACTTCCGTCTCTTCGGCAAGCCTCGTTCCCAACCCTCCGGCTAGAAGGGCTACCTTCATACCATACCTCGTCTGTATCAGGCGCCCGCCGGTTAGCTGAAGGCGCTGGGTGTTGCAGGCGTGCGCGGATCGGCTGACCGGAGGACGAGCGGATACGACGCGATACCGGTTCCTGCTTCGCCAAAGCGCGCTCGCGTCAGAACTTGTACTCCAGACCTTTGAGCTTGCGACGGAAGTCCATGGTCACGGCCTCCACGTCCTGGTCGCTGGCGATCACCCGCGGCGTGAGGACCACGACCAGCTCCGTGCGGTCTGCTTTCTTGTTCGTCTCACCGAACAGGCCGCCGATGACGGGCAGGTCGTAGAGTCCGGGGACACCCTGCTTGCCTTGCTCCCGGGTATCCTGAATCAAACCGCCCAGCACCACCGCCTGATTGGAGCGCACGGCCACGTTGCTGGTGATGTTGCGGGTGATGAAGGTGGGCGAGTTGAGCGCCGAGGGGTTCGACTCGTCGACCGTGCTCACCTCCTGCTCAATCTCCATCTGCACCAGCCCGCCGGGGGTTACCCGTGGCTTGACCGCGAGCTGCACGCCGGTGTCGCGATACTCGATGGTGTTGACGACGCGGTCCAGCTCCGATGTTCCCTGCTGCTGCGAGGTAGCCACCGGCACCTGCTGGCCAACCTGGATCTTCGCGGTCTGATTGTCGAGGACCATCACGGAAGGAGATGACAATACGTTCACCAGGCCATCGCCGGCGAGCATGCTCAGGGTGGCGCGAATGACGTCGCCGTTCTTGATCAGCGCCCAGTTGAAGCCGGGGGAAATCGGATTGATGCCGGCCCCGTCCTGGGATCCATCCCAGGAGAACACGCTACGCTGATCGTTCCTGTTGCCGGAAGGCTGGCCGCCGAAGAACTGCCACTGCACGCCGTACTGGAGGTTGCCGGCCAGCCTGATCTCCACGATGGTAGCCTCGACCAAAACCTGGAGGGGCACCAGGTCGAGCTGCTTCAGGGCATCGAGAATCCGCTTGTAGTCGCGGGGACTAGACCGTATCAGCAGGGAATTGTTGAGGGTGTCGGCGACGATGCTGACATTCGAGGAAAGCTCGAGATTGGCCGTCACCGCCGGACGCGACTGGGACATCGGCGGGTCACCCTGGATCCCACCGCCTTCCCCGGCGCCCGATTCCGCGGAGGCCCGGCGCAGGCCGGGAGCGACCCCACCGACGCGTCGGCTTTGGTCCTCCTGGGCTGCGAACAGCTGCGACAGGATATCCGCCAGATTTTCCGCGTCCCCATGCTTGACCCGGTAGACGAACAGCCGTTCGCTGGAGTCACCTGACGCCTCAGCGATGTCGAGGCGCTCGATCCAGTCCTTGGCCTGCTTGAGGTACCTTTCCTGGGGAGAGACCACGAGCAGGCTGTTGGCGCTCTCTACCGGGATGAAGCGGAACAGCCCCTTGAAGGGATTTCCGCCCTCGTCCGCCAACAAGCTCTCGAGCTGGGTGACCACGTCGTTTGCCGACGCATACTCGAGGGTGAAGAAGCCGACCGAGAGCCCGGCCATCCAGTCGACATCGAACACGCGGATGGTATCGAGCAGATTACCCAGCTCCGGGCTGGTGCCGGCAATCAGCAGAAGGTTGCGCAGGTTGTCGATCCGGATGACGCTCCCCTCGGGGGCCAGGGGCTCCAGGATCTTGCTCATCTCATCGGCGCCGATGTACTGCAGCGGCACGACCTGTACGCTGTAGCCGTCCGGAAGCGGCCGGTCGGATTCCCCCAGCTGGGGGACGATGCGGCCCTTGACCGCGTTGGCCAGGGGCACGATTTCATAAGTTCCCCCGCTCTGGATCAGGGCCGCGTTGTTCATGCGCAGCAGGGTTTCCAGGGTGGGGATCAGGTGCTCGCGCCGCAGCGGCCTCCCCGTTTCCAGGGACGCGACGCCTTGGACCTGGGGGTCGAGCACGTAATTGACTTGCAGTAGGTCGCCGAGGACGACCTTCACTACCTCACGGATATCGGTACCGTCGAAGTTGAGCGTCACGTCGCCGGGCGTGGTGTCCACTCGCGGCGCGGATACCTTCTGCACGAAGGTGCCTGAGCCCGCTTTGGTGCTTTCCTTCGGACCGGCCACCGGGTCGCCGCCGAAGTCCAGTCCGATGCCCTCTCCGCGATAGCCCTGGGTTCGCGTGCCACCGGGCCCGCCACCCCGGCGCTGATCCACGATATGACCCTGCGGATCGCCAACCTTCAGCGTCGGGTCATACTGCGAACGTTCGCATCCGGCCGAAAACGTCAGGAACAATGCGCCCGCCAAAGCAAACGGGAGAAGCCTGCCTTTAGGCTCGCTATGGTTGGTCGGATTGCTGTCCATTTTCCCTGTTTCCCGGATTGCGCGCCCCCGGCGCTGGCGGGTTTCTGGAGCCTTGCGCCGCTGGGGGCTGCGGTTTCCGGCGATCGGCTGGACGTGGTGGTGTGCGCACCGCAGGCCGTGGAGGCGGCATATTCTGGTAATCGCGCAATGTTAGCGTATCCGTTTGGCCCTGTCGCTCCAGTACGAGACGATCGGGCTGGATCTCCTTGACGTTCCAGCCGTTGATCTCGTCACCGAGCTCGAGGTCCTGCAGTTCTTTCTCGGCCGGGTTGCGCACCCAGGCAACCACCCGGCCGGGTGTCATGATGACGGCATTGAGATCCAGTCCCTTAAGCGTGCCGTCGTCAACGATGGGAGCCTCCTCCTGATCGGCTTCATCTTCCGACGGGGGTCGGCGATCCGGAAGAAAGAGAGGGCGCTCCACCACAACGGCATATTCCTCGATGTCCTCCGGGGGGGACAGGAGGTCGAGCGGGCTTTCGGCGGCCGGCAGGGGTACCGGCGCCGAGGAGCTACCGGGATCGCCGGACGGCGTCGCCTCGCGATCGGGCGGCCAACCCAGCCATTGCAGCGTCAGCAATGCGCCGAGCACCAGAACGGCAACAACGAGCGCCGGCTTCATTGGCCGTCCCCCAGCGCGTAACCGAATAGATCGAGCCGGACTGTAAGCTGCGCTTCAGACCGTCCGCCCGCTGGCGCGCGCCGCGCACGCACGCGCGGGTTCCGCGCGAGAGTCCTGCGCGCCGTGGCCCGCACCGAGAGCTGATCGACAAACAGGAAGGGGCGCGCGTGCTCAACGCGGTAGAGCACATCAAGCAACGCGTCGGTCTCGCCCTGGATCTGGGTCCGGATGCTGACTCGCGGGGGTTGCTCATCCTCTTTCGCGGGCAAGATCTGGGTGCTGATCAGACGCGCGCCCGCGGCCTTGACCATGTCCTGTAGCTCCCGCTGAAGCTGCGCGCCGGCCAGCTGTGGCGTCGCGGCGTCATAGTAAAAGGCCTTGACGTCCTCGTTGCTGCGTACCTGCTCGAGCTCTGCCCGCAGGCCCGGAAGCGTCGCAATCAGGCGCTGGTAACGCGCGAGCCGGTCTTCGCCAGAGCTGATCGTCTGATTCAAGTCGCCGAGCCGTTCGAGCCAAGGCCAACCGACTACGACGATGAGCGTCAGGGGAATCAGCAAGGTCAATCCCCAGACCAGGATGCAGCGGCCTTGGCCGTTGAGACCCTTCATTTCGGCTGCTCGCGCGTGAACTTGAAGGAGATGTGAAAACGCTCCTTGTCGGCGGCCGCGACCTGAACCACCGGCGAACGGAACGAGACCTCCGATATTCCGGGTGCCCGTTCCAGCAATCCGATGAGCGCCGAGGCCTGCGCAGACTCTCCGCGAATCTGGACCTCTCCGTCGCGGAACTCGAGGTTCTGCACCCACGTGTCATCCGGGAGGACCTCGGTGAGCTCCCGCAGGAGATCGACGCTGCGTGCTTGATCGAGCTTGCGTTGAAGCACTGCCACGCTGCCCTCGCGCGCGCGCTCGAGGGCAGTGCGAACCTCGTCCACCTTCTCCGCTTCCTGCTTGGCGGTAGCCAACTCGGCCTCGAGCCTCTCGACCAGGCGCGTCTTCTGCCACAGCGGCGTGGCGAGCGCCAGTCCAAGGAGCACCAAGGCGGCAACGACCAGAATCTTGGTCGCACTGAACCAGCCGCCGCCGCGCTTCGGTCGCTCCTCGGGTGGCAGGAGGTTGGCGCGCGGCCAGGCGCCCTCCCAGGTCACCTGCTCGGCAGGGGCACCGGCCTCGCGCAGGCGTCGCATCCAGCCCTGAAGATGGTCGCGGCGGCACAACACCAGCTCCACCGGAAGTTTGTCCTTGGGCCCGGCACGGTCCTCCACGCGGAAATCGAAAAAGACCTGATCGGCCTGAAACGGGGTGACGCGGTCGATCTCGTAACGCAGCACCTTGGCCAGATTCTCCCGCACCTGGGACGGGAAGGAGACGTGGCGTTTGAGAACCAGCGCGGCAGGCAACTCGATGATGGTGCGCTGGTTCGTCCCGCGTAGCGTGGCGACCACCGCCTGTAGCGTGCCGGTGTCGCTGCTATCCAGCTCTCCGACCGCGCGCCGGTCCATGCCCTGCTGCTGGTAAAAGGTCGCCGTCGCTCCGGCCGGGACCACCAACAAACGCTGGTCCTGGCGCTCGAAGACGCGCCTGACCCGGGGCGGCAGGCATACGACCAGGGCATTGCGCCAGCGCGACAGCCATTCGTCCAGCACGGCTTGGCCGGGCAGTGCCGGAGCTCGCAGGAAGTGGAAAACGTCGGTGACCGCCATCCCGTGCCCGATACCCTATTTTCGTCCGGAAAAGATCGAGGAATCTTCAGCGCTTATCGCAATTGAACCGCAAAGTGCCTGAGAAATCAAAGGAAATTCCCGGTTCGCCGAGTCTGGTTGGGCGCCGATCGGCGCTCGAAGGGCCCAAGGCATCGGTCGCGGCTCCGTGCGGGCACCCACCGCCTCCTGATCGCGACCCTTACTCATCGCCTCCAGCCTCGGCCGCGGGAGTGAATTCAGTCATCATCCCGTAACGCCGCCACAGCACACGAAACGGTGGCTCATTTCCAAGGTCGGTCCACACCAGAGCTTCCATGGACATCGCGGCACCCTGTTCAGCGCGGCGGCTGATCCTAATTCGGTACAGCGGTCCCCCGCGAGCGAACACGCCGGCTCCTGTCGCAGCTCCCTGCAACGCATCTAGGGCCTCCTGTTCCTCGCGCTTGAGCTCGGCCTCCTCCAGCGTCAGCCCCTCCAAGGCGGCGGCTACCAAGGTCGGAGCGAACTCTCGGTCCACGCTCTGGCTGGCGGAATCCACCGTAAGTGCTGGTGCCAGGATCCGGTAAAGCTCGCGGTCGAATCCCATGACCTCCCGCAGCTCTTCCACGCTGTCGAAGGGTCCGTCCTTGGCCCCGTAGGGGAAGTCGGCAGCGCGATAGTCTGCGTCCTCGGCGCCGTTGAGCAAGTGCAGGTCATTCTCGTCACGCCAATCGAGAATCGCCGCCACCATAGGCGCCTCCTCACCTTCGGGAACGCCAGCCGCGAACAGCAGGGCGCTCAGCAGATCCATCTCCGCCTGATTGAGATCGACCAGGGACGCCTCGTTGACGACACTGATCTCGAGTGACTCGCCGGCAAAGCTCCAGGGTCGCGGAGTCCCGTCCGGCACCCAGAGATCGGCGATGAGGCCCTCACCCTGCGCCACGAGCGGCCGTGCCAACAAATTCATTACCGCGTAGTTGATCCCTGCATCCGCCAGGGCGCGAAAGCGGGCCGCAGCGACCTGGTTCGCCGCCAGCGTCGTCTCGGTGCGCTGGGTGGCGGTCAGCCCAACGGCGATGATGGAGAGCAAGGCGACCACCCATAACACGAGGACGAGCGCGATCCCCGGTTCACCCCTGCGTGTGCGCGGCTGGCGCATCATCGCTCCGGCTCGGGCAGGCGGACGAGCGAGTCCGGCCATGACTGCTCCGGTGTCGTGAGACGCAGATTCAACGCCAGAGGCGGATCCGGCCGTTCCACCCAGTCCTCGAACCACTCGGGCTGCTGCTCACCATCGACGCGTCCGAAATAGCGAAGCTCGAAGTCCCCGACGTCGTCCAGCAGCAGGGTGCTGCCGAAAGCGCCAGCAGCGAGATCCTCGTCGAGCTCGCCCGTCGGTTGGAACACCCCTCGGCCGCGGCCCAGGGGCGTCCACGCCGGGATCTCGTCGGTCCCGGCAAGAACATCGGGGTGCAGCAGCCATCGGGTCAGGATCAGCCGGCGCTTGCTCCCCTCCTCCAGCGTCAGTCGCACCACGTAGAGACCGGGGATACCAACATGCTCGGACAGAGGGGCAACAAACTCCAACGCCTGCGCCTCCCCCGAGAAGACAGAGATGATCTCCCCGTCGAATGTCAGCGACACCGGCCGGGCCTGGTTCAGCGTCCGGTCCAGGAAGTTGCGGGCGACGCGCAGTGCTCCCGTCCTGTCCGCGGCCGCCTCTACACCCTCCCAAGCCCTCGTCCCCAGCCGCAGCCCCGAGAACAGTAGCAGCGTGATCAAACCAACCAGTGTCATGGCGATCAGGAGCTCGACCAGGGTGAAGCCGCGAGCAGAAGCGCGCTGGAGGAGTAATTCGGCAGAGGAAATCGGTGCCGCTCTCCTATCTGCGCCCCTCAGGGCGGCGCCGGAATGAAGCGGAAGAACCGAAGCCATTAGCCGTCCGGCTGGCTTTCGTCGTGGGCCGAGTCCGTCTCGAACCCCGGCTGTGCTTCGCCCGCGAATGCGGAGTCTGTCACCGCCCGCAGGCTGACGATGCTGATCTGACGACGCCGTCCGCCTCCGTCGTCCCAGGAGGCAACAGCCGTGACTTGATACGGCAGGAGCGTCGGCTCCCAGTCCACCTCTCCGAGCTCGAACGGCTCGACGAAGACCTCCCACGCGAAGCCGTCCTCAGTCTCCCCACTGAAGGTGCCCGCCTCGAGCGGAATCTCCAAACCCAGCGCATTCAGCTTGGCCTCCGCCAACGTCGAGGCGCGACTGTAGTCGGCGCTCATGCTGGTGGTGGTGACGGCACGCGAGAAGATCTGAATCAGTACGCCCAGGGTGAGGGCCAGGATGGAGAAGGCAACGACGACCTCGAGCAGCGAGAATCCGCGCTGGCCGCGGCACGTGGCTCCGGCGATCGGGTGCGCGGGCCGGGGAAGCGCGCCCCAGAAGATCATCGGTCTTCCCAAGGCGCCAGCTCGATGCGACCCGTCAGCCATTGCACACCGATCTGATAGCCGCGATCGCTGTATGCGAGCACGATGCGCCCCCCGGTCGAGCTGCCATCGGGATAGAAGCGCACGCCACCCGCGTGGTCGTTCAGCATCTCCGATTCCGCGGCCTCCAATTTCACCTCCAAGGCATCGGGGAGCTTCGACCGCCGATAATCGCCATCGACCTCGAACACCCGCTCTTCCACATCGATCACGAAGGCGGCATCTCGCCCGCTGCGAATCGCCTCCTCCCGGGCCAGGCGCAGACCGGATGCAACCCGACGCGCGGCCGCCTTGAGCTCGACACCGGGGAAGGCCGAGCTGATCAGCGGCGGAACGATCGCGATCAGGAGGGAGGCCAGGGCCAGAACCACCACGAGCTCCAGCAGGGTGAAGCCGCGGGGCGGTCGAGAGATGCGAACGCGAGTGGTCGCGGGAACTGGCCGACGATGATCAACCCGCTCACTGGCATACGAGTCTGCACCCGTGCCCAGCGAGGCAAGGGTCCCGCGAGTGTTGGCACCATCCAGCCACCGGGGCCTCGGCGTCGGCACCGTCTTCGGTCACTCCCAGCCGCGGATGTCCTGATCCTCGCCGTCACCGCCCTCACGGTTGTCGGCGCCGAGCGACCAGATGTCGAAGGAGCCGTGCTCGCCCGGAGACTGGTACTCGAACTCGAACCCCCAGGGGTCCTTCGGGACGTAGGATTTCTTGAGGTACGGGCCGCTCCAGTTCTCCATGTCTCCCGGCTTCTCCACCAGCGCCTGGAGGCCCTCGCTGGTCGTGGGATAGCGGCCCAACTCCAGACGGTAAATGTCCAGCGCACCCGAGAGCTCCTCGATCTGGATGCGGGCAGTCTTGGTCTTCGAGGTGCCGAGGGTCTTCATCACCCGCGGGCCCACGAGACCAACCAGGAGCCCGAGAATGGCGAGGACGACCAGGAGCTCGACCAGGGTAAAACCGCGCTTCCGCTTGTGTTGTCCGAAGAAAGACTGCATCGCTTGGGTTCCGTTTAGATCTGAGGAAATACCGATTTTCGGCGGTATTCTAACTGGTACCGATCACGCATCGCGAACCGGCCCGCGCGTGTCCTGGTGGCCCTCACATCACGAGCTCGTTCGCCCCCAGGATGGGTACGATGATCGAGATGATGATGCCCGCCACGACGATGCCGAGCCCGATGATCAGCACCGGCTCGAGCAACGTGAGCAGGCGCTTGACGCTGGCCTCGGTCTCCTTGTCGTAGGTTTCCGCCACCTTCCCCAGCATAGCGTCGAGCGTACCCGACTCCTCGCCCACGCGAATCATCTGCAGGGCCATCTGCGGCAGGATCTCGCGCCTGGCCACCGGCTCGGCGAGACCGCGCCCGTGCTTGAGATCCTCGCCCGCCTCCTCCAGCAACCCGGAGATCTTGCGGTTGCCGACCACCTCCCGCGACAGGTTCAACGCGCTGAGCAAGGGGAGGCCGTTCTTCAACAAGGTCGACAGCGTATGGCAGAATCGAGCTGTCTCCAGCTTCCACACCAGGTCCCCGAACAACGGCAGGTCCAGCACCTTGTGATCCAGCCGCGTGCGCACCCCGGGCTTTTGCATCCAGCGTTCGACGGCCAAGGCCAGCACGGCGATGACCACAAGCATCGCCCACCAGTAATCCCGGAACAGGTCGCCGACGGCGATGACGATGCGCGTGGGCAGCGGCAGCGCAGCTCCCATGTCCTGAAAGAGCACCGTGAACTGGGGCACCACGAACACCAGGAGCAGGATCACCGAAAGCCCGGCGACGACCAGCAGGATCGCCGGATAGATCAGGGCCGAGGTGATGGTCTCCCGCAGCTCCGCGGTGCGTTCCAGGTAGTCGGCGAGGCGGGCGAGCACCAGGTCGAGAGAGCCGCTGGCCTCCCCGGCGCGCACCATGTTCACGTACAACCGCGGGAACAGGTTGTCCTCTTCCAGCGCCGAGGAGAAGGTCGCGCCGCCGCGCACCCGCGCCTGGAGGTTCTCCAGCACGCGCGTGACACGGTCTTCCTCCGTCAGCTCGATGAGGATCTGCAGCGAGCGGTCGAGGGTCAGTCCCGCCTCCAGCAGGGTGGCCAGCTCGCGGGTCATGATCCCGATTTCCTTCTGGGTCAGGCCGCTGGTTCGGCGGAAACTGATTTGGCTGCGCAGCCCGCCGGTCGGTCGCGCCTGAATCGGGATCAGGCCCTCGGTCTGGAGATGTCGAATCACGGATGCCTCGTCCGCGGCCTCCAGCTCGCCCTCGACGGTCTCGCCGTCGTTGCGTACCGCCTTGTAATGGAATCGGGCCACGTCTTCAGGCCTCCTCCGCCACCCGCAGAACCTCTTCCATCGTGGTGCGCCCATCGAGCGCCTTGCGCAAACCGTCCTGGTACATGGTGTGCATGCCCTCTTCGACCGCCAAACGCTGGATCTCGCTCGCGGTTGCGTGGGAGAGCACGGCCTTGCGGATACCGTCTGTCATCAGCAGCACCTCGGAGATCCCCAAGCGGCCGTAATAGCCGGTCCCGTTGCACAGGGCGCAACCTTTTGCGTGGTACAGCGTCGGCTGCTCGGTGCTGCCGCCCGCCGCCCGCTCCAGCTTTGCGGCCATCTCCGGGATCGGGTGATAAGGCTCCCTGCAAGAGCTACAAAGCCGGCGCACGAGGCGCTGGGCGAGAATACCGTTGATGGTGGAGGTCAGGAGATAGTCCTCGACCCCCATGTCGAGCAGGCGGGTAACCCCGCTCGCCGCATCATTGGTATGCAGGGTCGACAGGACCAGATGGCCGGTGAGCGCGGATTGGACCGCGATGCGCGCGGTCTCCAGGTCGCGCATCTCGCCGACCATGATGATGTCCGGGTCCTGGCGCACGATGGAGCGCAAGGCGCCGGCGAAGGTCATCCCGATCTGTGGCTTGACCTGGATCTGGTTGATACCCGGGATCTGGTACTCCACCGGATCCTCGACGGTAATGATCTTGCGCTCCTGCGTGTTGAGTCGACTCAGGGCGGTGTACAGGGTGGTGCTCTTGCCGCTGCCGGTGGGGCCCGTGACCAGGAAGATGCCGTAGGGCATGTCCAGGATTTCGAGCAGCCGCTGGCGAGGCGTTCCCTCGAAGCCCAGCGAGTCGAAGTCGAACCGTACGCTCTCCTTGTCCAGAAGCCGCATGACGACGCTCTCGCCGAACATGGTCGGCACGGTGGACACGCGCAGGTCGAGCTCCTTGCCCTGCACCCGCAGCGGGATACGCCCGTCCTGGGGCAAGCGCCGCTCGGCGATGTTGAGCTTGGACATGATCTTCACGCGCGAGATGACGGCGGCAGTGGACCGCACCGGAGGCGATTCGACCTCCTGCAGGATCCCATCAACGCGGTAGCGCACCTTGAGCTCGTCCTCGAACGGCTCGATGTGGATGTCCGAGGCCCGGGATTCGACGGCCCGCTGGATGATCTGATTGACCATGCGGATCACCGGGGCCTCGCTGGCAAGGTCCTTGAGATGCTCGATGTCGTCCTCCGAGACATCCCCGAGCGCGGCCTCCAGGTCGCCCTCCTCGTCCCTTTGATCCCCCTCCTCGTAAAGTCGCCGCAAAGCAGCCTCGATCTCCGCGGGGAGGCCCACCCAGGGCACAATCGGCTTGCCCGCCGCCATTTCCAGCGCCTCGAGCACGAACTCGTCTACCGGATCGGCGAACGCGGCCTCGAGCTCTTCCTCGTCCTCTCGCAAGGGAATCACCCGGGCATCCTTGAGGAAGCGCAGACTGAAGCTCTCCCCCGCCACCGGCACGTCCGGATAGTCCGACGCCTGCGCTAGAGGAAGCTGCAGAACGTCGGCCAGCGCCTGGGCCATGTCACGCTCCGAGACCAGGCCGAGGCGGACCAGCATGCGCAGCAGGGGGTCGCCGCTCTCCTCGGCGAGCCGCCGCGCGCGGGCGAGGTCGCTGGTTACCAGCTTACCCTCCTGCTGCAGATGGGCCAGCACCCGCGCCTCGGGAGAGCGCTCCTCGTTCAGGACCGGACCCGGCGTCGCAGCCGCGACCTCCACCCCTTCGAGGTCGACGGAAAGATTCTCAGCCATGGACGACCTCCTCCGGTTTCGTCAGTCCCCGCCACTGCGGCAAAAGCGCTCCGAGCGCCGCGCGCTGGGCATCCTCGTCACACGCTGCGGCCCCGACCTTCAGCTTCTCGAGGCGCGGCTGCAACTCATCGCCAGCGAACCCTGCCCCACGCCGCGCCACGCGGATCTTGGGGTGCAGCGTCGGCGCCAGATCCTCGGACGCGTAAAAAAGCTCCTCGTACAGCTTCTCGCCGGGCCGCAGCCCGATGTACTCGATCTCGATGTCCTCGCCGGGGCGCTTGCCCGAGAGCAGGATCATCTGCTCGGCTAGATAGCGGATCTTGACCGGCTCCCCCATGTCGAGCACGAAGATCTCTCCGCCCTCCCCGATCGCAGCCGCCTGCATAATCAGCTGACAGGCCTCCGGAATGGTCATGAAAAAGCGCTCGATGTCCGGGTGCGTCACGGTAACGGGCCCCCCGCGGGCGATCTGGCGGCGAAACAGGGGCACCACGCTGCCGGCGGAACCGAGCACGTTGCCGAAACGCACCGTGATGTAACGGGTCGGCGACTCCGCGCCGAGAGACTGGCAAAGGATCTCGGCCACGCGCTTGGTGGCGCCCATGATGTTGGTGGGATTCACCGCTTTGTCAGTCGAGATGAGAACGAATTGCTCGCATTGAAACGCGTCCGCCGCCCGCGCCACCAAATCAGTGCCCAACACGTTGTTGCGAATGGCGGCCCGCACCTGATGCTCCAGTAGCGGAACGTGCTTGTAGGCCGCCGCGTGGAACACGATCTTGGGTCGCTCCCGACCGAACAGTCCCTGTATCGCCGTCGCATCCGTGACGTCCAGCAGGCGGCTCTCGACCTGCAAGCCGGGGTAGGTCTCGCGCAGCTCCATGTCAATGCGGTAGAGGTTGAACTCGCAGTTGTCGACCACGACCAATCGCGAAGGCCGCGAGGCGGCGATCTGGCGGCAAAGCTCCGCGCCAATCGAGCCTCCCCCCCCGGTGACGAGGACCACCTTTCCCGCCAGCGAGGCGCGGATCGCGTCCCAGTCGAGCTCGACCGGGTCGCGACCCAGGAGATCCTCGATGCTCACCGGACGCACCTGGCTGACGCTGACCTGCCCGGCCATCAAGCTCTGCAGTTCCGGCACGGTGCGGAAGGGACGACCAGCGCGCTCGCACAAGGCGACCAGCCGCTGCATATCTTTCGTCGATGCGCTCGGAATCGCCAATAGGATGAGGTCAATCTCCAGATTCTCGGATAGCTCGGGAATCATGGGCGTGGGACCGCGCACCGGGACGCCGTGGACTTCGCCCCCCTGGCGCCGCAGCTTATCGTCGACGAAGGCGACCGGGAGCCAGCCCTGGGCGGGATCCCGAAGCATGTCCCGCACCAGCATCTCACCAGCCCGACCGGCGCCGACGATGAGCACGCGCTGACCGGCACGTAGCGCCAGCCGGTGATCCTTGAGCCAACGATAGAGGACGCGGGGTCCGGATAGCAACAAAAGCTGCAGCAGCGCGAACAGCACGGGCACCGAGCGGGGAACCGACTGCATGCGGTTGAAGATGAACAGGGCGAACAGGATGAGCGCCGTGCCCGCCAGAACCGCCTTGACGATCCGCGTGAGGTCGGGCAGGGAGGCGAAGCGCCATACCCCACGGTAGAGGCCGAACATCCAGTTGACCAGGCCCTGGACCAGAATCACCAATGGCAGCGCGGTGAGTGCGCCGTCGACGAACTCCTGGGGGATGTCACCGAGGTTGAAACGCAACCAGAAGGCCAGGAACCAGGCGGCCGGGATCATGACCAGGTCGTGGACAAAGGCAGCGGTGCGCGAGCGCAGGCGGTCGATCCAGGCTTTCACGCCGAAACGGAGCCCGCGGTCCGCTCGGCCAGGCGGACCCTGAAACCGATAAGCAAGTAGATAATCGTCCAGGCCGCGAGCAGCAAGGTCTGATCCTGCCCAGTCATACCCACGGCGGCCACCGACGTCGCTGCACAGGCGGCCATGAGCAGGTAGGACCAGAGAAGGGTCTTGCGGTGGCTCCAGCCGGCAAGCACCAGACGCTGGTAGTGGTGGGAACGGTGCGCCTCCCAAACCCGCTCGCCGCGGGCGAGGCGGCGAAGGAGCGTCCAGGTCGCATCCACGACGAAAGGAGAAAACGCGAGCCACGCGACCCAGAGGGGGAATAATCCCTCCTTGGCGCCGATCAGGGCGGAAGCGGCGGCCGAGAAGCCGAGCGTCGCGGAACCCAGATCGCCGAGGAAGATGCGCGCGGGCGGGAAGTTGCCGAGCAGGAAACCCGCTGCCGAGGCTGCGACGACGCCATTGGCGAGGGCGTAGACGTCGGCCTGCTCGCGCCAGCCGATGACGGCGAGGGCACCAAAGCCAAACACGGCCATGCCAGCGGCGAATCCGTCCATTCCGTCCATAAAGTTGTACAGGTTGATCATCCAGACCACGAACAGCAGGGTGAGCACGAGGCTGAGCCAATGCGGCAGCGTCCAGACAAGATTGGGCAGCTCGAAGCGAGCCCAAGCCATCCCGCCCGTGACCAGCAGTAACGCGGCGACCAGATGGGCAGCCAGCCGGTAACGGACCTGCACCCCCTTGCGATCGTCGAGAAACGAGACCGCGGCGACCAGCGAAACGGCGGCACCGATCCAGGCCCACTCCCTCGACGGAGCCACGAACAGGAAGGATAACGCGAAAGCGGCTAAAGCCGCTGCGACGACCGCGAGCCCCCCCGTGCGCGGCACCGGCTTGGCGTGCAGGGACCGCGCGTTGGGGTGATCTAGCATGACGCCCGCACGCGACAAGGCAAGCGTCAAGCCGGCGCTGAGGACAAAGGCCGTGAACACGGTGATCGTAATGGCGAGGGTGGGACTGTTCATCGGGGTACCTTGTCCCGGCTTCCGGTCCCTCCGCAGGATACAGAAAAGGTCTGCGAAGCAGGCCCCGACCGCCGTCAGATTTCCCGCACTAACGCCTTTTCGACGTCGTCTCGGGTCCCCTTGCCCGCGAGCAGCTCGATGAGCTGGAGCGCGAAGTCCATCGCCGTACCCGGACCGCGGGAGGTGATGACCTTGCCGTCGACGACGACGGGGGCATCCAGGAGATCCACCTCCGGATACTCCTCCATGGGGACGGCACCCGGGTAGCTGGTTGCCGACCTGCCGTTGAGCAGTCCCGCATTCGCCAGCACCTTCGGCGCGGCACATATGGCGGCGACATAGCGCTGCTCGGCGTGATGACGCTTGAGCAGTCGGTGCACCCGCGCATCCTCGTCCAGATGGGTCGCTCCGGGAAGCCCTCCCGGCAGTACGACCAAGTCGAACTCCTCGTCGAGGACCGTGTCCAGCGCCGTATCGGGGATCAGCACGGTGCCGCGGCTTGCGCGCACCGGACCGTCGGCCAATCCAGCCGTAACCACGTCGATGCCTGCCCGCCGCAGCAAGTCGATGACGGTGACCGCCTCGAGCTCCTCGCAGCCCTGGGCCAACGGAACAAGTACGCGCGCCATGGTCTTCTCCGATTCTCGCTTCAGTCTTCCCAATGATGCCACCGCGTGCCGCGCGAGGCAGCGTTCGGGCACTATACGGCCATGAGTTCGCCGATCGGCGCCGCTTCTTTCAGCCCCCTTTTGCTCGACCCAAGATGTTCAGCCCCTTGAGCACGTTCAGCGCCTCGCTGAGCTGGTAGTCCTCGACCGCGAGTGGCTGCTTCTCGTCCTCTTGTCCGTCCTTGGCCGACGGGCCGGCGTCGGTTGCCTCGGGCGCCTCCCCGCCACCGTCCTCCGGCTGCTTGCCGTCCTCGACATCCTCACCACCGTCGTCCGCATCCTCCAGGT
>CAYNBI010000055.1:0-25226 GCA_964395315.1 uncultured Chromatiaceae bacterium | reverse complement strand
GCTCGGCCATCTCGGCGATGCCGCCGGCGTTGTCGGTGATCGGGCCGTAGGCGTCCAGTGCGACGATTATGCCGGTCATGGACAGCATGGACGTGGCGCCGATGGCGATGCCGTAGAGCCCGGCCATCTCGTAGGCGGTCCAGATGGCGGCGCACACCGCCAGCACGGGCGCGGCCGTGGACTTCATGGCGATGCCGAGGCCGGCGATGATGTTGGTCGCGTGGCCGGTGCTGGAGGCCTCCGCGATGTGCTTGACCGGGCTGAACTCGGTGGCGGTGTAGTATTCGGTAATGATCACCATGAGGGCGGTCAGCACCAGACCGATGACTGCCGAGCCGAACACCCCCCAGTTGCTGAACGTCTCGCCGCCCACGGAGAAGGACTCGGGCACCAGCCACAGGGTCACCGGGATGAACAGCACCAGCGCAATGGCGCCGGCCACGGCAAGGCCCTTGTAGAGGGCGACCATGATCTTGGTGTCGCCCTCTTTCGCCTTGACGAAGAAGGTGCCGATGACCGAGGCGATGATGGATACGCCGCCCAGCACCAGCGGATAGACCACCGCGTCGGGGCTCTGGAGCAGCAGCCAGCCCAAGAGCATGGTGGCGACCACGGTCACCGCATAGGTCTCGAACAGGTCCGCGGCCATTCCGGCGCAGTCTCCCACGTTGTCGCCCACGTTGTCGGCGATGACCGCGGGATTGCGCGGGTCGTCCTCCGGGATGCCGGCCTCGACCTTGCCGACCAGATCAGCGCCCACATCGGCGCCCTTGGTGAAGATGCCGCCGCCCAACCGGGCGAAGATGGAGATCAGCGAGCCGCCGAAGCCGAGCCCGACCAGGGCATGCAGGATATGCGACTGCTCGACGCCCATGAGGCTGAGGACGACGTAGTAGCCGGCGACGCCCAACAGGCCGAGGCCAACCACCAGGAGACCGGTGATGGCGCCGCCGCGGAAGGCGACCTGGAGGGCGGCGTCCAGTCCACCATTCGCGGCCTGGGCAGTGCGCACGTTCGCCTTGACCGAGATGTTCATGCCGATATAGCCGGCGGCACCCGACAGCACGGCGCCGATCACGAAGCCAACGGCGGTATAGACGTCAAGAGCGAAGAACAGGACTACCGTCAGCACAACTCCGACCAGACCGATCGTCATGTACTGGCGGTTTAGATAGGCGCTGGCGCCTTCTTGGATGGCGGCGGCGATCTCCCGCATGCGGTCGTTGCCGTCGGGCAGTGCCAGAATCCACTTCACGGACCAGATGCCGTATCCCAGCGCGACCAGGCCGCACAGGAGGGCGAAGATAGAACCAGCTGACATTGGGGGTTTCTCCTCTCGTTATGTCGTTGAGAATCAAAGTGAAACGCCGATGAACGGACTTCGGGACAGCGCTGCCGCACAGGAGCCGCAACCGGATTCAAACACAGGGACGAGCCCCAGTCACGAAACCGTCATATTTGTCCGCCGCGGCGGCATCGGATACGGCCCGGCCCCAGACCGCAGCCGACGGCCTTGCTTGTGCGCGGCCGATGCCGGAGAAGTCCGTTCCCGGCTTGAGACCGAAGGCCTTGTCCAGATCAAGCTCCAGACCAGCCCGTCGACCGCCGCCTGCCCGCGCTCGCGCTACACCTCCCCCAGCACCAGACGCACGGCATTGCGATTGTAACCGGCGCCGAACTGAGTCTGCTGACTAATCATCTCCCGAGCGCGGTCACGGGACATATCGGAGTCCCGATTACACCAAAAAAAGGGGGGCTTGCGCCCCCTTTAGTTTGCTGCCGTGCGTTCAGACCTCGAAGGCGCCGAGCTTCTTGGCCACGGCAACATTATCAAGGGTAACGTACTTGGGCATGCCCTTCTCGTAGGGCGGGTAGTCCTCGCCCTCGATCAGCGGATACAGGTATTCGCGACACTTGTCGGTGATACCGTAGCCGTCGGCACTGATGAAGTCCTTGGGCATGAACTTCTCCACGTTCGCCACCTCGGACAGGGGCGCCTTGCCGATTTCCCACACATAGGGGTGGGACGACTTGCGCACTACCGTGGGCATGATGGAGTTGTGACCCTCGATCGCATACTCCACCGCGGCCTTGCCCAACGCGTAGGCCTGCTCCACATCGGACTTCGAGGCCAGATGGCGGGCGGCACGCTGCAGATAGTCGGCGACCGCCCAGTGGAACTTGTGGCCGAGGGCGTCCTTGATCATGTTGGCGACCACCGGCGCCGCACCGCCGAGTTGGGCGTGGCCGAAGGCGTCGCGGGTGCCCTGCTCGGCCAGGAAACGCCCGTCGGGCCAGTGGCAGCCCTCGGAGACGCAGACGGTACAGTAGCCGAACTCCTCGACCTTGGCCTGGACCGCGGCCAGGAACTTGTCCTTGTCGAACTCCACCTCGGGGAACAACGTCAGCACCGGTATACCCTGATCGGCCACCAGGGCGCCGGCGGCCGCGATCCAGCCGGCATGGCGGCCCATGACCTCGATCACGAAGATCTTGGTGGAGGTGGCGGCCATGGAGCGCACGTCGAACGAGGCCTCCAGGGTCGAGGTGGCGATGTACTTGGCCACGGAACCGAAGCCCGGGCAGTTGTCGGTGATGGGCAGGTCGTTGTCGACCGTCTTGGGGACGTGGACTGCCTGCACCGGGTAGCCCATCTTCTCGGAGAGCTGGGAGACCTTGTAGCAGGTGTCGGCGGAGTCGCCGCCGCCGTTGTAGAAGAAGTAACCGATGTCGTGCGCCTTGAAGACCTCGATCAGGCGCTCGTATTCGCGCTTGTTCGCCTCGAGGCTCTTCAGCTTGTAGCGGCAGGAGCCGAAACCGCCGGACGGGGTATGGCGCAGGGCCGCGATATTCTCGGCCGACTCCCTGCCGGTGTCGATCAGGTCCTCGGTCAGCGCGCCGATGATCCCGTTGCGTCCCGCATAGACATTGGCGATCTTGTCGGCGTGCTGACGTGCCGTTTCGATCACGCCACAGGCGGAGGCGTTGATCACCGCCGTGACACCGCCGGACTGGGCGTAGAAGGCGTTCTTCGCTGTCATAGTTCTCCCCTCAGTTTTTCCTGGTCTACTGGCTCTCTAGAACCCGCCGCAACGGCGATCGCCGCGCGCGGGTGACGATAAACAATTCGGATCGCTCGCGCGAAGGCGCGCTCAGCGCCGCTTGGGGTTGATGTCCCCGCGCTCCCGTGCCGCGTGATCGGCCTGAGCCTGGAGCAGAGAGACGACGCACTCGGTGAGGTCGTCGTACTCTTGCACACCCGTGCCGTACTGCTGGTAGCCCCGGTAGAAGAACTGGCAGCGGTAGTTGCGATCCCCTGACTTGATGACGACGAAATTACACCCGTCTCCATCGTTCCAGTAGACCACGGGGCAGCTCGTGACATCCCGATCCGACGGGCTCAGGCGGATATCGGCGTCCGCCATCTGGCTCTCCAGATCGCGACCGTATCGCTCCTTGAGCGTGGTCTCGATGATCCAGCGTTCGGAATCGCTGATGTCGGGGATCTCGGCCATTGGGTGGCTCACTGAGCGGGGAGCGCGGCGGCTCGTGCCGGTTTCCGCGGAACGGTAAGGTTAACCAAAGGCGGCTGCGGTACCCAATCCAAAACTTGGATAGGTGTATGGAATTTCCTAATTTGCTGAATTACCTTCCGCAATGATGTCTCCAACGGCAAGCGCCTGAATCCGCGATGTCCGCCGTGCCAGCAGCTACCAGGACATGCCGCCCCGGGATCCGGGCGCATGGATTCAGCGCCCTGAGCCGCCGGCACGGGCAAGCGGAGGCAGGTCCGCGCCCAACCCCAGGGCTTGGCGCATGAAGGCAAGCTTGATCGGACGTATCCTGTCCGCCGCGACCAGCCCCGCGCTGCGCACGGCCGCAACCGGAAGCACGCCATTGCTGAACAGGCGCTTGAAGCCATCCATCGCCGCCAGCATCAGCGCGTTCTCGCCACGGCGCGCGCGCTCGTAACGCCGCAGAGCCCAAAGACCTCCGATGTCCCGCTTGTGGGCCAAGGCCTCGTCCACGGCCGCCGCCAACTCCGCGGCATCCATGAAACCCAGATTGACGCCCTGCCCTGCCAGGGGATGGACGGCGTGGGCGGCGTCCCCGATCAGGGCCAGGCGGGGCCTCACGTACTCCTCGGCATGCTGGAGCCGCAGCGGGAAGGCCGCGCGCGGCCCGACCGCGATCACATCTCCCAGGCGGCGTTCGAACGCCTCCTCCAGTGCGGCCGCGAACGCCTTGTCGTCCATCGCCAGCAACTCATCCCCGCGGGCCTCGGTCACCGACCAGACGATGGAGCAACGACCGTCCAGCAAGGGCAGCAGGGCCAGGGGACCGGTCGGCAGGAAGCGCTGCCAGGCGGTCTCCTGGTGCCATTCCCCGACCGCCACGTTGGCGACGATTGCCCTCTGGTCGTAGAGCCAGCCGCGAGTGGCGATCCCCAACCGGTCACGCACGAATGAGTCCCGCCCATCCGCCCCCACCAACAGCCGCGCCTCGAGCCGGCCACCGTCGTCGAGCTCCAGCACGGCAGCATCCGCCGTCAGGCTCAGGTCCCGCAAGCGCGCGGGACAGATGAGGGCGACGTCCTCCGCCGCCTCCAGGCGCTCCCAGAGCGCGAGCTGCGTGACCCGGTTCTCGACGATGTGCCCGAGATCGGGCGCACCCACCTCCGCGCTGTCGAAATGGATGCTGCCATGGCCGACGGCGTCCCACACCCGCATCTCGCGGTAGGGGCTCGCGCCGAGCTCTCGGATGCGGTCCCACGCCCCGACGCGCTCAAGAACACGCCTGCTGGCGTGGTTCAGGGCAGAAACCCGCAGGTCCACCTCGCCCGCCGGCCAGGCGCGCTGCGGCTCGCGGGACTCCAGGACGGCGATCGACAGGCCGCGGCCGGTGAGACCACAGGCGAGCGCGGCGCCCACCATGCCGCCCCCCACGACGATGAGATCGAACCTGGTCTGCTGCTTACTCATTGCGCGTCCACCAGCGGTAGTCCGCGGGCCAGACGCGGCAGCTTTCCCCCCAGCCCCATGAAGTGCCTCGCAACCAGGTCGCGCAGCCCGGGACTGAGGTTGAGCCCCAGGAGCCCGAGGTCGCGCCCGAGGCGAACCGGCAGCCAGGGGTGCACGAACAGCCGCGCCAGGCCATCGGTGACGGTCGCTGCGCGGGCCTGATCGCCGCCGCGGAGTCGGCGGTAGGCATCGAGGGCCGCTTTCGCACCCGGATCCTGCCCCGCCCGGACCGCATCGGAAACGACCTCCGCCAGCGCCGCCACGTCGCGCAGGCCGAGGTTGAAGCCCTGACCGGCCACCGGGTGCAGGGTGTGCGCGGCGTTGCCGATGAGCACCACGCGAGAGCGCACGGGATCTTGGATCAGCAGCAGCTTCAGCGGATAGGCCACGCGCCTGCCCGGGCGCGAGAGACGCCCCAGACGGTAACCGAACCGGTCCTGCAGTCTCTCCAGGAATGCCTCGTCGCGCAGGGCGAGGAGGTCCGGGGTCTCCTCAGCTCGGCTGGTCCAGACCACCGAATAGCGGCCCTCGGTCATCGGCAGCAGGGCCAGGGGCCCGGTTGCGGTGAAGCGCTCGAAAGCCGTTCCGGGCAGCGGGCGGTCGGCGCTGACGGTGGTGATCACGGCGTGGTGGCCGTAACTGCACTCGCGCGCCGAGAAACCGAGGCGCTTGCGGATCACCGACTCCCCGCCATCGGCGGCAACCAGCAGCCGCGTGCGCATGAGACGCGATTCCCCCGCGCTGACCGTCTCCACGTCGACCCAGTCGGCCTGCGCGCAGAATCCCACGAGACGCGCCGGACACAGGACCTCGACGCCGTCGAGACCGGCGGTGATGGCGCGCCCCAGCAACCGCGCGGGTGCGACATAGCCCAGGGCTTCGACCCCGTGCTCGCGGCAATCCAGGCGCGAGAAGCCGAAACGGCCACGGTCGGAGATGTGAATCTGGCGGATGGGCTCCGCCTCCGGGGCGATGCCGGGCCACAGCCCGATGCCCTCGAGGATCAAGCGGCTGCCCCAGGACAGGGCGATGACCCGCTCGTCGTAGCTCGGCTGGTCCGCCGCGTTGGGCGGCACGGCCTCGACCACACACACCCGCAGGCCGCTGCCGGCGAGCGCGCAGGCCAGGCTGCCCCCGACGAGGCCGCCGCCGACGATGACGAGGTCGTACTGATCCATCAGGTGGACATCCAGGCCTCGATGTCGGTCACCGCCTTGGGCGCATCGGCGGAAAGCACCTCGTTTCCATGCTCGGTAATCGCCACGTCGTCCTCGATACGGATACCGATATTGCGGTACCGCTTGGGAACGTCGTCCCGGTCGGCCGAGATGTAGAGCCCCGGCTCCACCGTGAGCACCATGCCGGCCTCGAGCCGGCGCCACTTGCCTCCTGTCTTGTACTCGCCCACGTCGTGCACGTCCATGCCGAGCCAGTGACCGGTGCGGTGCATGTAGAAGGGCTTGTACGCCTCCTCCCGGACGAGCCTGGGGACATCCTTCTTGCTGCCCTTGAGAATCCCCAGCTCCACCAGCCCCTTGGTCAGAATCCGCACCGCCGTCTTGTGGGGGTCGTCCCAGCGGTTGCCCGCCACCGCCTTCTTGATTGCCGCCTCCTGTGCCGTGAGGACCAGCTCGTAGAGCTCGCGTTGGGGCGGGCTGAAGCGGCCATTGACCGGGAAGGTGCGTGTGATGTCGGACGCGTAGCCGGCATACTCGCAGCCGGCGTCGATGAGCACGAGATCCCCGTCTCGCAGCTGGTGACGGTTATCGACGTAATGCAGCACACAGGCGTTGGCCCCGCTGCCGACGATCGGGGGATAGGCCTGGAAACGCCCCCCGTGCGCGGCGCAGGCATGGGTGAAATCGGCCTCCAGCTCGTACTCCCAGCGGCCCGGGCGGCAGGCGCGCATCACCTGGCGGTGACCCGCCGCCGAGATGCGCGCCGCCTTGCGCATGATCCGCAGCTCCGCCTTGCTCTTGAAGAGCCGCTGCTCATGCAGCAGCCGCTCGACGGAAACCAGCTCGCTCGGCGGGCGCACGCCCGAACGCCCCTTCGCACGCACCTCGCGCAGCCAGTCCATGACCCGCAGATCCATCTCGGAGTCACTGGCCACCGGGTAGTACAGGCGATCCAGATTCTCCATCAACTTGGGAAGAACCTCGTCCACCTCCTCGATCGCGTGCGCCTCGTCCGCCCCGAAATGGGCGAGCGCCCCCTCGACCCCCGCCCGGCCCCCATCCCAGACCTCCTTCTCCGGATCACGGGGCCGGCAGAACAGGACGTACTCTCCCGCCTTGCGCCCCGGGATCAGGACGGCCAGCGCCTCGGGCTCGGTGAAGCCGGTCAGGTAGTAGAAGTCGCTGTCCTGACGGTAGGGGTAGTGGACATCGCGATTGCGAACGGCCTCGCTTGCGGCGGGGAGCAGCGCCAGGCTGCCCGGCCCCAGCGCCTCGAGTAGTCGCCGTCGCCGACTGCGATACTCGGCGGCGGACATCAGTGGTCCTCCCCGCGGCGGCCACGTTCCTCGTAAATCAGCATGGCCGCGACCCAGATGAACTCCTGCAACTCCATCAGGGCCTCCTCGTTGTCCTCCTCCTCATCGAGCGCGGCGAGATCCATTCTCGTGATGGCGGCGAAGTCATCGAGCGCCTCGCGCGCCTGGTCCGAGAGGGCGTCGGCATCCACGCCGGCCAGTCCGAGCCCGTAGAGGAAGCCGCGACTCCAATCGTAGACGGCCGTTGCGCGCTCACCCAGCGACCGGGACTCATCCGGCAACAGGGGCGCGAAGCCGAGACCGGGTCCGTCGATCTCGTCCCGCGTGCGCGCAGCCAGACGCGCGAGGGAGTCCCGCAACTCGCGGGCGAGCAGGTCCTGCGCATCGGCCCCGGTGAGCAGCTCGGACAGCCAGCGCTGCTCGGGCCCAGGCTCCCCGGCGCAGATCAGCCCGCACAGGATGCCGTGGGCCTCAGCGGCGCTGGGGATAAGGTCGCAGACCGCAAGGCGCTCGGAGAGCTGGCCGTAGTCTGTGTCGGTAGCAGGCTGCATGGCAGAGGGGTCGGGGGGCGGCGCAAAACGTGGGGAATCATACCATGCCACGCTCCGGATTGACCCGGAACACGACGCCTTCTAAACTGCGGAAACTCAAGCTGAGAGAAGCAGATACCGTGCCGAAGTTCGATCTCGAAACCCTCGAGCGACAGGTCGACGAGCTGATCCGTACCTGTCGCAAGCTTCGCGATGAAAACCGCTCGCTGCGCGCACGCCAGGAAATGCTGGTCGCGGAGCGGGCGGAGTTGATCGAGAAAACAGAACTCGCCAGAAGTCGGGTGGAATCCATGATTTCGCGGCTGAAATCCATGGAGCAAGGCATATGAGTCAGGAAGCCCTTCCGGTCACCGTTCGCATCCTGGACAAGGAATACCGCGTCGCCTGCCAGCCCAGTGAGCAGGAGGGCCTGATCGAGTCGGCGCGCATGCTCGATCACCGGATGCGGGAGATCCACCAGACGGGGCGGGTCATCGGCACCGATCGCATCGCGGTGATGGCGGCGCTCAATATCGCCCACGAGCTCATCCAGGCCAAGCACAAGCGGGGCGGGACCAGCGAAGAAACGACCCGGCGCCTGTCGGATCTGCAGGACCGCATCGCCGAGGCCTTGGCCGACCAACACCGACTAGACGTCCACCCCGAATCGGTATAGCCTGTAGTCAAGACATCCCCTGCAGTGTACGAAAGCGGCCTGGGTATTTTCTTGAGCCTAATTTGTACCCTGGGGGCATGAAGATGAAGCCGTTGTGCATGTCCGCCTCGAGCGGGAAGCCTGAAGCGACATCCGTTGCCCCCACTTGAACCGACCGGTTCAAGAACAAAGGTCTGCACCGGCACAGGCGGGGGGTGTCCCTCTTCCCCGCATTCCGATGACCTCCCCGAGCTCACTGCGGCACAGGCTGCGCTCTGCGCGCCGCGCCCTCGCGCCCGCCGAGCAGCGACGCCACGCTCTTCGCCTCAAGCGCCTGCTCGGCAAACACCCGGCGTTCCTGCGCGCCAGGCGTGTGGCCGCCTACTGGCCGACCGACGGCGAGATCGACCCGTTCCCCCTGCTGCGTCTCGCCCACGCTCGCCGCAAACGGTGCCTGCTTCCGGTACTGCGGGCACACCCGAAGAGAAAGCTCTGGTTCGTCGAGTACCGTCCGGGCGAGCCGCTACGGAAGAACCACTACGGCATCCCGGAGCCACGGATGCGCAACCGCCGGATTCGGCTGCCGTTCGCGCTCGACCTGCTGCTGCTCCCGCTAGTCGGTTTCGACGCTGACCTTCACCGCCTCGGCATGGGCGGCGGCTACTACGACCGCACCCTCGCCTACCGGCGGCAGCGCTCGCACTGGCGGCGCCCCCGGCTGATCGGGATCGCCCACGAGTGTCAGCGGGTGGAGCATCTGGAGGCCAATCCCTGGGACGTGCCCCTGGACCTGGTGGCGACGGAGAAAGGTGTGCACGGTGGGTGAGAGCACCAGCCGGCGCGTGCTCGTGGTCGCCCGCCAGATACCCCTGTCACACCTTCCCCGCTACCCTGCGCTCGCCCCGGCGAAAATCCGATAGGCCGGATTGTCGGTCTCCTCCCAGTAACGGTATCCCAGACCGTCCAGCAGGCGCAGGAACGCGCTTCGCTCCGCCGGGGCGACCTGGATGCCCATCAGCACCCGCCCATAAGCAGCGCCGTGGTTGCGGTAGTGAAACAGGCTGATATTCCAGCGCTTCCCGAGCCCGGACAGAAAGCTCAACAGCGCCCCGGGCCGCTCGGGGAACTCGAAGCGGATCAGCATCTCTTCGGCCACGCCGCGCGCGTGGCCGCCAACCATGAACCGGATGTGCAGCTTGGCCGTCTCGTTGTCGGTCATGTCGACCACGCCGAAACCCTTCTGCTCGAGTCGCTCAATCGTCTCGCGGCGCTCCTCGTCGCCACGCCCCAGCTCGACGCCGACAAACACCTGGGCGCGACCGGAATCGGCATACCGGTAGTTGAACTCCGTGATCTGACGCCTACCCAGCGTGCGGCAAAAGCCGAGAAAGCTCCCAGGGCGCTCGGGGATCTCCACCGCGAGCAGCGCCTCGCGCCGCTCACCGAGCTCGGCCCGTTCGGCCACATGGCGCAAGCGGTCGAAGTTGATGTTGGCGCCGCTCTCGATGGCGATCAGGTGCTTGCCCGCGAGACCGCGATCCTCGACGTAGCGCTTCATCCCGGCGACCGCCAGCGCACCCGCGGGCTCGGCAATGCCCCGCGTGTCGTCGAAAATGTCCTTGATCGCGGCGCAAATCTCATCGGTGCTCACCAGCACCACCTCGTCCACCGTCTTGCGCGCCACCCGGAAGGTCTCCTTGCCGATCACGCGCACCGCCACACCGTCGGCGAACAGGCCCACTTGCCCCAGCTCCACCGGACTTCCCGCGGCCAGGGCGTGATGGAGGGTCGGCGCGTCCTCGGGCTCGACGCCGATCACCCGCACCTCCGGCCGCACGTACTTCACGTAGGCGGCCACCCCGGCGATCAGGCCACCGCCTCCGACGGGCACGAAGATGGCGTGGGGCGGCTCGGGGTGCTGGCGCAGGATCTCCATCCCGATGGTCCCCTGCCCGGCGATCACATCGGGGTCGTCGAAGGGATGGATGAAGGTGAGCCCCTTCTCCGCCACCAGTTCCACGGCGTGCGCGTAGGCCTCGTCGTACGAGTCGCCGTGCAGGATGGCCCGCGCGCCCAGGTTGCGCACCGCCTGGACCTTGATCGGCGGCGTCGTGCGCGGCATGACGATGGTGGCCTGCACGCCGAGCCGCGATGCGCCGAGGGCCACGCCCTGGGCATGATTGCCCGCCGAGGCCGCGATCACGCCGCGATCGAGCGTTGAGCGGTCCAGGTTGCTGAGCTTGTTGTAGGCGCCCCGCAGCTTGAAGCTGAACACCGGCTGCAGGTCCTCGCGTTTGAGGAACACCTGGTTCCCGAGCCGCCGCGAGAGCAGATCCGCCGGTGTGAGTGGCGACTCGATGGCGACGTCGTATACGCGCGCGCGCAGGATCCGCTCGATGTAGGTCTCGGGCATAGGGGTTATTTCACCGCTTTTGAAAATTCTGAAATTCTACCGTAGCTCAGTGCCTTTGATATGATACCCGCCGGTTTGTCACAGGCCTGAGGAGGACCCCAATGAACCAGGACGAGATGAAAAAACAGGCCGCCAAGGCCGCGATGGACTACGTCGAGGGCGGCGTCATCGGTGTCGGGACCGGCTCCACGGTCAATCACTTCATCGACTTTCTCGCCACCGTCAAGGGGCGGATCGACGGCGCCGTGTCCAGCTCCGAGGCATCCACCGAACGCATGAAGGCCCACGGCATCCCCGTGCTCGACCTCAACGCCGCCGGCGAACTGGCGCTGTACGTGGACGGTGCCGACGAGTCCAACCGTCGGCTGCAGCTCATCAAGGGCGGCGGCGGCGCGCTGACGCGGGAGAAGATCGTCGCCGGGGCGAGCAAGCAGTTCGTGTGCATCGCCGACGCCAGCAAGCTGGTGGACGTGCTCGGCAAGTTCCCGCTGCCGGTCGAAGTGATTCCCATGGCCCGCAGCCATGTCGCCCGCCAGTTGGTGAAGCTCGGCGGGACACCGGTCTGGCGTGAGGGCTTCGTCACCGACAACGGCAACCTGATCCTCGATGTCCACCACCTCGAGATCGCCGAGCCGATCAAGCTCGAGCAGGAGATCAACGGCATCGCGGGCGTGGTCACGGTCGGGATCTTCGCCATGCGGCCGGCCGACGTGCTGATCCTCGGCACGGAGCATGGGGCCGAGACCTTGACAGCCGGCTGAGACCGGGCAGGGACCGGACCGGCATCCACCCGCCGCGCACCGGCGGACGAGGGAACGGACACAAAAAAGCGGGGCCTTTCGGCCCCGCTTCACACTGCGTCAAGTATCTAAGCCGGGCTTAGAACTTGTGGACGATACCCAGGGAGAAGGCGTCCCAGTCCGGCAGCAGATCGTCGTCGACGTTGTTGTACATGGCGTACACCTTGGTGCGCTTGCTGAAGTTGTGGTCGAAGGCGATCGTCCACTGGTTCAGGTCGCTGTCGAAGTCGAAGTCCGTGATGTCGTCGACCAGGGTGCCGTTGTCGTCATCCGAATCGCGATCCAGGGCGCCGTAGGCGGCCTTGACCATGTTGTTGCCGAAGGCATAGCCGGCCTGCACCTGCCAGGAGGACTGATCCAGACCGTCCACGAAGCCCGCGTTGCTGCGGTCCTCGTAGATACCGGTCAGGCTGAAGCCGTTCCAGTCCAGGAGGCCGAGGCCAATACGCCACTTGTTGAAGTCGTTGGTGAGATTGGTCGCGTAAGGACCAAACGGGCCGTCGATCACGACCGGATCGAAGCGCGAGTTGATGGTCATGTCCCGGCTCAGGCTCTCGTAGGCGACGCTGCCGTAGAACGGGCCGTTCGAGTAGATGCCGGCGAGGGAGTAGGCCTCGGCCAGGCTGTCCGACTCGTTGTTGAAGACGCCCTCGACGGTCGCTCCACCACCGGCATGCACGGCGCCAGCGAACTGGAAGCCGCTGAAGCTCGGGCTGATGTAGGCGATGGCGTTGTCGGCGCGGATGTCGTTGAAGGCCAGCGGGCCATTGTAGTCCGCGATGGTGTCGGCGAACATGTCGAGCTTGCCGGTGGAGATCTTCAGCGGGGTGTCGTGACGCCCGACCAGGAAGGTACCCCAGCTGCCGGCCAGGCCGACGAAGGTGTTCCGCATGCTGATGCTGCCGCGGTCGCCGTCGGCGGCGGAGAAGTTGCCGTCGGCCAGGCGAACGCCGAGCTCAACCTGATAGATGGCCTTCAGGCCGTTGCCCAGGTCCTCGGAACCCTTGACGCCGATGCGGTTGCTGGGGCCGACCGGGCCGTTGCTGCCGCCCGGGAAGACCACGTCCGGAAGGGTGATCAGGTTGCCTTCGAGGTCGACGATCCGGAACTGGCCCTGCTTGAGGATGTTGCCGTCGGCGCGGCTCACGGTCCAGCCTTTGTAGCCGTCGAACCGGATGAAGCCAAGCAGGTCGCCGGTGTCGGGATCGTAGACAGCAGTCTCGACGCTGCTCTGATCGATGTAGTCGATGGACTGGTGCAGTGTGCCGTAGAGGGTAGCCTCTGCAAACGCGGCCGCCGGGGCGACCATGGCGGCTGCGACCGCCAGAGTGATGAGCTTCTTGTTCATCGTGTTCTCCGCTGTTGTTGATTTGCCAATAAAACCGCTAAAACCAAACGCAGTTGCGTCTTGCGATGAGAATACTAGACCACCGCAGGGCGTTACGCAACACTTTTTTTGAAAAAAGATACAAAAAGCGCTTGTGTTGTTTTTTTAGTACAAATCAGGCCCGACGAGGTGCAACGGCGGAGTCGTAGGCCGGATCGCTGAAGGGTCGCAACGCGGGCGAGGCCAGGGCCAGGCATGGTTTGGCGCGGAAGACCCGCCGCATCTGTTGTGCCGAGGACACAGGCCTGCCACGGGTCCTGCGGCCGTAGTGGAACGGCTGAAGGGGTCCGGGCAGTCACAAGGCCCTGGTCAGCGCAAAGGCCGCCACGACCAGAAGGAAGACACCGCTGATCTGGTGGAGCCGATGCAGGGGAACGCGCGTCGATCGCTTGCGCCCTGCCACGACGCTGGGTGCGGAACCCGCGCCGAGGGCCCGCGCGGCGCCGAGACCGGGTTGACAGACTGCCGTTGAAGCAAAAAGCCCGCGGCGTTGCGGGCTTGTGTTGGCTGGGGGACAAGGATTCGAACCTTGGTTAACGGAGTCAGAGTCCGCTGTCCTGCCGCTAGACGATCCCCCAAGGATGACTGCCAATCGCGAGAGCGACTTGGCGCGCGGCGCGGGACGGGGATGGTTCGGCCAGCCCCCTCCCGCAACGCGGATGCGTCAGCGCTTCGAGAACTGCGGCCGCTTGCGGGCCTTGTGCAGACCGACCTTCTTGCGCTCGACCTCGCGCGCATCGCGGGTCAGGAAGCCAGCCTGACGCATGGAGCGGCGCAGTTCCTCGTTGTACTCGACCAGGGCGCGGGCGATGCCGTGGCGGATCGCGCCAGCCTGCCCCGTCGTACCGCCGCCCGTCACGGTCACCTTGACATCCACGCGATCGAGCATGGCAGCGGTCTGCAACGGCTGACGCACCACCATGCGGGCGGTCTCGCGGCCGAAATACTGGTCCAGCGGACGCCCGTTTACGGTGATGTTACCCGAGCCGGTGGTCAGGTAGACGCGGGCAGCGGAACTCTTGCGGCGCCCGGTGGCGTAGTTCATATCGGCCATGTTGCTGTGTTCCTGAGACTCAGATATCGAGGGGCGTGGGCTGCTGGGCCTGGTGACGATGGTCCGGCCCGGCGTATACGCGCAATTTCTTGAGCATGGCCCGCCCCAGCGGATTGCTCGGCATCATACCCTTGACGGCATGGGTGATCGCCCGCTCCGGCGCCTGAGCGAGAAGTTTCTCCAGATTGACCGACTTGAGGTTGCCGACGTACCCGGTGTGGTGATGGTACATCTTGTCCTGAAGCTTGTTGCCGGTCACCCGCACCTTCTCGGCATTGACCACGACAATGTAATCGCCGGTGTCGACGTGGGGGGTGTATTGCGCCTTGTGCTTGCCGCGCAGGCGCCGCGCCAGCTCGCTGGCGAGACGGCCAAGCGTCTTGCCGTTGGCATCCACCAGGTACCACTGACGCCGGACCTCGGCGGGCTTGGCACTAACAGTTGTCATCTCCGTTGCTCCGGGACTAGGTCACTGCTCGAATCTTGGAAGACCGCGCATCTTACAGGAACCCCAAAGGGGTGGCAAGCAACCACAAGGCGGCTAGCAACGATGCGTCCGATCGCTGGTTGCAAGGGCTGTCGAGACTTGGCCGCCTCGCCTCGAAAGACCTGGGGCGCGCCCCTTCGTGCAGACAATTCTCTGCGCAAAAAAAAGCGCCGCGGGGGACGCGGCGCTGAACGACAATAACCACCAAAGGAGGATGGAGGAATACTGACCCGTTGCAGCGAATCAGTATGTTTGAATTGTCTTATAAACGAATACTCTTGTCAACGCCTTTGGGATGACGAAACGCAGGGCCTCACTCGGGCAACCGCAGGCGCTCGACGACCCGGCCGCTGATCAGATGCTCCTGCAGGATCTCGTCCAAGTCCTCTTTGTCGACGTAGGTGTACCAGGTACCCTCGGGGTAGATCACGAGGACGGGGCCTTCGGAACACCGGTCCAGGCAACCCGCCGTATTGACGCGGACCCCGCCAGGCCCTGCAATACCGAGCTCCTTACTCCGACGCTTGAGGTAATCGCGCAGATCCTGCGCTCCGCATTGGCCGCAGGACTGGCTTCCATCCTCGCGAAGGTTCGTGCAGAAAAAGGCGTGGTATCGGTAGTAGGACATGGCGGGACCTTTCCCCGGCGACGCGCATCTTAAATTGATGAGGTTAACATGATGGCGGCGCCGGAGGCTTGGCGACAGGCCGCGAATCCAGTCCGCGCGCACGGACATATGCGGCACGCTGCGACGCTCGATCCGTGCCCCGCCGGCGTTGATCGTCTCAGGCCGAACGCCCCGCCGCGAACGCGAGCAACAAGCTCCGCGACCTGAAATCCACGAGTCGAGTGAACCAGCAGGCCCTCAAGACCAGGCTCAGCCTCGCGGCCGATCAGTGCGTGAAGTGCGGTCTGTGTCTCCCGCATTGCCCCACCTACCGCTTGCGGCAGAACGAGGCCGAATCTCCCCGCGGCCGCATCGCGCTCATCCAGGGCCTGGCCGAGGGTCAGCTCGCCGACACGCCCCACCTTCGAGCACATCTCGCGAGCTGCCTTCAATGCCGCGCGTGCGAGGTCGTCTGTCCCTCGCTGGTCGCATTCGGCACCCTGATGGACAATGCCCACGCCCTGGAGAACCAGGCGGCAAGCCCCTTGTCGCGGATACCGAAGCGTTTGCTGCTGGATGCCCTGAGCTCCAGGCTGGGCACCCGAGGCGCATCCCTTGCGGCCGTCGTTTACCGCAAGTCCGGCCTCGCGCGCCTGGCGGAACGCTCGGGGCTGACCCGTTTGCCGGGCCTGTCCGCCTACCACCGACTCGCGCTGCAGCTTCACCGCGAGCCGAGACTCGGGGAAACATCTGGCTCCACGGCGGCTCCACGCGGCGAGTTGGAGCTATTCGCCGGCTGTGTGGCGCGGTCATCGCAACCGGGGGCCCTCGTCGCCGCACGACGGGTGCTGGAAAGACTGGGTTGGCGGGTGCGCATCTCGCGTCGGCAGGCCTGCTGTGGTGCCATGCACCGCCACAATGGCTTCCCCGGGCGCGCGGACCAGCTGCTGGAGCAGATCGCGTCCGCAACGCAGGGACGCACCCTGGTTGGCATCGCCAGCGCCTGCGTCGCGGAGCTCGGCGCACATCCCCGGCTTGAAGGCGCCACGGAGATCTGCCGCTTTCTCACCGACATGGATTGGCCGGCGGATGTCCGCCTGCGCCCGCTAACCGAGCGAATCGCGGTGCACGAGCCCTGCTCCCACCGCAACCAGCTGCGGGATACAGACGCCATTTACCGCCTACTTCGCCGCATCCCCGACGTGGACGCGGTGGCGCTCGCCGACAATGCCTTCTGCTGCGGCGCCGCCGGCACCTACCTGCTGCAGCAGCCCGACATGTCCCAGGCGCTGCTGGCACCCAAGCTGGCGGACCTCAGGGCGGCCGACGCCCGGATCCTGGTGACCACCAACACCGGCTGTGCGCTCCATCTGGCGGCCGGCGCGCGGGAATCGAGGCTTGCGGTCGAGGTGCTGCACCCGGTGGAGTTGATCGCCCGTCAGCTCGAGGACTGAAGCTACGCCTCGTCTGCGAAGCGCTTGAACCCACCCCTGGACCGCCGCACAATCCCTCCAGCCTTCCACCGCGAGCAACACCCGATCCAAGCCATGAACGAACGCGACTACAGCCCGGCGGACCGGTTGCTGGTCAATCTCGACCAGGCCATCCGCACCGTCTTCGGCAAACCCCTGACCACCGGCCGGCCGAACCCGGCGGAGGGCATCGCCGAAAGCGAGCTCGACGACCGGGAGCGCAAGCACACCGCTCGTCTGATGCGCATCAACCACACCGGCGAGGTCTGCGCGCAGGCCCTCTATCAGGGGCAGGCCCTCACGGCGCGTCTGCCCGAGGTGCAGCAAGCCATGGCGCGGTCCGCCCAGGAGGAGAACGATCACCTGGACTGGTGCGAGAAACGCATCGGCGAGCTGGGTGACCGCAAGAGCCTGCTGAACCCCTTGTGGTACGCGGGCTCATTCGCGATCGGGGCGCTGGCGGGCATCGCGGGAGACAAGTGGAGCCTGGGCTTCGTGGTCGAGACCGAGCGCCAGGTGGAAAGCCATCTCGACGACCACCTGAACGAGGTACCCGCGAACGACGCCCGAACGCGCGCCATTCTGGAGCGCATGAAAGAGGACGAGATTCACCACGCCGATGTAGCGCGCGCCGCCGGGGGGGCTCCCCTGCCCGCTCCGATCAGGCTCGCGATGCGACTGACCTCAAAGGTCATGACGCGTTCGGTTTACTGGATTTAGGGAACGGCCGGTTATCGGCCGTCCTGGCCAGAATCAGCACACCCCCGTCCCGCAGGAAGCGCTGGATTGATGAGCGGCTCCCCAGCACGGGAGCACGCCCGCCAACAGGGCATTCGGCCGGTCTGCGGCGGTACCGAATCGGGGCGCGCCAGAACACACCGGCTCCTGATCGTCAGGCCGCGATCTCCTGGGAAAGATCACCGCCCAGCTCCTGATCGAGAATAAGGGGCAGGGGTATGGTGCCGTAGCCGAGGAGTCCGTCATGGAAGGCCCGCTCGTCGAAGCCGCCACCCATGCGAGCCTCCTCCTGCTTCCGCGCCTTCACCAGGAGCAACCAGCCGAGGACGCCAGCCAGGGCATCACCAGGGTGGCGGGCGATGCGAAGCAGATCAGTGAGATCCGATCCGGGAATCTCCGCTACGCGCGCCCGCGCATCCTCCTCGCCGATCTCGCCCAGATTCAGATCGAGATCCAGCAGTCCGCGCTCGATCGCCGCCCGCTTGCTCAGCAAATTCTGTAGCCGCTCCTCCGGCTCGAGCAGCCCCATGGGTCCCAAACGATCGCGAAAATAGATGCTCCAGGCCCCGGTGAGGCTTGCGTCCGCGCAGAACCGCCGCGGCAGGCGCCACCCCGGTTCCTTTGCCGCGAAGGCGAACAGGTGGCGCCCGCCCCAGGTTTGTTCGAAGCAACCCCAGCGCAAGGACGCCAAGGTCTCATGGCTGTCTCCCGACGGTGCCTCGCCGAGGAAATAGGTCCCGCTCTGGGCCTCGCGATCCGCAACATACTCCGTGCTGAACCTCTGGGGCCTGGGACAGCTCAGCCGCTCGCGCAGGCGCAGCTCGGCGTCGGGTAAGGTCACCAGGCCCGCCCGGGCCAGGATTCGCGCCAGACGGTCGCTCTCGGCGCGGCACAGATCCACCCGGTGCGAGCCCTCCAACACCGGTTCCCGCAGATGGACGAGGGCCCCTTCCGGTGTCGTGCGGAGACTGGCGCACAGCTCGGCCGTTTCTTCCTGGCAGCCGGCCAGCGCAGCAACGAGCGCGCCGCGCGCGCCCTTGACGTCGAGGTGCATGAAGTGCCTGTGCCTGACCAGGAAGCGGAGGTGCTCAAGCCCGCAGCCGAGCCTGCCGGCGGCACGGCCCCCGATCTCGTCGCGCAGCGCTGCGGCGAAGGCCGCAAGCGCGCTGCAGGCGGCGTCGACCAGGCCCTCGATCTCGCTCAGCGTGTAGCAGTGGCGCCGCAGCCAGGGGCTGGCGACGAGCTCGCGCAGGTAACAGCGTCCTCGCTCGGCCTCATCGATCGCGGCGTCGACCATCACCGGAGCCACCAGCTCGGCCATGGAGCGCAGGTGCGACAGCGCGAGCCGGAGGTAATCGGGGACGGCTCGCAGCAGCATGGCGAGCACCTCGCGAATGTTCGGCGGCGGCCGCAGCGTCAGATGGTAGATCTCGGCGACCGGCAGGAAGCGCAGGGGATCGCGATGCCGCCAGTCACGCTCCAACAGCTCCTGGTGCTCAACCCGCGCGGCGCCGAACATGAGCCGCAGGTCGATCCGTCGGTCCCCGTCGAGCAGCCTGTAGTCGATCTCCTCGAGGGCGACCACCAGGGTCTCGAGCCAGGCGCCCAGAGCCGCGAGCTCGTCGTCGGTCTGGGCCGGGAGCAGGTGCTCGTAGCCACGGACCCCAGCCGCAGCGGCCACATCCGGATGGTAGCGGAACCAGACGGAGAAGAACTCCGCGGCAATCGCGTCGAAGGCCACGCCCTCGTCAGGCATCGCGGATCTCGAAATCGTGGGTGATCTGCGCCGTCGCCCCGAGCATGATGGAGGCCGAGCAGTATTTCTCGGCACTCAGACGGACGGCCCTGTCCACATGCTTCGTGCTCAGGTCACGGCCGCTGACGACGAAGTGGACATGGATGCGGGTGAAGACCTTGGGATCCTCCGCCGCGCGCTCGGCCTCGAGCTCGACCACGCAGTCGGTAACCTGCTGCCGGGCCTTGCGCAGGATCAGCAGCACGTCGAACTGGGTGCAGCCCCCCATACCCATGAGCAGCATCTCCATGGGGCGCACCCCGAGATTGCGCCCGCCGTGATCCGGCGGCCCGTCCATGACCAGCGCGTGCCCGCTGCCGGATTCGGCGAGCATCGCCGCTCCCTCGATCCACTTGATTCTTGCCTTCATGATCACCCCTGCCGCCAACGTACGGCCCCCCCGGAGGCCGCGACCAGACTATCACACATCGACAAGCCCCAACCGCTTGCCTAGAATCGGGCCAGTGAGGAACTCCCGAGTGCCGAATCAAAATGAAAATCGTCCCCAAGACTGACCCGACCTGGCTGGAACCCTTCCTCTCCTGCTGCCACATCAAGCGGTACGAGAAGCTCGTGGCCTTCATCCGCGCCGGAGAGCCCGCCGACAGTCTCTACTACCTCGTGGAGGGATCGGTCGCGGCCCTGATCGAGGACGAGAACGAGCGCGAGATCGTGCTCGCCTACATCAACAAGGGCGAGTTCATCGGGGAAATGGGTCTGTTCACACCGCAGACTACGCGCAGCGTCATCGTGCGCACCCGCGTCCGCTGCCGGGTGGCGGAAATCACCTACAAGCGGCTTTCCTACCTCCTCGACAACGAGCTCAAGGACCATGCGAAGGAACTGCTGTACGCCATCGGCGCTCAGCTCAGCCAGCGCCTTCGCTCCACCAGCAGCAAGGTGGGCCACCTCGCCTTTCTGGACGTCACCGGTCGCATCGCGCGGACCCTGCTCGAGCTTTGCGCCCAGCCGGACGCCATGACCCACCCGGACGGGATGCAGATCCGCATCACCCGCCAGGAGATCGGACGCATCGTCGGCTGCTCGCGCGAGATGGCCGGCCGGGTGCTGAAAAGCCTGCAGGACCAGGGGCTGATCTGGGTCAAGGGCAAGACGATCGTGGTCTTCGGCACGCGCTGAGCGCCCGCTCCCGCAATCTAAGCGAACAACTCCGCCAGGGCAGCGCCGGGATCCTCGGCGCGCATGAAGGCTTCGCCCACCAGGAAGGCGCTGACGCCATGACGGCGCATCCGGACGACGTCGTCCCGGGTCAGAATTCCGCTCTCCGTCACCAGGATCCGCTCCGCGGGGATGTCGTCAAGTAGCCTGATCGTGGTTTCCAGGCTCACCTGGAAGGTGCGCAGGTCACGGTTGTTAATGCCGATGAGCCGGCCGGGCACGCGCAGGGCGCGCCGCAGCTCCTCCTCGTCATGGACCTCGACCAGGACGTCCATGCCGAGCTCGGCCGCCAGCGCACTCAGATCTTGCAACCGGACATCATCGAGGCATGCGGCGATGAGCAGGATGCAGTCGGCGCCGATCGCCCGCGCCTCGTACACCTGGTAGGGATCGATCACGAAGTCCTTGCGGATCACGGGGAGGCTGCAGGCGGCGCGCGCCTCCTGCAGGTAGGCGTCGCTGCCCTGAAAGAAGTCGACGTCGGTGAGCACCGAGAGGCAGGCGGCGCCTCCCGACTGATAGCGCGCGGCGATCTCGGCCGGCCGAAAGTCCTGCCGCAGCACGCCCTTGCTCGGAGAGGCCTTCTTGATCTCGGCAATTACCGCGGGCTCGCCGGCCGCGATCCTCGCGGCCAGGGCATCGGCAAAGCCCCGGACCGGCCCCGCGTTTTTCAACGCGGCCACGACCTCGCGCAGGGGCAGGCTTCTGGCCCGAGCCGCGACCTCCTCGACCTTGCGGCGTGCGATCTTCCTGAGGATATCGGGCGGCTCCGCCATCACTCGAACCCCTGGGTCAACACCACCAGGCGATCAAGCCGGTTGCGGGCCTCGCCACTGGCAATGGCGGAGTCCGCCCAGCGCACGCCCTCGGCCAGGCTCGGCGTCACCCCGGCCACGTAGATCGCCGCACCCGCGTTGAGGACCACGATGTCCCGCGCCGGACCGGGCTTGTCTTCCAGCACCGCGCGCAGCATGGCGAGGCTCTGCTCCGGGCCCTCGACCTGGATGCTGTCCAACGGCGCACGCACCAGTCCGAAGTCCTCGGGACGCAGGTTGAACCGCCGCACCTCGCCGCCCTTGAGCTCTGCCATCTCGGTGGTGTCGCCGATGCTGATCTCATCGAGCCCATCGCGGGAATGGACCACCAGCACGTGGCGGCTGCCGAGCCGCTGCAGCACCTCTGCCATGGGCATAAGCAGATCCTCGCTGAACACGCCCAGGAGCTGATTGGGCACGCCCGCCGGATTGGTTAAGGGACCTAGAACGTTGAAGATGGTGCGCGCCCCGAGCTCGCGGCGCGGTCCGATGGCATGCTTCATGGCCCCGTGATGGGCGGGGGCGAACATGAAGCCCACGCCGACCTCGCGCACGCAGCGCGCGACCTGATCGGGGGTCAGATCCAGGCGCACCCCGGCCGCCTCCAGCACATCTGCGCTGCCGGACTTGCTCGACACCGACCGATTGCCGTGCTTCGCCACATGGCAGCCCGCCGCGGCGGCCACGAACATGCTCGCTGTGGACACGTTGAAGGTCCCTGAGGCATCCCCCCCGGTGCCGACGATGTCCACCGTGTTGTCCAGGCCGGAGACGTCTACCCCGCTCGCCAGCTCGCGCATCACCGCCGCCGCCGCAGCGATCTCGGCCACCGTCTCGCCCTTCATGCGGAGGGCGACCAGAAACCCGGCGATCTGGGCTGGCGTGGCGCCGCCGCTCATGATCGCCCGCATCACGGATGTCATTTCATCGCCCGAGAGGTCGTGGCGGTCGATGACCTTGGCAATGGCGCGTTTGATATCCACCAGGGTTCTCCTAAGTCAGCGGGGGCGGTTCATCGGCCCTCGATGAAGTTGCGCAGCAGGTCGTGCCCATGCCGGGTGAGGATCGATTCAGGATGGAACTGCACCCCCTGGATCGGGTATTCGCGGTGTCGCACCCCCATGATCTCATCCCGCTCACCCGCCGCCGTCTGGGTCCAGGCCGTCACCTCCAGGCAGTCGGGCAGGCTCGACGCCTCGATCACGAGCGAGTGGTAGCGCGTGGCCTGAAACGGATTGTCCAGCCCCGAGAAGACGCCCCGGCCCGCGTGGTAGATGGGCGAGGTCTTGCCGTGCATCACCTCGCGCGCCTGCACGATCCGGCCACCGAACGCCTGGCCGATGGACTGATGGCCGAGGCACACCCCCAGTATCGGCACCCGCGCCGCCAACTCGCGAATCAGCGGCACCGATATCCCGGCCTCGTTCGGGGTGCAAGGCCCGGGGGAGACGACGATACGCTCCGGAGCGAGCTCGACCACCTGCTCGACGGTGATCTCGTCGTTGCGGTAGACCCGCACGTCGGCACCAAGCTCCCCGAAGTACTGCACCAGGTTGTAGGTGAAGGAGTCGTAGTTGTCGATCATCAGGAGCATGGTGGCGATACCCAACTGCATTATCGAGCTATTGGTCATTACTCGCCGTTCAGGTACCCGCCAGGGCACCCGCGCTGATTGTCGGAGCCCAAGGCCAGTCGGCTGGGACCGGGGCCAGTAATTTCGTCATTCTCGCCGCAGATTGGCGTCGAGACAAACCGGGACATGTGCACCAAAGCGTGCAACGCCCCATCTCGAGACATTGTTTGACCGATCGGGATTGAACGGACCCGGGTTCTACGGCCTCTTTCTCCGCCTAACTGCAGTCGCCGCCCGGGGCGGAACATAGCGGCGCATAAAGTATGCGAGCGCCATCAACGCGGTACCAGTCGCGACTACGGGAGACGGGGGACATGCGTGTCCGTATCCTTCTCACGCCTCGCACCATGGAACCTGCCGCAGCGCCGTCGCGTCTTGTCCCATTCGCCACCGGATACCCGGCCTTCCGGATGCCTGCGGCCACCCCATCAACCAGTCTCCGGCTCCCCCCCGGGATTCTATAGGCCGCGAGCATATGGTGCGGGTACGGGTACAGGACAACGGCCCTGGAATCCCGCCGGAACAGATCGAGGAGTTGTTCACCTCCTTTGCCCAGGACGTGCCGCGCTCGCGGAGCGGCGAGCGGACTCGGACTCGGGCTGACCATCTCCCGGCCCCTGGCCGGGCTGCTTGAGGGGGCGCCTGACGGCCGGCAGCAACTGGCCCATGTCCGGCTCCGCGTTGACGCTGAGCCTAGCGCGAGTGAGACGGGCAGGGTATCCAACCCGGCCGGCGCAAGCGCCACGCCCAGCCGACCTGAACGATCTGTCCGTTCTCGTGGTGGACGAAAATGCCGATGTGGCCGACGCACTGGCCATGCTGCTCGCCGTGCTCGGCTGCCGCGTGGCGACCGCTTCCTGCGGGGCGGATACGTTCCGCCACCCATGGCAAGACGGAAGCAGCCTCTGGCCTCGAGCCCGAGGACGGGGCAGCGGGAGAGAGCCACGGCACAAGACACCGCTTCCGTGGAACTACCCAGACAGACCCCGTAAAAATCCGACTATGCTGCTCGGATAGGGTTGCTAGCCTTTGAACTGGTTGCCTCGTGCGACCGCGGGCGTGGGGCAGGCCCGCAGGTGCTGGAGAGACCGGCGGAGCGGGATTCCTTCCCGGCTGCCGAGGTGCCGCACCCCCGATTCGTCTTCGTTGGAGTCGATGCGACTCAACCCTGCTCAGCAATACGTCGCCAAGGAGATCGCCATGAACATGCGCAGGATTCAGGCAGTCTTTTGGGGTTCCATGCTGATCGTCCCGCTGGCTCTCGCGGCAGACCAGGAGCCACCGGTCGCGCCATTGCTCGAGGGTATGGGCACTCATCACCACGAGGTCACGACCAACTCGTCCCAGGCGCAGCGCTATTTCGACCAGGGGCTGGTACTGGCCTTCGGCTTCAACCATAAGGAGGCGGCTCGCTCCTTCCGGCAAGCGCAAGCCCTGGATCCCGAGTGCGCCATGTGCTTCTGGGGAGAGGCGCTTGTGCTAGGACCGAACATCAACGCCGGAATGGATGCGGCGGACAACCCGCGCGCCTACCAGGCGGTGCAACAGGCACTGGCCCTGAAGGACCTGGTCACTGAGCGAGAAGGGGCCTACATCGAGGCGCTCGCGCGACGCTACGCGGCGCAGGCCCCGGACGACCGCAGCGCACTCGATCAAGCCTACGCCGAGGCGATGGGCGACGTGGCGCGGCGCTTTCCGGACGACCCTGACGCGGCGAGCCTGTACGCCGAGGCACTGATGGACACCTCACCCTGGAATTACTGGGAGGAGGACGGCACGCCAAAGCCCCCCACCCGGATCATCATCGCCGCCCTGGAGTCGGTGCTCGCCGAGCACCCGGATCATCCGCTGGCAAACCATCTCTACATCCATACCGTGGAGAAGGTTCACCCCGAACGCGGCGTCGCGGCGGCGGACCGGCTGCGCAACCTGGTGCCGGGCGCCGGACACCTGGTGCACATGCCCGGGCACATCTACATCCGGGTCGGCCGCTACGACGACGCCGTGCTCGCGAACGAGAAGGCCATCGAGGCCGACGACGCCTACGTCGCGCAATGCCATGCCCAGGGGCTCTACCCCGTGGCCTACATGCCCCATAACCATCATTTCCTCGCCGCCGCAGCCAGCTTCGTTGGCGACAGCGGGA
>CAYNBI010000054.1:20579-25517 GCA_964395315.1 uncultured Chromatiaceae bacterium | reverse complement strand
AAGGACCTGGGCGATGACGAACGCAAGGCCCTCGCCTCGGAACGCGACTCCCTGATCCAGCTGGAGAGCGACCTCCGGGAGATGTCCGGCGAAAACCAGGACGAGGTGCGTCAGGCCAGGCAAGCCCTGGCTGCAGCCTTCATCCGCCAATGGAAGCTCAACCAGACGCTTTATCGCGAATACGGCGGACGTATCGTATACCAGCAGGGCGGCCCCGAGCCCCTGGACGCTTACCGCAAGTTCCTCGAGGCGCAGCGCGAGCAAGGCTCCTTCGAAATACTGAACAAGGGCCTGGGAGATCGTTTCTGGCGCTACTACACCAACGACGCCATCCACAGCTTCTATCCCCCGGGCAGCGAAGAGGAAAAACAGGCCTTCGCGAGGCCCTGGTGGGAAAGCGACTGAACCCGTAAGCGCTTGGGGGCTTGAACCACGGGCGACAGACCAAACACCCATAACCGTCCCCACCCCGTCGCCACGGGGTGATCGGGATTCGTCGATCCGCAGACAGCGGACCAAACTCGGCATCATTTGATCTGGAGCAAACACATGAACCTCTTGCAACACAACATGGGCAAGACCGACCGCATCATTCGCGTCGTCCTCGGCGTGCTGCTGATCGGCAACGTCTTCTTCGCCCTGCAGCACCCGATCGGCTGGATCGGCGTGGTCCTCCTCTTGACCGGCCTTGTCGGCATCTGCCCCCTGTACTCACTGCTCAACATCAACACCAAGTCCGCCGCCGAGAAAGTCGGACTCAAGTAACCGGCGAAGGCCAACGCCTCCTCGGACGCGGCCAGCCCGATCGGAACGGCGACTGGGGGTCGCCGTCCGAGATCCCGTTCCGTCCGGCCACCTCGACTAAAAACTATTGACGCGACCTGCAACCATCGTCGCGCGCATCCGACTCCGCGACGACACCACCATCGGAGATGACAACACCATGCCAGCGAGATACCTCATGGCCGCCGCGCTCGCGTTCGCGGGCCTCGACACGACCGCGACCCCCTTCTGGGGCGCGAAACACTCCTCCGCGGCGGACACGCCCCTCACCGCCCTCGAACCCGGGGAGTTCATCTGGGAGGGGAACCTGGAGCGCGAGGGACCGGTGGCGGTCGTGGTCAGCCTCCCCGAGCAGATGGCCTACGTGTACCGGAACGGGGTGCGTATCGGTGTATCAACGGTCAGCTCCGGGAAGCCAGGGCACAGCACGCCGACCGGGGTATTCACCATCCTCAACAAGGACAAGAACCACCACTCCAAGAAGTACGGAAACGCGCCCATGCCCTACTCCGAGCGCCTGACCTGGGACGGCGTGGCGCTCCACGCGGGCGGCCTTCCGGGTTACCCGTCCTCTCATGGCTGCGTGCACCTGCCATCGGAGTTCGCGCGTCTGCTGTTCGGGATCACGCACGAAGGCACGACGGTGGTGATCGCGGGGAAATCGACCGCACCGCGCGAGCTGGTCCACCCGGCGCTGCTCGCGCCGGTCGACGCCGCAACCGGGCATGTCGAGCCCGATCGTGCCCTGGGAGCGTCGGAGACCTTACGCTGGCAGCCGCAGAACTCCCCCGAGGGTCCGCTCGCCCTGGTGGTGAGCGCCGCGGACCGGCGAGCCATCGTGTTGCGCAACGGCAGGGAGATCGGCCGCGCCCGGATCGGAATCGTGGAGCCGGGACGGCCGCTGGGCACGCACGCCTACACGGTGCTCGCCGGCGGCGGGACCGGGCACGCACGCTGGAGCGCCATCGGACTTCCCGGGCACGCGGCAGAGAGTGGGGGCGAGCACGATGACGACGCTTTCCACCGCATCCGTCTGCCGGGGGAGCTTTCCCGCGAGATCGCGCCCCTTTTGGGACCCGGGACCACCATGCTGATCACCGATGCCCCGGTCCTGGAGCACACCACCGGACCTTCGCTTGCCGTGATGCACGCGGGGCTGCCTTCGGCCGAGCCCGCGGCCGCCTCCTACAATCCAGTCCGGCGCGCACCGGACGGCGGTCGCACACCCGCTCCCGTCGAGTCGATCCGTGTCAACTGACCCCGCACGGAAATCGGTGCGCTACCCGACGATCCTGGTGCTCGCCATCGGCATCGCCGGCGTCGGATGCGCGCAGCGGTCCGTGACGGAGTTGGCGAGTGAACAGAAGGACTCCGGCCAGTATTGGCGCTACTGCGAGCTGGCGAAGCATTCCGTGGAGACCGACCGGTCGCTGCTGGTCGCTGTTGGCGAATGCTACGAGCACGGCTGGGGCGAGCTGCCCAGGGACCAGGCGCTCGCCGTGAACTACTACGAGCAGGGTGCACGATGGGGCGTCCCCGAGGCCATCGCCGCGCTGAACCGGCTGGGGGTTTCGGTGCCCGCGACGGATCTCCTGCACACGGAGCACGAACACCTCGACGAGATGCGCTCGGCCGAGCTCAAGCACGCCCTGCTGCTCGCCGTGGTCGGAACCGAGATGAGCATCGACCGGCATCCGGCATTCGAGCCGGCGAGCGGCACCTTGGGACCCAGGCCGGGTACCGACATCGCCAGCAGTCCCGCCTTTGCCCGATATCTGCGCGAGCGTGCGCAGCAAGGCGCCGGACCGCCTTGCGCCCTGGTCTACGTGAAGGGCCATCGCATCGAGCCTGGAGGTGCGTGCAGATGAGACGCGTGCCCCGGCTGCCCGGCGCATTGCTCCTCGCGGCGGCACTCGCCGGTCCGTTCCCCGTGGAGGCGCGCACTCCCGACGAGATCCGCGAGCACGGCCAGCTCGACATAGGCGTCGCAGTGTTCACCCCCTGGGTGGTGGTGCGGGACGACGGCATTCCGACGGGGTTCGAGGTGGAGGTCGGCGCCAAGGTCGCCCTGGACATGGGCGTGACCCCCGCCTTCCATTTCTACGAGTGGGACAAGCTGATCCCGGCCCTGGAGGCGCGGGAGATCGATGTCATCATCGCTGGCATGACCATCACCCGCGAGCGGGCGCAACGCGTCCTCTTCACGTCCCCCTACACCGAGACCGGCGTCGATGTCGCCGTAAACACCCAAGCCATGGGGGCGATAGACCGGCCCGCCGATCTCAATGAAGCGGGAGTCCGTATCGGCGTTGTGCGGCATACCCTCGCGCAGCAGTTGGCGCGGGAAAGGTTTCCGCTCGCGCTGCGTATCCCCTTCTTCCACTCCCAGGCCCTGCTCGATGCCCTCGAGGACGGCAAGCTAGACGCTTACCTGGGTGCGGAGCCCGGACCTCGGATCGCCTCCGCCCTGCACCCGGCCAAGATCGAGGTGCCGCTGGCCGAGCCCGTGTTGAGGACTCGCCAGGGCATGGCCGTGCACAAGGGCGACCAGAAGCTGCTGTCCATGCTGAACGGATGGATCAAAGAAAACCGCGACCAGGGTTGGCTGGGCGAGGCCAAGCGCCATTGGTTCGGCTCTCTGGGATGGCGGAAAGGGGATCGCAGATGACACTGGAGCGGAGGCAACGCACTACTGCATCCTGATGGATCGCTTCAACATTGCACGACGACTGCCTGACGACGCAGTCAGCCGACTGCGGATGCCGCGGTAGCTCGCCGGCCGACTCGACCAGCTGCTCGTGCCCCGGGCCGCACGACACTGGTCGCGAATGCGCCAGTGTGCGTGCGCACCACGGGCACCAGCCTGTGAATCGGACGATTCGGGATACCGGACAAGATAGGCTTGGCGGGAAGCCCTGCAGTCAGGACTTTTCTGGCGGAAGGTGCCTGTCCAGCAGCCCTACCCTGGAAACGATCCGTGGAGCTTGTGTAAGGGAATTCCGTACGGAGAAGACCGGATGTGCGGTGCGGCACGGGGGGCTAGACTAGCGGCGCTCGGAAGCCGGTGTTGCTTGAGGCTCCTGCCTGTAGCGCCCTCCGCGCCTTGAGTTCGGCTTCCGAGCCCACGCCCCGCTTCCGGGAAAACACCACCAAGATCAGGAGATTGCATGACCCCAGCATCCATTTTCCGCGGCCGGCTGGTCGCTGCATCCGTCGCGCTGACCGTGATCCTGCCCGGCAGCGCCTTTGCCTACGGCCAGAACGACGCCATCCGCGACTGCGAGAGCCACCTGCGGAGCGAGTACGGATTGAGCGATTTCCGCCACGAATCGGCCGAGCGCGTCGCCGCCGAGGGCCACCAGTACAAGGTGGTCGGCAGCACCAAGGTGGACGGTGAGAAGTATCCAATCGAGTGCGAGATCAAGGATCGGCACGTGACCTCGGTGAAGTACGACGGACCTGAGCCCGAGGGCATGACCACCTCGCAGAAGCTGGCGATCGGGGCCGCGGCGGCCATCGCGGCTGGGTTGGTCGCATCCGAGATGTCCAAGGACGGCGAGCAATCAGCCTCGACATCACCGACCGGGCGCTACACGACCGCCGAGTACGACGCCACGACCAGCTTCCGCTGCTCGATGAACGAGCCGAACCATGACAAGCAGTGCCCGGCCGGGATCCGGCGCGGCGACTCGGGCTCCGCCTCCATCCGCGTGACCACTCCGGTCGGCAGCGAGCGCACGCTGAACTTCCACGGCGGGGACGTAACCACCCCGGACGGCGGTGACCTGACCTGGGGCAAGCAGGGCGACGAGTGGTACATCGGCATCGATGACCGGGAGTTCTACATCGTCCCGGAGGCCGCCGTTTACGGCGGATGATCTCGATTCGCCTCGCGGTCCCGGACCGGCCGGGGCCGCGCTTGGCGATCTCCAACAGCGGCAGCCGCCGCAATGTCCCGATTTTTCTGACCTGACGTTACCTAGGAGAAGTCCGTATGAAGAGCTTTATCATCGCCCTGGTGTTCCTGCTGATTGGCGGCGTCGTCGGCGGTTTCCTCTCGCTGAGCGTGGGGGCTGGCATGGGCGCCGGAGCCGGCCTTGTCGTGGGCGCACAAGCCGGCGCCTGTCTCGCCGTCGAGTCGGCCAAGGACAAGGG
>CAYNBI010000054.1:0-20479 GCA_964395315.1 uncultured Chromatiaceae bacterium | reverse complement strand
TCGTGGGCGCACAAGCCGGCGCCTGTCTCGCCGTCGAGTCGGCCAAGGACAAGGGGCTGCTGACCGCTGAGCAGGTCGACGAGGTACTCAACGGCGCGGTCACCAGGATCTCCGCCGGCGCCAAGCTGAATCCGGAGGCCAAGCTGGTCGGCAGCGAGGCCGATTGCGCGAAGATGGTGGCCGAGCTCGAAGATGCAGTGAAGAGCCAGCAGCAATGACGACATTGGCCAGGACTTCCGTGGGCATCGCGAAGGAGCCTTCCGCACATGGGAGACCCCGAAGCCCCGCCGCCGTGCTGGCGGCAGCGGGGCTATTGGCCGCCAGCGGTCAGCTGATGGGCGTGGAGCCGAGCTTCGATTGCGCGAAGGCCGACGGCGCGGTCGAGCGGTTGATCTGCGAGGACCCGGGCCTGGCCGCCCTCGACCGCAAGCACGCGGACCTGTATGCACAGGCTCTTGAACGGCACAGGACGAAAGACTACGAGGACCCACGCCCCTTCCAGCGGGTATGGGTCAAGGTCCGCAACGATTGCTGGAAGGCGGAAGATGCGCGCGCATGCGCCGAGACGGCATACAGGCACCGAATCGCCGAGCTGCAGGTCGCGTATGGTGCCTTCACCGTACCCGCGGCCGTGAACTACGACTGCGGCGGCTTCGAACTGGCCGCCGTCTTCTACGCCGAAACAGATCCGCCGACCGTCGTTCTGACACCCATCGGCGAGCATGAGGGAAGCGATCAGGTCCTGGCATTCTTGGCCCCCTCTGCCAGCGGCTCCAAGTACGAGGGCACGAACGTGCTCTTTTGGGAGCACCACGGCGAGGCGATGCTGACCTGGTTCGGCAAGGACACGAACTGCAAGGTCCGCTGACGACATCGCCAAACCATGCGCTAAACCAACTTGAGAGGATTATGAGGATGAGCAAATTGAAGTTCTTGGGGCTGGCGGCCGGCATACTCGCACTGGGTCCGGGCTCTGCCAGCGCCGAGGCGGACGGCCCCGATTTCTATGCGGTGACGGGGGTCGCGGCAAACGATTTCCTCAATATCCGCGCCGAACCGCACGCCGACGCGGAACTGATCGGCAAGATCCCGCCGGACGGTACCTGCGTCCGCAACCTCGGGTGCAAGGGGGGACTGACCCTGCGCGAGTTCACCGAGCTGAGCGAGGAGCAAAAAGCCGAACGCCTGCAGGAGAACCCGCGTTGGTGCCGGATCGAGTATCAGGGCGTCACGGGCTGGGTTGCGGGACGCTACCTAGCGGAGGGGACCTGCAGCCAATAACACCGATCGGCGCGCCATAGGAGCGGCTTGCGTTCGCCAGCGCCTCACCCGGGATTTCCCGTCGGGCGGGCCTCGCCGCTGATCGTCCACACGCAAAATCACACTAGTGGGAGGCATAGATGCTTGGTGCATTACTCGGAAACGTGACCGACGGCAGGCTGGCGCGCCTGCCATTCCTCGGTTATTGGGTGCTGCTCGCGGTGGCCGTTGTCTTGGTCCTGCTGGGCATCGGAGCCGCGATCGGCATCTCGGAGCAGATGGTCGGGGGCGATCTGCACAGCGCCCAGGTCAAGCTGGCGGAAACACTGGGCATCCCGGGACTGCTCCTGATCTCGGTCATATTCGCCGTGCTGCTGTTCGCCGGCGCGAACCTGAAGGCGAAACGCATCCGCGACATCGGACTGCCCGGCTGGTGGACGCTGCTCGGAATCCTCGTCGTAGACCTGTGCGCCTCACTCATCTCGCAACAAGCCGCCCAGGTCTTCAGCTCCCTCGTGATACTCGCTCTGCTGCTGATCCCCGGCAACGCCTTCTCCGGCAAGTCGGGGCAACCAGGCTAACCCGAACTGACCAAGGGTCGGAACCAAACTGCCGTTGCGCGACTTCCCCAGGCAACACTGGAGCCCAGCTCGGATGAACAACCTACCGGCAAGCATTTACGCCCTCCTCCTCGCTGCATTCTCAATGGCCGCGGCCGCGACAGATAAGGTCGCGGGGGATCGTTATACCTTCGCCTCGCCCAACGGCGTCACCGAGACCTGCGTCGCGCTTGCGCGGTTCCCGGCCGGTGCCTATTCCGCAGAGGACGCGGCAAAGGAGAAGGCCCTGTGCGGCCTCGACATCTACGACCGGCGGGTCGCCGTCTGCCCGAAGCTGCGCAGCACCAGCCCCGGCACCTTCGTCTACGAGATCACGAAGGGCCCTTACGCCGGAGACCAGAAGGGCTTCGAGGCCAAGGTCTGCCCCCGCGGCGAGATCGTGGTGAGCGAGGCGGACGGCCCGCCGGCTGGCTTCAAGGTGACCATGAACGCCAAGAACACGAGCGGCACCTTCTCCACCGCCTCCCTGCTCTACTACCACTTCGCCCGTTACCTGGACGCCTCCATCCACGTGCCCGTGAGCGTCTACCGCAGCATCGACCGCAGGGCGCACGAACAGCGGGTCACCCGGCGCGGTCTCGACCTCTCCGCCAAGGAGAAGTCCCTGCGCATGAACCACGCCGCCTGGCAGGAGCTCGACAGGGTGGAGAAGGACCCCGAGGCGTACCCGGAGGCAAACGAGCTCTTCACCGCAGACCGCACCCGGATCTACGGCGTGCTGCAGCACGTCAGCGGCAAGCGCTACGGCCCGGAGCTCAACGGCACCAGGAAGTCCGGCTGGGGTAAAGGCCAAAATCAGGACTTTCAGGAGACGGCGCCCTATCTCGCCCTGCGCAGCGACAAGCCGCTGGAGGAGGCCATCGCCGAAGGTCTCGCCAAGGCCGAACGTGATCCCACCCTGAAGAAGGCCATGCACGGCGGCCTATCCAACGAGCAGATGGCCTACTGGATGCAGGACCTTACCGAGATCACCCTGCTCGATTACATCTTCAGCCAACAGGACAGGGTTGGGAACATCGATTACGTGCCCTACTGGCACTGGACCGAGGGCGGCGAGGTAAAGCGGGCAAAGGCCGATGGGGACAGCCCGCCCTCCTCCCTCGCCGGCCGCAGTCCCGTGCTCATCAAACGCACTTGGCTCAACGACAACGACGCGGGCGGCAAACGCAAGTACGCCAACTTCGCCAAGACGACGGGCATGCTGGAGAAGATACGCCACTACAACCCGGAGACCTACCGCCGCCTCATGGCCCTGGACAAGGACTTCCAGGCACAAGGCGAACTCTACGGCTACGTGCGAGACACCTTCGGGCTGAGCTCGGCGCAGCTTGAGCAGGCGGTTTCCAATACACACGACGCAGCGCAGATTCTCCGCACCACCTGCGAGGCGGGCAAGCTGCGCTTCGATCTCGACCCCGACGCCTTCCTGGCCACCGGCAAGGCCGAGACGCACAAGGTCGATTGCCGGAATCCTTGATGGCGATGTTTCCACTAATGAGCCGGCCTGAGGAACTATCTGCACGGCAGGCGGGGGTTCTGGCGGGGATACGTGCATTCGCCCTTGTCACGTTCCTGCTCCTGCTGGCCGGTCTCGGTCCAGCCGCAGCGGAGCCCGTACGGGTAGCCGTGATCTCGGACCTGAACGGCTCCTACGGCTCCACCCGCTACGAGGCGACAGTGGACGCAGCCGTCCGGCGCATCGTCGCCCTCCAGCCGGACCTCGTCATCAGCACGGGGGACATGGTAGCAGGGCAGCGCAAGCCCCACCTGTCGCAAGCCGAGGTGGACGCCATGTGGAAGGCCTTCCACAGCCACGTGAGCGACCCGCTGCGGGCGGCCGGCATCCCGCTTGCAGTCACGCCGGGCAATCACGACGGCTCCGCCTACGGCGGTTTCGAGGCCGAAAGGCGCATCTACGGCGAGCAATGGGGCGCGCGAAAGCCAGCGCTGCGGTTCGTCGACGATGCCCACTACCCCTTCTACTACGCCTTCGCCGCGGGGGAGACGCTCTTCATCTCCCTGGACGCGACCACCGTCGGCCACCTGCCCCGCGACCAGTTAAGCTGGCTCCAGCGGCTGCTCGACACCCACGGGAGCGGATACGCCCAGCGAGTCGTCTTCAGCCACGTGCCCCTGTGGCCCTTCGCGCAGCGCCGCGAGCGAGATTACATCGGCGACCCGGCGCTCGAGCGGCTTTTGCAGAAGGCGGACGTAAATCTCTACCTCAGCGGTCATCACCACGCGTTCTACCCCGGCCACAAGGACGGGGTCCACTACGTGAGCCAGGCCTGCCTGGGCGCCGGTCCGCGCAAGCTGATCGGCAGCGGCGACCGCTCGTCCCAGGGCCTCACCCTGATCAAGCTCAACGGCGGCGAACTGCGCCTCGCCGCCTATCAGGCCCCGGGCTTCACCCGCCCGATCGACTGGACTACCCTACCCCAGCGCATCCGTTCCGACGCGGCGGAGTTGGTCCGGGCGGACCTCGCTCCGCGGCGGCTCGAAACATACGAGCCCGGAAGCAAACAGGAGTAAGGAGCCATTATGGCCTTGTTCTCACGCAGCTGGCGCCTCTTCAAGTCCGCCTGGCAGGTGCTCAGGGCCGAGAAGTCCTTTCTCCTCTACCCCGCCCTCGCCGCCGTAATGGTGGTCCTGGTCTCGGCCCTGATCCTCGGCGGCGGATTCATGTTCCTTGCCGCCCATCCGGAGATCGAGCAGACGCTCGCGACGGCTGAGCAAGGGGGGGACTATCCACCCTGGGCGCTGGCGACGGCCTTGCTCCTGATCTTCCTCTACTCCCTGGCGGTCTACTTCGTTATCAACTTCTTTCTCACCGCACTGGTGGGCGCCGCCCTGCTGCGGCTCGAGGGCGGAGACCCGAGTTTCGGCGATGGTCTGCGCATCGCCCGCAGCCGCGCCGCTGCCATTCTCGGCTACTCCGCGATTGCCGCGACCCTCGGCCTGCTCCTGAGCCTCCTGCGCGGCAGGCAGGGGCGGGCCGGCCCCGGAGCGATCGCCGCTGGCATCGGGGGCCTGGCCTGGAACGTGGCGACCTTCCTGGTGGTCCCGCTGCTCGCCGCCAAGGGCCTCGGTCCGATCACCGCCATCAGGGAGAGCGCGACGCTACTGCGCAAGACCTGGGGCGAGCAGCTCACCGGCAGTTTCGGCATGGGCGCCGCCTTCGGCCTCCTGATGCTGCTGGTCGTGATCGCAACCTTCGGCCTTGCCGGCCTGGTCGCATCGCCGGGACGAGAGCTCCCGGTGGTCTCCATCTTCGTCGTCGGCGCCACCCTATTCGCGCTCCTGGCGGTGATCAGCAGCGCCCTGTTCGGCATCTTTCGCGGCGCCGTATATCTGTACGCGGACAAAGGACAGTTCGCACCCCAGTTCGACCGCGATATGATCACCCAGGCGTTCGCGCCCAAGGGCTGAGGCACCCCGCTGCCTCGCTCGCATTCAGCTGCACACCCGGATAGACGAGACATGGCTGCGGACAAGGCCCTGACCCCCCTCGAGCGCTTCCTCAACCTCTTCACGGAAGTCCGCCCGGGGGAGGCCACCTCGGCTCTGATCCTCGCCCTCAACATCTTCCTCATCCTGACCGCCTACTACGTGCTCAAGCCCGTGCGCGAGGCATTGATCCTGGCCGGTGGCGGAGCAGAGATCAAGAGCTACGCCGCGGCGGGACAGGCCCTGCTGCTGCTGGCCGCGGTGCCCCTGTACGGCTGGATCGCAAGCCGAGTGCCGCGGCGTGTGCTGATCAACGGGGTTACCCTTTTCTTCGCTGGTTGCCTGCTGTTGTTCTACGCTCTGGCACATCTCCATGTGCCCCTGGGCGTGGTCTTCTTCCTCTGGGTCGGCATCTTCAATCTGATGGTGCCCGCCCAGTTCTGGGCCCTCGCCAACGACCTGTACACCCCCGAGGCGGGCAAGCGGCTATTCGTCATCGTCGCCTTCGGCGCTTCTTGCGGAGCGGTAGCCGGCAGCTACCTGGACTCGCTGCTGATCGGGCCCGTGGGGGTCTATCAATTGATGCTGGTAGCGGCGGGCATCCTGGCGGTGAGCCTGGTCCTCACCAACGGGGTGGAGCGCAGGGAGCAGGCGCGTAAGGCGCGGATCGAGCATTCCGCTGGCGCGCAGCAGGCCGGAGAGGACGAGCCCCTCAAGGAGGGAGGCGCCTTCGCCCTGGTGTTCCGCAGCCGCTATCTGCTGCTCATCGCCCTGTTGATGCTGGTCCTCAACTGGGTCAACACCACCGGCGAGTATATCCTCGGGCGCACCGTGCTCGCTGCGGCCGAGGAGGCGGTGGCGTCCGGAACGGCCCGGGGGCTGTCTGAGGAGGAATACATCGGGGAGTTCTACGCCGAGTTCTTCACGGTGGTGAATCTGGTCGGCCTGCTGCTCCAGCTCTTCGTCGTGTCGCGGGTGCTCAAGTACCTGGGGGTCGGCGCCGCCATCATGATCCTGCCGCTGATCGCCCTCGGGGGCTACTTGATCGCCGCCTTTTATCCGGTACTCGCCATGGTTCGCTGGGCCAAGACCGCGGAGAACGCCGCCGATTACTCGGTTCAGAACACCGTGCGCCAGGTACTCTTCCTGCCTACCACCAGGGAGCAGAAGTACAAGGCTAAGCAGGCCATCGACACCTTTTTCGTACGCGCGGGCGACGTGCTCTCGGCAGTAGTGGTGTTTGCCGGCACCACCTGGCTCGCCTTTTCTGCACAGAGTTTTGCCCTGTTCAACGTCGCGTTGGTTATCATCTGGCTGATCCTCGCGATCCTGATCGGCCGTCACTACAAACGGCTGACGGCATCGCGGACTCCCTGATCGCGAGCCCAACGCATTGAGCATCGAATCCGCCCGCGGGGCGTTGTCGCGCACGAGCCTCTCCGTTCGCATCATCGCCGGACTGGGGCTCGGCGTCTTCGTAGGGCTCTTCTTCGGGGAACCCGCCGCCGTTCTGCAGCCCATCGCCGACATCTACATCCGCCTGATGCAGATGACGGTGCTTCCGTACCTGGTGATGGCCCTGATCATCGGCTTCGGGCAACTCGAGGCCGACGTAGCCAGGCGACTGGCCCTGAGGGGCGGCGCCCTGCTTCTGCTGACATGGGCCCTCGCGTTCGCGGTGATCGCGGCGATGCCCGTCGCCTTCCCGAACATCCAGAGCGCCTCTTTCTTCAGCCATGCACTGGTCGAGCCCAAGCATCCTTTCTCGATTCCGGACATCTACTTCACCGCGAACCCGTTCAACTCGCTCTCCAATGCCGTGGTGCCGGCGGTTGTCCTGTTCAGCTCGGCGATCGGCATCGGACTCATCGGGCTCGAGGACAGGGAACGCATGCTGGGTCCCCTGCGGGTCTTCAATGCGTCGATCGTGCGGATCACCAAGTTCATCATCGGCCTGACGCCCATCGGCGTCTTCGCCATCGGCGCCGTCACCGCGGGCACCATGACGCCCGAAACCTTCGAGCGGCTCGAGGTCTATTTCGTCGCCTTCGCGGCCGCGTCGTTGCTGCTCGCCTTCTGGGTGTTGCCGCTGCTGGTAACGGCTCTGACGCCGTTCCGTTACCGGGAGGTGGTCGGCATCGCAAGGGATGCGCTGTTGACCGCGTTCGTGGCCAGCAACGCCTTCATCGTGCTGCCCCTGCTCGTGGAACGGTCCAAGACACTCCTCCAGCAGCGCGGTCTGCTCACCCAGGAGGCGGATTCCGCCGCCGAGATCCTGGTGCCCATCTTGTTCAACTTTCCCAACGCGGGGCGGCTGCTGACCCTGCTGTTCGTGCCGTTTGCCGGTTGGCTGGCCGGCAGCGCCCTGTCAGCGGCGGATTACGCGACCCTGTTTGCCATCGGCGTGCCGAGTTACTTCGCCAAGGCACAGGTAGCGCTGCCCTTTCTCATGGATCTCTTCGGGCTTCCCCACGACATCTTCCAGCTCTATATCCCGACCACCATCATCAGCGGCAAGTTCGACTCCCTGGTGACAGCCATGAACCTGTTCGCCTTTGCGCTCCTCGGGGCCAGCGCCATGGGCGGGTTCCTGATGGTTCGGCGCAAGCGATTGCTGGTGGCTGGCGCTGCAATGGCCGGCGGCATCGCGGTCGCCGTGATATCCGTGCGCCTGCTCCTCGCCGCGAGTATCGATACCGGCTACCACAAGGACGAGGCCTTACGGCGCATGCACGCACCCCAGGAAGCGTCGTCGGCAATCGTCCACAAGGACCTCACGACAGTCAGCCGGGAGCAAAGGGCAAGCAGCGTGGGAACGTTCGACCGCATCCAGGCGCGGGGCACCCTGCGGGTAGGCTACGACCCTTCAAACCTCCCGTTCAGCTTTTTCAACGCCGACGGGGAGCTGGTTGGGTTCGACATCGAACTGGCCCAGAGCCTCGCGAAGGCGCTGGGATTGAAGGCCGAGCTGGTCCCGATCACATGGCGGGAGCTCCCTACCCTACTTTCCGACGGCGTCATCGATGTGATGCCCGGCGTCTGGTACCGGCCCTTCTGGTTTCCGTCGCTGCGCCTGTCCGCACCCTACCTGACGGGAACCATGGGCCTGGTCGTGCGCGACGAGCGCCGGCACGAGTTCGCCAGTGTGGAGGCATTGCGCCACAGCAAGGATCTGAAAATCGGGGTGCCGCTAGATATCCACCAGATCGAGTTCAGCATGAAGCGCTACTTCGGGGACGCGGACGTCGAGTTCGTCACGATCGAGTTCTGGCGCCCCTTCTTCGAGGGTCAGCACCCCGAGCTGGATGCCTTCCTCGTACCGGCGGAGAACGGGGCGGCGTGGACACTCCTGCACCCGGAGTACACGGTCGTCGTTCCCCAGCCGGATCCCGTGCAGATTCCCTCTGCGTTCGGCCTCGCCCGAGATGCCGATGACCTTGCGGACGCCGTCAACGAGTGGGTGGTCTTCGCAACCAACGAGGGCCTAATCCAACGCGCCCACGACTACTGGATCCTCGGGCAAGGCGCCGAGGACAGGGGACCGCGATGGTCGATCCTGCGCGACGTCCTCGGCTGGGCCGAGTAGATCGAGCGCCCCGGCGACGAACGGACGTGCCCGCTCAAGAGCTGTCATGGGGGGCAGATCTTTTTCTGCTGCGCCGGGGTGATCTTCAGGCTCGGGTCCACCTTGAACCGCGCGAACTTTTCGTCGACCCAGTCGTCACAGCCGGCCTTGCCGCAGGGGGCGTTGTTGCGCGCCTTGTTCCAGTATGCCTTGGCCCTGCTTTCCGGCCAGCCGCAGAATTGGACCAGGGCCATCGCCGACACCGAGCCCGAGGAATGCACGCCCCACATACAGTGGACCAGGATCGGCCCCTTGCCGGGATCCTCGATCACGGAGTGGATGTCCTTCATGATGTCGTGCGTGCTGCCCGACGACCCCTTCTTGTACGTCAGACTGTTGCCCCCGCAACTCGTCACCCCGAAGTCCGTCTTGCTCCCGAAATCGACGTACCGGGCACCCGAGAAACCGGCCTCGCACAGCGCCTTGCGCTGGGCCCCGGACAGGCCGGCGTGAGCCTTGTCACCCCCCTTGAACCCGGCACGGTACAGCACGCCGTCGAGAACCGGCCGCACGAATGCCATACCGGGAAGACCGCCGTCTCCCCTGCCGAGCATCTGCGCCTCAGTCGGCCCGCCTTCGCGGCTGGTGAAATCCTCGGCCCAGGCGGCAGTGGAGGCAAAGCCCGCGCACAGAAGGAAAAAGAAAGCGCCGATCGCAGCACGGTAAGATCTTGGCTGACGCATAGCGATGGTCTCCGGTCGAACGTCTGTGAGGGATGCCGGAAAGGCAACGGGGAATTCGCAAACGGCCCGCAGTTTATCTCGATCATCGCCTGCCGTCAGCACGGCGAACCCTCGACGTTGGCCCATCAGGCCTCTAACATGGCGAGCGGCGCCGGCAAAGATGTCCGGCCCATTCATCCGAGGTCCCGAGGAGACACGAGAGGACATGCAGACATTTTGTACCCCGGCGATCCGGGTGCCCGGACGCGCGACCACTGGCGGGACGCGATCTCCCTCCGGGAACGTTTGAAATGAAGAGATTGAGCAAGTCCCTCGCCTGCATCGCTCTGACGGTCATCCCGCTGAGCGCCACCACCACTCTGCGGGCCGACAGCGGCCCGTCCTGGAACGGCGCCGAGCCCGCTCCGGGGGTATATTTCTCCCGGTACGAGCCCTCCTTCTACGCGGGCTTCGCACCCCGCACCCAGGATCGCTCACGGGTGCACCTGGAGCTCGGCCGCGGCAACCAGCAGCGACTGACCATCGTCCTCGGGGCCGACGAGCTGGACTCCTATCTCGAGGGCCTGCTGGCGCGTCGGGACACGATCCAGGAGATGATCGACAAGGGGGTGATCGAGCTCACCACCAACCGCGACTTCGAGCGCTTCGCGGGAACGCTGGTCGAGGCCGGGGTGGAGGCCACGGTCTACGGCGGAGACCTCGGTCCCGAGGCGTACCGGGGCAGGACCCTGGACATCATGAGCAAGTTGAACCCGGGGCGCGTCTTCCGAATCGCGATTTCCGTCGATCGCATCGTCGCCGATTGGTATGCCTACCTCTCCGGTATGCGCGATGCGGGTCTCGGATCGGCCGAGGCAAAGCTCGACGCGGCCAATGCGGTGCTTCCCGGGCGCGTCAATCTCCACGCCTTGAACGGCGAGATCGGCACCGCGCTGGGGGCCGCCTTCGAGCTGGTGCGCGTGGGCAATCCGGCAGACGATCCCGCTTTCCGCGAACAGACCGTCAAGTTTCTGGAGCTGGTTACCAAGGGTCGCTATCCAGTGCTGGACGATCAGGTCCGTGCCGTCGAGTTCACGGCCGTCTACCCCGCCGGCACCGCAAATGCCTGGACCGAATACAAGGGGTCTAGGCTACCCGACTTCGGCGCTACCGGCATATGGCCCCTGATTCCCCACGAGCACGGCAGGGGTCCGGTCGGCATGGTGGATTATCTGTCCCCAAACCCGGGTTACGGCTTCATCCCCCTGCTGGCCTACCAGCACCTTGGCGGGATCGCCTACCATTCCCTGCACAATGCCGGTGTGCGTTTTCAGCTAGACGCCAATCCTCTCCTGCCGAAGGAGTGGAGGGATGTGCGTGGAGAACGCAACCCCGAGCAGAACTATCAGCACCTTTGGCTCGTCAGCCGGGGACCAAGCTCCCGCGGCTCCACCCGTCTTCCCTCGGGCCATCTGAGCGAGCTGCGCGACGCCTTGCCCTCCACCTCCCAGGGGCTTGCGGGGATTCCCAACTTCCGCAACAAGCCGGAATGCTACGACGTCTTCGACATCGACGGCGACGGCGCCGCGGAGGTCATGGGCGTGCGCTACTACCTCGCCTTCGGCGCGACCAAGCACGTGCCCGAGACATCCTACGCGCCGAACGAGCGCAAGGGTTTTTACCAGTGGCTCTACCAGGACAACATCTCCTATCGGGAGGACGGCAGCGCCGTCATCAAGGAGGCGCCGGTGTGCCGCTTCTCCGGGCTGAAGAAGGCGGAGGCGGCTTGGGTGCTGCAAGACGTCCCCCTGTTCGAGGCCCCGTACGCACGGGAATCCATCCAGTTCTACCGCACCAAGCCGGTCGACTTCCGGACCAGGGCAGGCTTCGAGCTCAACCGGGAGCTGCGGCGCATCGGTGCCGGTTACGCACCGGACCGCAAGTTGTTGCTGCTCGACTGAGCGCGATGAGACACCTGCCCTTGCCTGCCGTTTCTCCCCCTTCGCTGCCGCTGTGTTCCGGCGCAGCCCTCGGCCGGGTCGGGTCGCCTGAGCCGGGGTGCCGCCACCGGAGCCGACCACCAGACGCATCGCGACTACCCTCGGAGCGCACAAGATGAACCAACGACGACTGACGGCCGGCGCGACGCCCCCTGCGACGCTCGTGCCGGTCTGCCTGATGGTCGCGGCATTCTCGGGGCCAGCGTCCGCTCAGCAAGACCCGGCGAACCCCTGCGGCCCGCTGGTGGGGACCTATGTCACCACCGTGACCGATACAGAGGGCGTCTTCGCCTCGCGTGCCCTCGCGACCTTCACCGGCGACGGCATCATGCTGATCACCGACTCGGGCCAATCCGGCCTGCCCGGCATCTACCAGCCTTTCACCTCGTCCCACGGGGCCTGGACCTGCCTCGGCGCAGAGGACGGCGCGATCAGGGCAACCGCGAGCGCTTTGAGCTTCCTCGTTCCCGGGGAGGGTCTGTCCACCAGCTTCGGTCGCACGGATTATCGGCTAACCTTGGACACCGACACCGGAAACCTGTCCGGGAGCGTGGAGCTGAGCTTCACCTCGGACGGAGACCTCGAATCCGCGGACCCGATCGAAGCCCCAGGCCCGGTGTTCGAGACCTTCGAGATCGAGGGCCGGCGCCTGGTGGCGAGGACCGAGCCGCGGGAATCCTGAGCCAGCCGGGCGTCCTCCTTGCGCGTTCTTTCCGGGATGGCGGACGGCAACCGGGCCGGTGCCGAGCGCTCGCCGGCTGCTCAAGGGACCTGATACCCATCCAACTCCTAATCCCTGCCTTCGTCGAACAGGAAACAGCATGAACAAACGCCTACGCCCCCTCGTTGCCAGGACCGCAGCCGTCGTCCTCACCGCAGCGATCGAGCCGAGCGCCGCGGCGCCCGTGCCTCTGTCCGCATTGGCGAACGCCGAGTACCACGGCATCTACGAGCAGGCCGTGACCCTGAAAGACGGTCTCTACGAGGGGCAGCCTTTCCTCGCGGACGGAGCCTCCCGACCGACCGTGACCCTCATCGACCGCATGGTGGCCGTGGGGGATCTCGACGCAGACGGGGAACAGGACGCCGCCGTGCTCCTGGTCGAGAACTCGGGCGGCAGCGGCAGCTTCGTGTATCTCGCGGCCGTTTCCCTGGCCGGCGGCGCGGCGCGAAACCTCGCGACGACCCTGCTGGGCGACCGGGTGCAAGTCCGCAACCTCTCCCAGGACGACGGCGCCGTCCTGGTGGATCTCGTCGTCGCGGGAGAGGAAGACCCCTCTGCGCTTCCCGCCACCAAGGTTCGCAAGACCTTCCAGGTCTCCGACGGGTCCCTGATCGAGCGTGCATCCGAGACCCAGGACGCCCTGTCGCTGGCCGACCTGGAGGGCACCTCGTGGACCCTGCGGACCATGAACGACGCCGGCGGTGAGACACGGCCGGAGGGCACCGTCACCGCCTCTTTCCAGGACGAGAGGATCTCGGGCGGCGCGGGCTGCAACCGCTACTCCGGCGGCGTGGAAGACCAGGGGAGAGGCGCCATCGCCATCGGCGACATCAGCGCCACCCAGGCGGCCTGCCCCGAGCCCCTCATGGCGCTGGAGCGGGCCTTTCTGGAACACCTGGCCACCATGGAACGCTTCGGCTTCCGCTTCGGCGACCTGGTGCTCAGCGGCGCGGGCGGGATACTGGTGTTTTCCCCGGGCATGGACTGACTGCGCGGGCCCTGACGGAATCCGCGCCCGAGTTGCCGAGCGCAGCAGCGACGCGCCGAGGCGAACCCATCACCAGGACCAACCGCCGTCCGATCCGAGCACAAGCATGTCCGACACCGCCAACGAAGACTACTCGCACCTGGTGGACCCGGCCGCACTCGCCGCCCGACTCGGGGACCCGGACTGGGTGGTCTTCGACTGCCGTTTCGCCCTGGCCGACCCCGCTTGGGGGCGAGACCAATACGACCGGGGCCACATCCCAGGCGCCCGTTATGCCCATCTGGACGAGGACCTGTCCTCTCCCATCGGTCCGGACACGGGCCGCCACCCCCTGCCCGATCCCGCGAGCCTGTGCGAGAAGCTCGGGGGCTGGGGCGTGGGAAATCACACCCAAGTGGTCGTCTACGACGATGCGGGCGGCGCCTTCGCGGTGCGCCTTTGGTGGCTGCTGCGCTGGCTCGGGCACCCCAGGGCAGCCGTGCTGGACGGCGGGCTCGGCGCCTGGCTCGCGCGGGGCGGCCGCCTTACCTCGGAGACCCCATCGATCGCGCACCGCACCTTCAGCGGACTTGCGGATCGGTCCCTGTGGCTCAGCACCACTGCCATCGAGGAGAACCTCGGCACCGGCGCCTTCCAGCTGGTCGACGCCCGGGCAGCGGAGCGCTTTCGCGGCGAGATCGAGCCCATCGACCCGGTCGCGGGTCACATCCCGGGTGCGGTCAACCTGCCGTTCGCCGGCAATCTGGCGACGGACGGGACGTTCCTGAGCCCATCGATCCTGCGTCAGCGCTTCACCGCCGCATTGCGGGACATTCCCCCGGAACGGGTGGTGCACTCCTGCGGCTCCGGCGTGAACGCCTGCCACAACCTGCTCGCGATGGAGGTCGCGGGGCTCCACGGGTCCCGCATCTACGCCGGGTCCTGGAGCGAGTGGATCCGTTCGCCGTTGCGACCGGTGGCGACCGGGCCTTAGCGGCCCCGCGGGCGGATCACGCGCGCCCGTCCCCTTCGCCGCGTCCCGCCATCGGCTGATAGTCGGTTTCGGTGTTGCCGACGTAGATCTGGCGCGGGCGGGCGATCTTGTTCGATTGGGTCTGGTTCTGCTCCCACCAGTGAGCGATCCATCCGGGAAGACGGCCCATGGAGAAGATCACCGTGAACATGTTGGTCGGAATGCCGACGGCCCGCAGGATGATCCCGCTGTAGAAGTCCACGTTGGGATAGAGCTTGCGCTCGATGAAGTAGGGATCCTCCAGCGCAATCTCCTCCAAACGGCGGGCTATATCGAGCAAGGGGTCGTCCTGGCCGAGATAGGAAAGGAGCCGCTCGGCGACCCCGGCCAGTATCTTCGCCCGCGGGTCGAAGTTCTTGTATACCCGATGGCCGAAGCCCATCAGGCGCACGTTGCCGTCCTTGGCCTTGGCCATGCGCACGTAGTCCTCCGGGGTGACGTGCCCCTTGTGGATCTGCTCCAGCATGTTGAGCACCTCCACGTTGGCACCGCCGTGCAGGGGCCCCCACAGGGCGCACACTCCCGCGGCGCAGGAGGCGAACAGGTTGGCCTGGCTGGACCCCACCATACGCACGGTGGAGGTCGAGCAGTTCTGCTCGTGGTCGGCGTGCAGGATGAACACCAGGTTGAGCGCCTCGCGCACGACGTCGTCACACACGTGCTGGGCGTAAGGCTGGGAGAACATCATGTGCAGGAAATTGGGCACATAGCGCAGCCGGGGGTCCGGGTAGATGTAGGGCTGCCCCCTGGAGTGACGATAGGCATAGGCCGCAATGGTTCGCACCTTGCTGATGAGCCGAGCGGCCGCCATGCGGAATCGGTCCTGATCCTCCAGCTCGAACAGCTCCGGGTGGAAGCAGGACAGCGCGTTGATCATGGCCGAGAGAATCGCCATCGGCGGCGCCGAGCGCGGGAAGCCCTGGAAATGGTGCTTCATGGTCTCGTCCAGGTCCGCTTGCCGGGTCAGATCAGCGGCGAACTCCCGATACTCCGCCTCGCTCGGCAAATGACCGAAGATCAGGAGCCACGCCACCTCGACGAAGTTGGGATCGGCCGCGAACTGCTCGATGGGGACCCCGCGGTAGCGCAGGATGCCTTGCTCGCCGTCGATGAAGGTGATGGCGCTCTCGCAGCTCCCCGTGTTGCCGTAGCCCGGGTCCAGGGTGATGTGCCCGGTACGGCTCCGCAGGTCGCGGATGTCGATGCCGCGCTCCCCTTCCGTGCCTCGCACGACGGGAAACTCATAGGTGTCGTCGCCCAGAATCAGGGTGGCTCGATCGGACATGGGGATACTCGCTCAAGAATGGTCGGGAACTGAAGAGTAATCCCGATCATCGTCAAGCAAAACAAGAATCGCAGACGGTGCCGCAGCGGAGACCCACCGATCCCCCGAGCCCTGCTTCCGCCTAATCAGGGAGCCTTCGAAGCGGTGGACAGCGCACGGCCGCTTCGAGGCGGCTGGCGCCGACCCCCGTCCCTGCCTTCCCCCTGGGAGGGGGAAGGCAACCTGCCCGTGCCCACCAACTCCCGCTGCTGGCAGGGGGAGGTCAGGAAGTGGGTAGAGACCCTGCAGCCATGTCAGCGCCGTCCGCGCGCGATCGAAATCGATACGTGGACTGGACTCCGGGAGAGGCTACTCTCCGCGTTCCGCCAGGAGGTCCCTCAGCGCCCGCAGCAAATCCGTCTCGGTGATGATGCCCACCAGATGCCGCCCATCGTCGGAGACTGGCAGGCAGCCGATGTGGTCGTCCATCATCCTTTCGACGGCGACGGACAGATCGGCGTTGGAGGCAATGGTCACAACCGGGGTGTGCATCACCTCGCCCACCTCCACCGGCGCCTCGTGAAAATGGCGGGCGGCAAGCTGCAGGTCCCGGCGGGCCAGGATGCCCAGCACCTCGCCGTCGGAGCTGACGACGGGGACGTGATGCAGATCGCCTTTTTCCATGATCTCGAACGCCTCACCGTAGTCGGCATCCTCGCGGATGGTGACGGGTGACGGGCTCATGTATTGACGCACATGCATTCGTAATTTCTCCTTCGGTAATATCGTTGTTGGTGCGGTTGAAGCCCCGGCGGCAGAGCGGGAAGACTCCAAGATTTTGAAGTGTATCACCCCCCGCTCGGTGCAATCACGAACCGCTGGAACAGATCCAGAGGCCCCCACCACGCACCTGCCGGCGCGAGTATATACAAATACGCCGACAATCATGATACGAGATCCGTCTGAAGCAAGTCAGATACAATTTATTATGTTATTAAACAAATATTTGCATTATTTTAATAATTTTCGATCTCATGAGATCTAATCGCGACTTCCCGCAGTAAGCCTTTCCATATCAAGCTGATTCAAGAGTTTCCAAATGCAATGCATTAGGAAAATCAAGCATCACCCTGGCCCTTCTCGCAACCAGCACCGGAAATCCGGGCTCCGCTGACGAAGGACGAACCGGGCTGGACACATGGATACTAGGGTTTTCCCTATTTAGGGTTTACCCTCAACACGAATCTCCGTATACTCGCGCTTCCTTTGAGCCGCCGCGTTTTCGCCCGTCGGCGGTTCGTTCCTTATAAGTGAACTGAACAGAGAGGCGAGCATGTTTAGAAAACTATTTGCCGCCGGGATGCTGGCCATCCTGGCAATGACACCACTCATCACCTCGGCCAAGGTGGCCCCCGGTGACACCCACGTCGGAATCGCATCCTACTACGCAGACAAGTTCCACGGCCGCAAGACGGCAAACGGCGAGAGATTCGACCAAACCGCTCTCACCGCCGCCCACAAGACCCTCCCCCTCGGCACCAAGGTCCGCGTCACCAGCACCAGGACGGGCAAGAGCGTCGTCGTCCGCATCAATGATCGCGGTCCCTTCGTGAAGGGTCGGGTCATCGACCTCTCCCGGCGCGCAGCCAAAGAGCTTGGCATGATCAAACGCGGTCTGGCCAAGGTTCGCGTCGAGGTCATCAGCCGACCGAGCCGCAAGGGCATCTGAAAACCCTCAGAACGGGAACTCATCGGGCACCTTCATCTCGAGCGCTTCGTTGCGGGGCTCCGCTGCGAGCTGGTGTTCGGGTTCCCCCTCGACGAAGATGGCCCGGTGCGGTCGCACCGGGCAGACGTGCTCGCAGGCCCCGCAGCCGATGCAGACCTCCGTGTCGAGCTCGGGGACTGTGAGCACGCCCTCGTAGGCCACCATGTGGACCGCCTGGGTCGGGCAATGCTCGGCGCAGGCACCGCAGGCCGTCTTCTCCGTCACCACGATGCAATTATCCTCGATGAAGCGCACGGTGCCGATGCGGCTGCGCTTCTTCTCCTCGACCGCCAGGGGCCGGATCGCGTCCGTCGGGCACACCTCGCCACAGCGCACGCACTCGTAGGTGCAATAGGCCGTCTCGTAGGCCATGTGCGGCTGCAGGAAGCCTGAAGCCCCGTAGAGCAGCAACGATGGCTGGAGCACCTGAGTCGGGCAGACGCTGACACAGAGCTGGCAGGCGGTGCAGGCGGCGTTGAAGCGCGCGGTCGCTCCCGCGCCGGGCGGCGAGACGGGATGCTGCTTGACCACCGGGATCGTCGTCGGACGCTTGTTCTGCGGCCAATCCTCCGCCCGCGTCAGCGCCGCAAGCCCGGTCAACCCCAGAATCCAGCCCAAGCCGAGGCGCAGAACGGCACGGCGTCCCGGTTCTAACGCGGGCCGGCGATGCCCCCCATCCCGCGCGGACTGGTCGTCCGCCTGCGACTCAACCATCCTCCGCCCCCTCCAGGCCAGCCGATAACCGATACCCGACTCCGGACAGGCGGGTATGCAGTTGAAGCAGGCGACGCACCGGTCGAAATCCACCCGCTTGTCCTTGAGGTATATGCACTGCGCCTTGCACCGCACGGAGCACTCGGCGCACAGGTTGCAGCGCGCGCGGTCGATGCCGATGCGGAACAGCGCATAGCGGGAGACCAGCGCCAGCAGGGCTCCCAAAGGGCAGAGGGTGTTGCAGAACAAACGTCCGCGCCGCGCGGCCATCCAGACGACCACCCCCAGGACAGCGAGCGGCGCCAGCAGCGCCTGCCAGTGATCGAGCATGAAGACGAAGGGCGCGACCAGATAGCTGCCGAGGCCCTCCAGCACCCGCGCGGCCAGGTTGTTGGCGCCGACCGCCAGGGGGCGCACCAGCAGGCCCATGATGCGCCCGAAGTGACTGAAGGGATCGAGCTGCGCGACCAGCAGCAGCGAGCCGCCGAGGGCGGCGCCGACCGTCGCTGCGAGCAGCCCGAAACGCACCAGATTCAGGGGAGGCCGGTAGCGGTAGAGCACCCTCCTCCGCTCGCGGCGCAGGCGCAGCGCGAGACGGCTGACCAAGTCCTGCAGGGTCCCGAGCGGGCAGATCGTGGAGCAGAACACGCGCCCGAACAACAGCGTGAGCAGCAACACGCCGATGAAACCGGCCGCCGCCCAGCACGCCCCCTGCAGGAACCTGACCAGCGAGGGCGTGAACTGGAGGAAAAGCACCCCGTCGACCGCCCCTCCCGGCGCTCGGCCCTCCAGGTCGAGGAACAGCGCGGCAGTCGCAGCGAGGAACGCGAGCGAGAGAATCACCCGCAAGGGTTTCAGCAGTTGCTGGGGCATGTGTCTGTGACGGCCGCGAGTTGTGTCCCGGCCAGGGAAACGCCAGTCAATCCGCTTCTTCCCGCCGCACACGGGCATGCTGGCTTTGGCCGGTGCTGCCAATCATCGGCACTTCCCTAAAGCGAGATTCGCTTGATGGACAGGTTCTCCAGATCCATGCGCCCCGCCCCTTGATCCGCCGCCATGCGAATGTAGGGAATATCGTGCGCCTTCGACCCAAACAGCCGCGCCGCAGCGGCGTCCGCGGTCACCATGTCCGCCGAGATGAGCTGCGACCCCATCCGCACCACGTCCTTGGTCGAAATCCCGCGCGGCCCGTGCCGCATCATGACGTCGTAGGCGTCCACCACGTTCAGGTCCGGCTTGCGGTAGCCCGCGTAGTCCGCGATGCACTGGTGCAAGCCGTTCTTGTGCCACCAACCGCGATTCCAGATCACGCCCATCAGGTTCTTCATGCTGATGGTGAGCCCGGCGCTGGAATGATGCTTGAGCACAGGGACATTGATGAACACGTCCGACTCCAGGATCAGCTCGTGCTCCTTGACCTTCTTCAGGGTCTGGCCGTCCAGCTCAACCTTGTGGAAATAGCGTTCCCCGTCCCCCGGCGCCAGCACTGCCCCCGCCGCCTTGGCCGCGGCCTCGATGCCGCTGTTGCGGTAGGAGCGCCGCCAGTCGTCGCAGGTGAAGTCGAACACGTAGACCTTCTTCGCGCCCGCCGCGAAGCAGTGCTCGACGATGCGCCCCACCAGCGCCGGATTGGTGTTGGCCGCGCGCTCGGGCCCGGCGTCCCACGCGATGTTGGGCTTGACCACCACCGTCTGCCCGGGCCGCACGTACCGCTTCATGCCGCCCATGGCCTCGATGCCGGCGTCGAACAGCTTGTCCGGACCGCCGCCCTTCACCGCAACCAGGTCGTAAAGTCCGCTCTCCTCCGCCGCCGCCAGCAGCGGAGCCACTGGAGCCAGCCACTGCGACGCCACCGCGGCCGCGAACCCGGCGCCGGAGGCCTTCAACAGCTCTCGCCTACGCATGACCACATCTCCCAAGAGCCTGAATCACCTTCATTATTGGCCTTGCGCGGCGACCCTTGGGTGACATGGGTCAAGCGCAGGGGAGGATAGCCCAAGACCCACGGTCGTCAGAGCACCGCGCGGTTTGCGGATCTCCGGGTGCCACAGCGCAAATATGACCCCCGCCACAACAACGCGGCCCGCTTTTTTCATCCCGCTTCGCGGGCCGGTGCCGGAGCGTATCCCCGCCCTTCGCCGTGCACCGCCGATGCGACTTCCACAACTCCTCCCGCTGCAAATACAATCCCCGCCATCGAAACGAAGGCTATCCCGGAACGGACCTGACATTTCCGCGACACTCCGTCGCGCACAGGAGCATGGGCAATCAGTATGCGTATGACCCATAGCCGGCGACTTCCAGAGGCGACGATCCGAGCGATTGCGGGCGCAGCCGCCTTGTTTCTTTGCGCGCCGGCGCTTTGCGCGACACATGCGCTGACCGCCGCTGATGA
>CAYNBI010000053.1:19459-25574 GCA_964395315.1 uncultured Chromatiaceae bacterium | reverse complement strand
GCCCACGACCAAATAATCGACGTCCAGCTCGGCGGAGATTTGTCCTGGTTCCTGGTCGTCGTTCTGGTAGGCGAACGCCGTTCCCGGTGCAATGACCGACAAGCCCTGGACCTTCGAAAGATCCGTAATCAGATCCGCCGTGATGCCATTGGCAAAATAGTTCTCGTCCGGGGCGGCGCCCAGGTTCGCGAACGGGACCACGGCAACCGCGGGTTTGGCGGAATGGGTTCCGCGGAATATGGAATGCAGCCAGCCGCGCTCTGCAACACCCCAGGCAGCGATCAGGAGAGCGACGCCAAGGCTCCCGAGCAACCAAGGCACCGTCGGCCGCCAGCGATGGCGCTTCGCGTTGCCGGAGGGAGTCGAGGCGACCGTGGCCTGCTGGAAGTCCTCGTCGACAGGCGACACCTCGGCAATCAACCGGTAGCCGCTCTTGGGAACCGTCTCGATCACTTGCGGGTCGTGGGCATCGTCCCCGAACACCCGTCGCAGCTTCGCGATCGCCTTGGTGACGGAATCCTCGGTGACGATCCTCCCCGGCCAGAGCTGCTCTTCCAATTCGGCACGGCTCACCACGCGCCCGGCGTTCTCGGCCAGGTACATCAGCACCAGCATGACCTTGGCCTCGAGTCGCGCTTCGTCACCGCCGATCGACACCCGGAGGCTAGCGGGCTCCACTCGGTAGTCAGCGACCCGGAACGGGGTTGTCTGGGTCAGCAACCGTTCGGTCACTGGTGCCGCCCCTCCTCACAGGATCAGGTGGCTGGCCGACACGACTCGGGCGCGTCGGGAAATCTTCGGGAAAACACCGTCGTTCCATCGGCCCCCTTTTTGAGCATAGCGCTATCTTCTCAAGCGACAACGCCCGGAATCACCCGTTACGGCCGTTCCGGGACACGATGAACGGGCGCGACGCGAGACTAGGATGGCGCCGATCGCATCGGCACCAAGACTGGAGGAACGAAAGATGAAGCACCTAAACACCAGAATTCCCATCGGCGCATTGGCACTCGCCGCGGCCACGGGCTTCGCGCAAGAGCCGCCGCGTTTCTACCAGGACACCTACCCCGCCCATGCCCTCAAGTCCAGGCTGGAGGCCGAGAGCGTGCTGGTAGGGGACGAGGCGAAGCTCGACGCCAAGACGCGCGAGCTCATCGCACTGGCGGTCGCTGCCCAGATTCCCTGCGCCTATTGCGTCTACGTCCATGACAAGAAGGCGCGGGCGGAGGGCGCCAGCGAGGCCGAGGTGCGTGAGGCGGTGGCGACGTCCGCCCACGTGCGCCACTGGAGCACGGTACTCAACGGCATGGCCTACGACTTCGACGCCTTCAAGATCGAAGTCGACGCCATGCCATCTGCGAACTGAGCGGGTGACTGACCGCCGGCCCGTGTCGTCCCGGCTTCTGAGGCCGCCGTCATGCGGCCGACGGGACCTTGAACTCGGAGCGCCGGCCCGACGGCCACGGCGGTCAGCAACACCGTCCCTCGCGAATAGATCTAACCCTGGGCACCAGGGTGGAGGACGGAAAAATGCACATGAAACCCCTAGCGATAATCTCGCTGCTGGCCCTGCCGTTGTTGGGAATCTCCTCACCCGTCGCGTCGGAAGAGTCCGGAGATACCTGGGATAAGGTGGTTTTTCACCTGGATGAGACCGCCAACGCGCGCTGGGCGCTTATGCTCGCGCGCTCGTACCTGGACGATCGTCCGAAGGCAAAGATCGTCATCGTCGCCTATGGCCCCGGAATCGACTTTCTGATCGACGACGCAGCAGACAAACGCGGGAATCCCTATGACCACGCGGTTCTGACCCTTGCCGACAGAGGCGTGGACTTTCGCGCCTGCGCGGCGACGCTCGAAGCACGGAGCATCGCCAGGGAAGATCTGCTCGACGCCGTGACCATCGTGCCCTCCGGCATCTCTGAGATCGCCAGGCTCCAGTTGAAGGAGGGTTACGCATACCTCAAGCCCTGACGGGCGCAACGGCGCGGGGAATCGGACCACGCGACCGCACGTATCTCGGCTACCCGTATCGGCGGTCCAGACCACGAAAGCACCCGGCCCGCCAGGCGGCCTTGGCGCGATGCGGATTCATTTCTTTCACGCGGAGACCCCTGATGCAGAAGACAAGCCGGCCCCTCGACAATCCGAGCCCAGCACCCCTCAACCTTCCCATCAGGCGGCGGCGATTCACGCAATGGCTTGCCGCAAGCCTGCTCTTGGGCGGGCACCAGGGCCCTGCCAGCTCGCAGAAGGACGCACGGGAAGACGTGACACCGGGCAACAAGCTCAAGGTCGCGGCGATTCAAATGGCCCCGAGGCTTGCCGATGTGGAGTTCAATCTGGCTCAGGCCGAGAACTTGATGCGGGACGCAGTTCGGCGGGGCGCGGAGTGGATTCTGTTGCCGGAGGCCTTCACCTCGGCGGCGGCCTTCCACGAGGACATGGTCAGGGCCGTCCGCCCGCTGGACGGTGCACCCGCGCGGTTGTTGGAGGGCATGGCACGGGAAGCGGGCGTGGCGGCGGGAGGGTCTTTCTTCGCCCGGGATGGGGATCACGTCTACAACAGCTTCCTGCTGGCGTTGCCCGATGGAACCAAGTTGCGCCACGACAAGGACTACCCCACCTATTGGGAAACCTGCTACTCCGAGAAGGGATCGGACGACGGGATATTGAGCACACCCGTTGGTCCGGTCGGGGTGGCCCTGTGCTGGGAGATGGTTCGCTCCGGCACCGCGGAGCGGCTGTTGGGCAAGGTACGGATGCTGCTCACCGGCTCGACCTGGTGGACCCTGCCGGACGACGCCAGCGCGGAACACCCGTTGCGCGCGGTGAACCTTGCTATGCTACAGGAGTCTCCGCCGCGCCTTGCCCGGATGCTGGGGGTTCCTCTGGTTCATGCCTCCCACGCCGGACCCTTCCAGGGTTTCGACAGCCCGGAGCTGCCGGACGTGCCCTACCGCTAGGTCTACCTCGGCGAAACCATGATCACGGATGCAGCCGGCAAACTGCTCGCGCGCATGGGTATGGAGGACGGCGCTGTAGTGATCACGGCGGACATCGTCCTGCCCGCCGACCCCGTGCCCTCCGAGGCGATTCCCGACCGGTTCTGGCTGCCGGAACAGATGCCGCAGGAGTGGAAAGACGCCTGGGACCGGTGGTTCCCGCGGGGAGAAGACTATTACCGCACGGTAACCCTACCCTATCTCGAAACCGGTAAGCTCGAAGAATATGCACCGCCGTACCTTCGGTAGTCGGGGACGGACGCCACGCATCCGGGAAGTCCGAAACTTCCGCCCGATGCCTTCGGTTGCATGTTCCTAGAAGCCGAGTCGGGAGAGGATGGCCGCCAACCTCTGTGTCTGGCGGATATCCGTCATCGGATAGGTCTGAAGCCAGTCCCGAATCGAAAACTGCGGGTCGATGGATCGGATCTCCTCCGCCTCCCACTCCACGGCCTCCCGGTCGCCGTCGTCTTCCAGCACGGCCGCGAGATAGACGCGCGCCTCGAGGTTCGCGGGGTTGCGAGTGATCGCCTCGCGCAGATTGATCAATGCCTGGTCGGAGTCGCCGAGAAAGAAGTAGGCGCGTCCGAGTAACAGAAAATAGAGGTAACCCGCCTCCGGATTGAGCCGCATGGCGCGGCGCAGCAGCGGGATCGAGGCGGATGGGTCACCGACGTAGGTCTGGATGCCTCCCTTGAGGGCGAACGCATCGCCAAAGGAAGGCGCCAGCGCCAGGGCCTTGTCCAGATGGGCAAGGGCCTCCTCGTGGCGCCGCCGCTGTGTACTGACATATCCAAGCACCCAATGCGCCTCGGCCAGGTTCGGATCGATCTGTACCGCGCTCCGCGCCATTTCCCGGGCTCGCCCCAGGGATGCCTGGCCGTCCTCCGACCACTGGTTGCGGTAATCGGCCGCGTATGTCAGCGCCAGACCGCCGTAAGCCCGGGCAAAGGCGGGGTCCAACTCGATGGCACGCAGGAAAAGCCTCCTTGCCTGCTCGTTCTCCTGTTGCGTGCGCACCAGAAGCGCGGCCCGGGCGCGAAGGAACAGGTCGTATGCCTCGACGGAACGGCTGAAGCGGCGCGCGAGTCGCCGGCGCTCGGCCTCGGTGATCCTGACCGAGAACTTCTCCGCGAGCCGCGTCCCGATCTCGTCCTGGACGGCGAATATATCCTCGAAGGGGCGGTCATAACGCTCGGCCCACAGCTGTCGCCCGGTGGACGCCTCGACCAGGCGCACCTCCACTCCGATGCGTCCGCCGCTGCGCTGCACGCCTCCCCAGATCTCGAAACCTGCCCCGGCCGATGGTCCCACGCCGCCGCCCGTCGTTCCCGATTCGGTTTCAATACCGATCGCCGTGAGCCCGGAAAGCCGCGACAGGTCCGCCGTCAGCTCCGCGGCCAGTCCGCGGGCAAGGTAGAGTTGATCCGGGTCGTCCCCGAGGACTTGGAAAGGGAGAACCAGGACCGTGGGCGGAGCGCCGGTAGTCGCCAGGGCATCAGCGTCGGAAAGCGCGCGCTCGGCAGGAGCAACCGCGCGATAGAGATAGATCGACGTCAGACCCAACAGTGCGGCTGTCAGACCAATCGCGGCGTAGGAGAGAAACCGGGGACCCCAGCTCGCCCCCTGGTTTACGTTCGGGGCGCGGTCGCCACTCGGGACGGGCGCGCCGACTTGGGCGATCAGACGATAGCCCCGTTTGGGTACGGTCTGGATGTAACTCGGCTCGCGCGGGTTGTCCCCGAATGCCTTGCGCAGCTTGATGACCGCCTGGGTCAGCGCATCGTCTCCCACGACCACGCCGTCCCAGAGCGCGGCGAGCAAATCGTCCCGGCTGACGACTTCTCCCGGATGCCCGGCGAGGAAGAACAGCAACTCCATGGCCTTGGGTTCGAGATGAACCGCCTGTTGGCCACGACGCAGGAGGTTAAGGGCGAAGTCCGCATCCCAGTCACCGATCCGCATCAGCCTCGATGGCGGGCCGGTCGGGTCGAGTGGAGCGGGTCCCGCGTCCTCATCGGAGTTGTCTTGCGTCTGGCTCATGGAAGACTGGATCGTCACCGATTCTTCGCCAAAGCTTAGCCGCTTCCGTGGGCACGCTGACTGGATCTGCACTATAAAGTCCCCAAGTCGCACCGGCGCCCCGGCAGTGTTTAAGGCGCCGGTTCGGGTAGCCGGGTCCGCCCGGGCGATCATGCATGTCGGCACCTGCCGGCGGCCGGCTTCGAGTCCTTCCCGAAAATGAGCTACAGGTGAGCCATGAATTACCGCCTATCCGTCCGTGCATCGACAAGGATCACGACTCGCAGAAGACGTGGGATTCGGTTGGCCGCATGCCTGGCTACCGCACTGCTTGGGTGGTCGGCCGCGGCACCGGCCGATCCGCCATCCAACTGGACCTTTCATCCCTTGGACGAGGCGCTGAAGCTCGCCCAACAGGAGCAACGGCGCGTGTTCCTGTATTTCGGGCGCCAGGGTTGCCCGTCCTGCGACAAGACCAACCGGGAGAGCTTCACGGACCCGCGGGTCATCGAAAAATACCGAACCAACTACGTGCTGGCATATGCGGACGCCGAAAGCGGCGAGCGGTTGCGCCTGCCTAGCGGCGAGCGCGTCACCGAGATGGAGCTGGGCGTGAAGCTCAAGGTGTTCGGCACCCCTTTCTTCTACTTCATGGAGCCAGACGGCACGCCGGTCTATCGCGCACCAGGCTATCAGAGTGCCGAGGACTTCCTGCTCTTCGATCGCTACATCAACGGCGGCCACTACAAGCAGCAGACCTTCGCCGAGTTCAAGGCGGACCAATCATGAGGCGCTTGGTGCTGCAGCTGGTCCTGTGCCTGCCAGGTGTCGCGCTGGCCGAACCCTGGAGCTTTGGCGACCCGGTCACGGTGGCGGGTACCGGGGAGACCCCGCATTACCATCATCTGGACGGTGCAGGCCGACAACATGTCGCGGCGTCGGACACGGACGTCGCGCTGGTCTGGGAAGACGACCGTAGCGGCAATCCGCAAGTCTATTTCGCGGTCAAGCCGCTCCAGGCCGAATCTTTCTCCCGTACCTACCAGCTGAGCGATGGCGAAGAGGCCTATGAGCCGTCCATCGCCCTG
>CAYNBI010000053.1:0-19359 GCA_964395315.1 uncultured Chromatiaceae bacterium | reverse complement strand
TTCCAAGGCTACCCGGCCGCCGCCTGGGGTTCCGATGGCCAGTTGCACATTGCCTGGGAGGACCGGCGAGCGGGGCACACCCGCCTGTTCCACAGCTGGAGAGCGCCCGGACGGGCCTTTGCCTCCGAGCGTCAGCTGAACGAGCACTTCGCGCCGAAGGAGGGCGGGAACGAAACCACCGGTCTCGGCAGCGGTGTGATGCGGGTGACGCTGGCCGCCGATTCGGCCGGCACGCTTTGGTCCATCTGGCTGGACAAGCGCAACGCGAACTCGGGATACGCGGTATGGGGGGCGTCGAGCAGGAACGGCGGGAACACCTTCGGACCGAACCAGATGGTGCAGGACGCGCTCGGCGACGCGGTACCACAATGGCACGCTTCACTCGCAGGCGGCAAGATCGGCTTCGTTGCGGCATGGGACGATACCCGCGAAGGTTGGGGCGATACCGGGGAGCCGGGTGATGTCTTGTTGTCCTGGAACACCGACGGCACGTGGAGCCCCGACCTCGTGGTGCCAGGGGCCTCCGGCGAGGGCTACCAGGGCAGCCCGGCGCTCGCGCTCGACCCGCAGGGAAGCCTGCATCTGATCTGGATCGAGCGCGATGACCTGTCGTCGCCGTCGCGCTTGCGGTACCTGCGTGCTACGTTCAGTGAACCCTGACCGGTTTCACGCTACCACCCAAGTAACCAGATCCGACCTATGCTCAGCCAACTCACTCGCGCCCTCGTTATCGGCACACTGCTCGCCGGCAGCGTCCACGCCGCCGATTTGATCAAAACCCACAAGCTCAGCGACGACATCTACGCCCTGATCGGGCCGCTGACGAACCGCACCCCAGAGAATCTGGGCAACAACGCCAATTTCGGCGTCGTCATCACGGAGGAAGGCGTGGTGCTGATCGACTCGGGCGGCACCTATCTGGGCGCGCAGATGATCGAGGCGGCGATCCGTGAGATCACCGACAAGCCCGTCACGGTGGTGATCAACACCGGGGGCCAGGACCACCGCTGGCTCGGCAACGGCTATTTCAAGGCACGGGGCGCCCGCATCATCGCCAGCGAGAAGGCCGTCGCCGATCAGAAGGCGCGCGCCCGTGACCAGCTCCTCGCGCTGGGCAACCTGGTCGGCAGCGAGGGCCTCAAGGGCACCAAGCCCGTCTACGCCGACGAGACCTTCGCGGACGGCAAGACGCTGACCCTGGGCAAGTCCCGTTTCGAGATCCAGAACGCGGGACCTGCTCATACGCCGGGTGACAGTTTCGTCTGGCTGCCCGATCACAAGATCGTATTCAGCGGCGATATCGTCTACATGGACCGCATGTTGAGCATCGGCCCCCAGTCCGCGCACCGCGGCTGGATCGAGGCCTTCGAGGCCATGGCCGCGCTCCAGCCCGCGCTGGTGGTTGCGGGTCACGGGGATCCCGCCGACTTGGCCAAGGCCACCGCCGACACCCACGACTACTTGGTGTTCCTGCGCAAGGCCGTCAGCGAGTTCATGGACCAAGGCAGGGGCATGGAGGACATCGGCGATCTCGACCAATCGCGGTTTGACTATCTTGAAAACTACGACGTGCTCCACGGACGCAACGCGCAGCGCGTGTTCGAGGAACTGGAGTGGGAGTGATCGTCCAGGGTCGCCTCGCAGCCGCCCGCTATCGCTGACGGGCGCTGCCCCGCGGCGGGAAGGTGATGCCCTCGGGTCTTTCCTCGGCTGCTCGCCAGCCACTTCCTTGATGCACGAGGACCGGCACCCCAATTCGATCATTGATCAGGCGATCTCACGACAAGATCCCCGCAAAGGCTGGGGCGGCGCGTGCGCTGACCCAACCTCGTTTACTACCCCCGACAGCTCCCCGATAGCGATGCAGTCCGCGTTCACGGACTGTTCGCATTCCCATCCTTGTTCCGCTCGGCCGGGATCGGCTGCCTTCGCCGCCCGAGAAACAGGTAGACGAACATCGCGACCACCCCGATCAAAACCATGCCGATGACCCAGGGGTTGAGCCTGCGCAGGAATGCATCCACCGCATGCAGGTGCTCGGAAACATAGAAGGTTCCCAAGCCCCAGAGGCTAGCCCAAAGCACCGCCCCGATGATGTTGAAAGCGGTAAAGACCCACCACCGCATTTCGAGGATTCCGGCAACGATGCCATTGAGCTGGCGTGGGCCATCCAGGAAGCGCGCCAGGAGGATGAAGCCGCCGCCATAGCGCTCGAACAGCGCAGCGATCTTGGCTTCCCGCGTCTGATTGACCCCGAGCTTGCGCAACAGGGGCCGCCCGCCGAGCTTTCCGAACAGGTAGCCCAGGCTGTTGCCCGTCACCGCGGCGAGCACGGCCAGCGCTACCACGAGACCAATGTGCAGATGGCCGCGAGCGGACTCCAGCGCGGCACCCATGAGGACGGTCTGACCGGGCGCCGGCACACCGAAGCCCTCGACCGAAATCGCACCGGCCAAGCCGGCGTAGCCGTAGCGCTCGAGCAGGGGTTGCGCCGCCATCACCGCACCTTCGAGGTCTTCGAGCATATGATCGGCCGACGCAGTGAGCTCGCGCGAAGTTTGCGCCTGCACGGGTGCCGCCACAAGCAAGCCCAGCAGCGCAATCCTCAGGTTTTCCCGCAGCCCGCGCGTCAATCGAAGGATGCGCTCCATGCCTTGCGCCTGTTGTTGCGACGAAGCTCCGGCGAGACTCAAGTCCCGTCCAACTGCGAAAAGATGCAGTCGAGGGCGGATTGATTGGTCCCAGTCGGATAGAAGCTGTTGATGTTGTTGCTGAACGTGGCCTTGTCGATCTCGCCGGCCCAGAGCTTACTGGACTCGTCGACGAAATAGACATCGGAGCTATTGACGTCTAGAAGATAGTCGATGGGCTGATTGCCGATGCTGTGCTTGCCGCAGTTGGCGGAGAGCTGATCGAGAAACGCATTCGATTGCGGGCTCTCGGGGGCGAAGCCACCGGCACCGCAGCCCGAAAGCGCAAGAGCGATGGCGACGAGAACTGGAGCTTGGGAATCGATGTGCCTCATAGTCGGTCCTCGGGTTGGTGATGGGTGCCAGAGGTCTGATGGTCTCATGGGTGACCCGCCCCGCCGCCGCCCTGAGCCGCCCCCACCGCGGGCGCTCGTGACCAAGCGCCCAAACGCTCTGACGATTGGCGGGTTGCCACTATTTCTTCCCGGCCTCGACTTGGGCCATTGCCTCCTTTAGCGCCTGGAGGACCAGCCTCCTCGCCTCCTGATCATCGACGTCCGGGACCTCCCAACCGATGATTCGGCAGTACTTCTTCACCAGATGGTCGATGTCGTGAACGATCTCATCGCGATACCGCACCACTTCGATTTTTTCTAGGCCTGACACTGTTTGCTTCTCCTCTTGCACTTTTTCGACGAAACGCAGTCCGTTCGCCCAGAGTATGTCCGCCACGCCTTAGCGTACCCCGCCGATGTTGACCGGCCACCGCAGGTCTTCCTGGCTTGCCCGGCGGTGATCGGACACCTGCGCGAGCGCTTCGGGTCCTCGGAGGACACCTCCGATTTCATTCGGCCCCGGCGGCGCAGACATACGGCAGCGCACATTTTGGGGAGAAGCCGAGATGGACAGCGTTCCCCCGAACCTTGCCGCGCAACGGGGAAAATCGTGGGCTCCGACTCCCGACAAGGAAAACCCGGCAGGGCGATTTCAACAGCCCGTTGCCTCGGTGTCGAGTCTTCCGCCGACGAGCAACCGATTTCCGCGTTACAGAGTTGCGGCGCCCGGTCACGGTTTGCGCCGCCGTTCGCTCCTATCCTGGGATCAGACGATCACCGGACTCAGGCTTCGCGAAGACGCTGGGACCGCATTCTGTTCTCGCCGAATCAGCGGCAGATTGGCCCAGGTGATCGCCGCCCACAGTCCGACAGCCGAGGCGTTGCGCGTGAGCCGGCATCGCGCGGGCCGGCACCTAGGAGACTGGCCATGTGGTTCGACCTGATTATCATCCTCCCCAACCGCGAGATAGAGACCTATGCTCGCGTTGCCTCAGCCGCGTTGATCGAGCAATGGGTACGGGCGATGTTCCCCACCGCTGTCGACTGGCGCGTAGTCTGAACCCAAGCTGCCGCCGAGCCGGCCCCACCTGCTAGGCCGCCGGATTACCCGCGACTGCGCCCCGGTCCGGCTCTGAGACGAAACCAGGCTGACACGCCGCCCTTCACCCGCGTCCGCGCGAAGCCACCGCAGGTTCGCAGGACCCTTCGAAAATAACCCCATCGCCTTTCCGCCGGAGACGCGAGCTAACGGACAACCGTCTCGAGTGGCGCCCCTGCGCCGAATATCGGGTTTTGTTAGATTGCGCATTGAGCGTGACCCCCTTAGCATCCTGATCTTTTTCGGCAAGCATCATGACCGAGACCATCCGCATCGCCACCCGCAAGTCCCCCCTCGCCATGTGGCAGGCAGAGCATGTGGCCGACACCCTGCACCGCACCCACCCCGGGCTGGTGGTCGAGATCCTGGGCATGAGCACCCGCGGCGACAAGATCCTGGACGCGCCCCTGGCCAAGATCGGCGGCAAAGGGCTGTTCGTCAAGGAACTGGAACAGGGCATGCTCGAGGGGCGCGCAGACATCGCCGTGCACTCCATGAAGGACGTGCCGGTGGACTTCCCCAGCGGCTTGCACCTGCCCGTGATCATGGAGCGCGAGGACCCGCGGGACGCCTTCGTCTCCAGCCGGTACATGGGCATCGACGACCTGCCCGACGGCGCCTGTGTCGGCACCTCGAGCCTGCGCCGTCAGTGCCAGCTCGCGGAACGCCGGCCGGACCTCGCGATCCGCCCGCTGCGCGGGAACGTGAACACGCGCCTCAGCAAGCTCGACGCGGGCGAGTACGACGCGGTGATCCTGGCGGCGGCCGGGCTCATGCGCCTGGGGTTCGAGCAGCGCATACGGGCGCGCCTGAATCTGGAGGAGAGTCTCCCCGCGATCGGCCAGGGGGCCATCGGCATCGAATGCCGATCGGACGACACCCGGGTGAACGGCCTGATCGCCCCGCTGCATCACGCCGACACCGCGGACCGTGTGCGCGCGGAACGGGCCATGAACCACCGCCTCATGGGTGGCTGCCAGGTGCCGATCGCCGGTCACGCGCTGCTCGACGGCGAGGAGCTGTATCTGCGCGGACTCGTGGGCACCCCCGACGGGACCAGGATCCTGCGGGCCGAGAGCCGTGGACCGCGCGCCGAGGCGCAGGCCCTGGGCACCGCCCTGGCCGAAGAGCTGCTCGCCCAGGGCGCAGACGCCATACTGGGCGCGCTGAAGGCGTCCTGAGATTCTCCGTGAGTGCGCCTTGCGACCTCGGCGGGAAAGGCGTGCTGGTGACCAGACCCGCCGCCCAGGCCGCGGGCTTGTGCCATCTAATCGAGCAGGCCGGCGGGCGCGCCATCCCGTTCCCGACCATCGAGATTCTGCCATCCGCGCATCCCGAACCAGCCCGTGGCCGGCTCGCCGAGCCCTGGGACCTGTTGATCTTCGTCAGCCGCAACGCGGTCGAGCAGGCGCTGCCGCTGCTCCCCGCAACCCGACTACCCTCGGGACCCGAGCTGGCGGCGGTTGGCGCGGCGACCGCCAAGGCACTCGCCGAGGCAGGCAGACCGCCGGACTTGGTGCCGAGCGCGGGCTACGACAGCGAGTCCCTGCTCGCCCTCCCCCGGCTCGCGGACATGCGCGGCAGACGGGTGCTGATCGTGCGCGGCGAGGGCGGCCGCCCCTTGCTGGGCGACACGCTTGCCGCCCGCGGAGCGGAGATCGCTTACGCGGAGGTCTACCGCCGGACCCTTCCCAGGGCGGACACGGCCTCCCTGCTCACGCGCTGGGACCGCGATGTGCAACTGGTCACCGCCACCAGCGGCGAGGTGCTCGACAACCTCTGCGCGCTCCTCGGGGAGGAAGGCCGGGGTCTGCTGCTCGCCACACCCCTGGCGGTGGTGAGCGGACGCACCGCCTCAGCGGCCAAGGCGCTCGGCTTCCTGCGCGTAGAGATCGCTGAGCGCGCCACCGACGAGGACCTGCTTGCCGCCCTGTGCCGCGCCAGCGGGCACTGACGCGCGGAGGGCCCCTGCGGGCGCTGACCTTGCGTGACAATGGCGCCCGGCTACTCTCAGTAGTGGGGACCTTGCGGTTGCCCAAGGTCACGCGTCAGGACCATGATCAACCAGCCGACGAACGCCAGCACCCCCGATTCTTCCGCCGTCCCGGGCTGGTCGCACTTCATCCACGGCGCGGACATCGGCGTCGAGGGCCGTGGGCAAAGCTTGACCGCTTCTTTCGAGCAGGCGGCGATCGCGCTCACCGCTGTCATCACCGACCCGAAGCTGGTCCGGCCGTTTGAGGCTCTGGAGGTCAACTGCAACGCCCCCGACCCGGAGCTGCTGCTCGCGGACTGGCTGAACGCCCTGGTCTACGAGATGGCCACGCGCGGCATGCTGTTCGCGCGTTTTCGCGTCCGGCTCCAGGGAGAGCAGCTGACCGCTACCGTGTGGGGAGAGCCGGTGGATGTTTCGCGCCACCACCCGGCGGTGGAGGTCAAGGGCGCGACCTATACCGCCCTGTCCGTGGCCCGCGGAGGAGACGGCACCTGGACCGCCCGCTGCGTGGTGGACGTCTGACGCGGGCCTGAGGACGAGGCACGACCCCATGCCGATCCACAACGAGGACGTCGCCAGGGTCTTCGACGAGATCGCCGACCTGCTAGAGATCCGCGGCGAGAACCCCTTCCGTATCCGCGCCTACCGCAACGCCGCCCGCGAGGTGCGCGGCCTGACCAAGGAGCTCGCCGGTCTGGTGCGCGAGGAGGCGGACCTCACCGCGCTGCCGGGGATTGGGGACGCGCTGGCGGGCAAGATCCGCGAGATCGTGCAGACGGGCGGCTGCCGGGCGCTGAAGGCGCTGGAGAAACAGCTTCCGCCCGACCTCACCGAGCTCCTGCGCCTGCCGGGGCTGGGCCCGAAGCGGGTGCACGCCCTGCACTACGAACTCGACATCCACACCCCGGAACAGCTTTACCGGGCCGCCAAGGACGGGCGTCTGCGCCAGCTGCCTGGCTTCGGCCCCAAGACCGAAGCCGCAATCGCCGCCGCTCTGGAAGCGCACCTCGGGTCCGAGCGCCGCTGGAAGCTTGCTGCAGCCGCCCGCTACGCCGAGCCGCTGGTCGCCTGGCTGGGCGAGACGGAAGGGGTCGATCGGGTGGTGGTCGCCGGCAGCTACCGCCGGGGCCGGGAGACGGTGGGCGACCTCGACATCCTGGTCACGGCCCGGGACCCGAAAGCGGTGATGCAGCGATTCAGCGCCTACGACGAGGTCACACGGGTGCAGTCCCAAGGAACAACACGCTCCACCGTGACGCTGAAGAGCGGGATGCAGGTGGACCTTCGGGCAGTGGCCAAGCAGAGCTTCGGCGCCGCCCTTCACTACTTCACCGGCAGCAAGGCCCACAACGTCGCCGTGCGCAGAATCGCCCGGGGACGCGGGCTCAAGGTCAACGAGTACGGCGTCTTCAGCGGCGCGCGCCGGATCCCCGGCGAGACGGAGGAGTCCGTCTTCAAGGCGGTCGGGCTGCCCTTCATCCCGCCGGAGCTGCGGGAGAACCGGGGGGAGATCGAGGCCGCGCGCAATGGCCTGCTGCCCAAGCTGGTGGAGCTCTCCGACCTGCGCGGCGACCTGCACTGCCACACGGTCGCCACCGACGGGCACGCGACGCTGGACGAGATGGTGGCGGCAGCGCGGTCTCGGGGCCTGCGGTATCTCGCGATCACCGAACATTCCAAGCGTCTGCCCATGGTCCACGGCCTGGACAGCCGGCGGCTGTTGCAGCAGGTGGAGGAGATCGAACGGCTCAACGAACGCCTGCGGGGGTTCCGGGTGCTCAAGGGCATCGAGGTGGACATCCTGGAGGACGGCGGGCTCGATCTGCCAGACGAGGTCCTGGGCCGCCTGGACCTGGTGATCGGCGCGGTGCACAGCAAGCACCACCTCACCCGCGCCAAACAGACCCGGCGGGTGCTCAAGGCCATTGACCATCCCCACTTCACCATCCTCGCCCACCCCAGCGGGCGCCTGATCGAGGAGCGCGACCCATTCGACCTCGACATGGCGCGGGTCATCCGCCACGCCCGTGATCGAGGCTGCTACCTGGAGCTCAACGCCCATCCCGAACGGCTCGATCTCATGGACATCCACTGCCAGATGGCCCGCGAGGAGGGCGTCTTGGTCAGCATCAACTCCGACGCGCACAGCGCACTCGATTTCGCCAATCTCCGCTACGGAATCGGTCAGGCCAGGCGCGGTTGGCTGGAGGCGGCAGACGTTCTCAATACGCGAGACTTGAAGGCACTGCTCGCGCTGCTGAGGCGCACCATGTGACACCGCCCCGGCCCCGCAACGCGACTGACTGAGTTCCCGAGCTCCTGCCAGACCACCAGTTCATTGGCGGAAAGTGCGACCCACGCCCCCTTCCCGGGCTCCAGAGCACGGGTAGAATGGCGCGCGAGTCCCGGTATCGGGCCGCCCCCTGCAACCCAGGAGCCAACATGGACCTGAGCACCATCATCGTCATCGCCGTCATCCTGGTGATCGCCTTGTACGCGGTCCAGATCTACAACAACCTGGTGCGGCTCAAGCACAACGTGGCAAAGGCGTGGTCCAACATCGACGTCTCCCTCAAGCAGCGGCACGAGGAGCTGCCCAAGCTGGTCGACGTGTGCAAGCAGTACATGCGCTACGAGCAGGCAACCCTGGAACGCATCACGCGGGCGCGCGGCGCGGTCTTCGACGCGCGCGGCCGCGGCGACGTCAAGGCGCTCGGCGCGGCGGAGACGGAGCTGCGCGCCGGTCTCGGTCAGCTCTTCGCTCTCGCCGAAAGCTACCCCGATCTCAAGGCCAACGAGAGCTTCAAGCACCTGACCCAGCGCGTCTCGGGGCTGGAAGACACCATCGCCGACCGGCGCGAGCTCTACAACGACAGCGTCAACCTCAACAACGTGCGCATCGAGCAGTTCCCCGACCTGATCGTCGCCCGCCTCATGGGCTTCGGACCCTTCGATCTGCTGGAGTTCTCCAGCGCCCGCGGCGACGTCGACCTAGCCAAGCTGTTCGCCTAACGAAGATGATGGCCGAAGCCGTCGCAACCGCATCGGCGCTGGAGTTCTGGCTTGTAAGCCTGATGGTCGCCGGATCGGCGGCCTTTCTCCTGCGCCACGGGCTGCAATCCTTCTGGCGTCTTCGCACCATTGCCGATATCCCGACCGCCAAGATTCGTTCCGCGCCGCAGGGTTACGTGGAGCTCGCCGGACAGGCGCTCCCGCATGCCGGCCCCGTCTCCGGACCCCTGACCGGTCTGCCCTGCGTCTGGTACCGCTTCCAGGTCGAGGAGCGCCGCGGCAGCGGCAAGAACCAGCACTGGGTCACGGTCGACCAGGGCGAGACGAGGGGCCCGTTTCTGTTGAACGACGGGACGGGTCGCTGCCAGGTGCTGCCGGCAGGCGCGGAGTTGCACTGCCGCGCCAAGGATGTATGGTACGGCCCCTCTCGCCATCCTTCGGGTCCGCCCGAGCGTCAGTGGCTGATCTTCACCCGCAGCTACCGCTACACGGAAGAACGGGTCGTCGCCGGTGACGGCGTCTATCTCCTCGGCCGCTTCGAGACGCCCCGGCGAGGCCCCGAGGAGCGCGAGCGTCTGACGCGCCACCTGCTTTCGGCCTGGAAGCGGGACCCGGCGCGGATGCGATCCTTCGATCGGGACGGTGACGGCGAGATCAGCCTCGCCGAATGGGAAAGCGCGCGGGCCAAGGCGCATCTGGCCGCGGAGCGCTCGGAACGCCGGCGGCAGGCCGAGCCGCCCATGCCACAAGTCCTTCGCACCGACGACCCGCGTCACCCGTTCGTCATCTCCACCTTGGGCGAGGGTGTGCTGCTCCGCCGGCTGCGCCTGTGGGCCTTCGGTGGCACGGCGGCCTTCGTCGTGCTGGCCTCCGGGGTGGGGTTCGCCGTCCTCGCTCGCCTGTCCCAGGTATCCCCCTTCAGCCCTTGATGCACAACAGGGGCTCCACCCGCGCGACCTTGCTTGCAAGCCCTGCGGCGTCCGCCGCATCGACCACCGCGCTCACGTCCTTGTAGGCCCCTGGAGCCTCCTCCGCCACCCCGCGCAGACTGGGGCTGCGGATCAGAATGCCGCGCCTGGAAAGGTCATCAAGCACCGATCGGCCGTTCCACAGGCGCTTGGCGGCATGCCGGCTCATTGCCCGTCCGGCGCCGTGGCAGGCGGAGCTAAAGGCTTGGCGCTCGCTCTCCGTGGTGCCAGCAAGGATGTAGGAGGCGGTGCCCATGGTGCCGCCGATGAGCACGGGCTGGCCTGCGGCGCGCAAGGGCTCGGGAATCTCCGGGTGGCCCGGTCCGAGGGCACGGGTAGCGCCCTTGCGGTGGATGAACAGGCGTCGCCTGCGCCCCTCGAACTGATGTTCCTCGACCTTGCAGGTGTTGTGCGAGACGTCGTACAGGAGTTCGATGCGGGCCTCTGGCAAGATGTCGGCGAATGCCTTGCGCGTCAGGTGGGTGAGGATCTGCCGGTTGGCCAGGGCGCAGTTGATTCCGGCCCGCATGGCGCCGAGATAGCTCTGTCCGACGTGCGAGTCGATGGGGGCGCAGGCGAGCTCGCGATCCGGCAGCTTGATGCCAAACTGCCCGGCTGAGAGCAGCATGCGCCGGAGGAATTCGGTGCCGATCTGGTGGCCGAGCCCGCGAGAACCGCAGTGGATACTGACCATCACGTCGCCGACGGCCAAGCCGTAGACGCGGGCGATGGCCTGGTCGAAAACCGCGGTCACCTCCTGCACCTCGAGATAGTGGTTGCCCGAACCCAGCGTGCCCATCTCGTTCTGCTGGCGCTTCTTCGCCTTGTCCGAGACCTGGGACGGATCGGCCCCGGCCATGCACCCCTGCTCCTCGATGCGCGCGAGGTCCCGCTCCTCCCCGAAACCCCGCTTCACCGCCCAGCGCGCGCCTTCCGCCAGCATCCGCTCCATCTCCACGGGAGCAAGACGGATCAGGCCGGTGCTGCCCACGCCAGCGGGAATGCGGTGAAAGAGCGCGTCCGCCAGCGCCTTCTGCACCGGCATCACTTCATCCCTGGTGAGCCCCGTGTGCAGGGAGCGCACGCCGCAGGAGATGTCGAACCCCACACCTCCGGCGGATACCACGCCGCCCTCCGCGGGGTCGAAGGCCGCCACACCTCCGATCGGAAAGCCGTAGCCCCAGTGCGCGTCTGGCATCGCGTAGGAGGCCGCGACGATGCCCGGCAAGCAGGCCACGTTGGCCGCCTGCTCGCGAACCTTTTCATCCATGTCCCGGATCAACCCATGGTCGGCGAAGATAACCGCGGGGACGCGCATGCCATCCCGGGGCGGGATGCGCCAGGCGGTATCGGAGATGCGTTCCAGGCTGTTGGTGTCCACGAAAGTACCCTCTCGGCAGGCGGCCGACAGGCGGCCCCACCTTCTAGTGTAGGAGCCGAGCGCTCCCATCGCCCGCGGGGCTGGCGCAAGGAAACGCCGATGCAGTCGGCTCCCTCGGCGGCAAACAGATGTGGGTGCCGATCCTGGCCCGGATGGCCAACAATCGGCGTCTTCTCGGGGACGGCTCAGGACCCGTTCAGCAGCAGATGGACGGCGATGCTCGCCACGTAGCCGAGGGCAATGGCAGGCGTCCACTTGAGATGGCTGAAGAAGGTGTACTTGCCCCGGGCCTGTCCCATCAACGCCACTCCGGCGGCAGAGCCGATGGAGAGCAGGGAACCGCCGACACCGGCGGTCAGGGTGACCAGCAGCCACTGGCTGCGCGACATGTCCGGCTCCATGGTCAGGACCGCGAACATGACTGGAATGTTATCGACAATCGCCGAGATGAGGCCCACCGACACGTTCGCGGCCGTATGGCCCCATTGGGTGTACATGACCTCCGAGGCCATCGCCAGGTACCCGATGAAGCCGAGACCGCCGACGCACAGAACCACGCCGTAGAAGAACAACAGGGTGTCCCACTCGGCGCGGGCCACCTTGTTGAAGACGTCGAACGGGACCACGTCGCCCAGGGTGGCGGCGCGCTCCTGATTGTTCTCATGCCAGCTGTGGTGGGTCATGCGCAGATAGAATCCGAAGAACTGAAGGTAGCCCAGACCCGTGAGCATGCCGAGCACGGGGGGCAGGTGCAGGAAATTATGGAAGCTCACCGCGGTGACGATCGTCGCCCCGAACAACAAGATGATCCGCCGCGCACCGCGCTTCATGGGCACGATCACTGAGGAGGTCTCGGGCTTGAGATCGGGTATGGCGAAATGCATCAGCACGGCCGGTACCAGGAAGTTGACGACGGCGGGCACGAAGAGGGAAAAGAACCCGAAGAAGTCGATGATCCCCTTCTGCCACACCATCAGGGTGGTGATGTCTCCGAACGGACTGAAAGCACCGCCCGCGTTGGCGGCCACGACGATGTTGACGCACGCCAGCGTCACGAAGCGGGCGTTGTCGCCGCCCACGGCCAGCACCACCGCGCACATGAGTAAGGCGGTCGTGAGGTTGTCCGCGACGGGGGAGATGCAAAACGCCAGGACCCCGGTCATCCAGAACAGGGCGCGGAAACCGAAACCCTCCCGGATCAGCCAGGCGCGCAGGGCATCGAACACCCGCCGTTCCTGCATGGCGTTGATGTAGGTCATGGCCACCAGCAAGAACAGCATGAGCTCGGCGTACTCAAGCAGATTGTGGCGCACAGCCGCCTCGGCCTCGTGCCCAAGCCCGTTTGCGCTGTAGACGTAGGCGATCATGCCCCAGATGATGCCGGCGGCAATGATCACCGGCTTGGACTTCCGCAGGTGCAGGAACTCCTCCGCCATGACCAGTGCGTAGGCGAGGACGAAGACCGCGAGAGCGGCCAGGCCCACCTTATCACCGGTCAGGTCGAGCCGCTGCGCCATTTCCGCGGCCACGGCAGAAGGGGGCGACAGGACTGCGGTGAGAACGGTCGGTAGCAGGAAACGCGACATGGGGAACGGGCGCCATTAAACCGGTGCATTCGGAACCAATGGTGACGCAAAGCGGACGGCGCGCCAAGTGGCTTTCCTTGACCGGATCGGCTGGCCGCCGCCGGTACGGCAAGGCAGTCAAAGCCGGAATCGAACAGATCAGAATTTGCTTTGGTTTCTCGGACGAGCGCCTGCGGATCCCGTTCGCCCACCCCGACCGCTGGCGGTCGAAACAGCTACCTGCTAGGCTCAGCGCGGGGGGAACGCGGTTCTCCAACGCTCACTGGTGCCAGCATGGAACATCGTCTGCCTCGACGCCCCGAAGCGGCCTGCGCGCCGATTCTCATCGCCCTCGTCTCTCCTCTCCCGGCACTGGCGGAAGAGGTCGGCGTATCAGACGAGCTGGAGCGACTCTCCGCCGCCCATGGCTTCAGCGTCAAGGGAATCGAGCAAGTGGAGGAGGCGTTCGGCCGTGCCGAGGGTGACGACCTCTTTAGGCGATTGCGACGGCTGCTGAAGGCGTTCGACCACGTCATCGTGCAGGACGCCGAGGGAGGCGTCGAAAAGGTGATCATCCTCGGCGCCAAGACGCCCGGCGCGGTGCCGCCGCCACCCGTCTCCGAGCCCGAGGGCGGGGAGACGGCCGCCACCCCGGATGGCGAGGGGGAGGTCAGCGAGAGTGACATCGTCCTCGAGACCATTCGGCAAGGCACGCAGCATGCCGTAACCCTGGCACTGGAAGGACAGGGAGACGCACGCATCGAGCAGACTCTGCTGATTGATACGGGCTCTGACAGCCTGGTTCTGCCAGCCTCTCTTGCAGAGCAGCTCGGGATCTCGCCGAGCGACCTGAGTCAGCGCGAGATGCAGACCGCCAACGGCAAGGTCGATGCCCGCGTCGGCAAGGTGCAGGCCTTGTGGCTGGGCGAGACCCGGGTCACTGACATTGACGTCGCCTTCGTCGAGGACGCAAAGCTCGGCGGCGGGCTGTTGGGAATGAACGTGCTTGGCCGTTACCGGATGACCATCGACGATGAGAGCAACAAGCTCACCTTAAGCCCCAAGTAGGCCCTCGGCGACCCGAAGCGTTCCGCGGCGGCGGCTGCCGGGCGGCGGGGTCTTGGCGGTAGAAGTCCCTGAGCTGGGCGTAGACCTGGGGGTACTCGCCATGCAGCAGGTGCGGAAGCTCGAAGAAGGCCTCGCTCACCACGGCGAAGAACTCGGCCGGTGACTCGGTAGCATAGGGATCGATGGGGGTTTCCTCTCCGCTTTCGACGCGCCTTACCATGTCGCGGTAAGCGGCCGAGAACACCTCAGCCCACGCGCTGTCGCTCATCCCGGCATGCAACGGCGGGTGACCGTTTGCGCTGCCGTTGCGCATGTCGAGCTTGTGCGCGAGCTCGTGCACGACCACGTTGAAGCCGTCCCTGACTTGGCCCGCCTCCACGTCTGCCCACGACAGGATGATCGGGCCCTGCTCCCAGGCCTCGCCACTCAGGGGCTCTTCGGACACCCAGACGACCCCGTTCTCGTCCACCCACTCGCGCTCCGGGACGAACTCGTCGGGATAGACGATCACCGCGTACCAGCCACGATACCAGTCGAGCCCCAGGTGCAGAACGGGAAGACAAGCCTGCAGGGCAATCGAGAGCCGCATAGACGAATTCAAGCGGATGCCCTGGGCCTCCTCGAAGGCCTTTTCGCGCAGGAAGAGCAAGGACAGGTCCCGCAACGCCGCCACCTCCGGAACACTCAACCCTTCCAGCAACGGGAGGCACCCCGTAACCTGATCCCACAGGCTCTCGGAAACGCGTGCACGCTCCCGATCCAGCCGCCGACGCTGCCACCAGGCGTTCAGGCCCATATAGGCGCCGCCCTCGCTAGATGCAGCGGCATCGCCGACGCCGCCGGGCGGGCGCCGAGACAGGCGAGAACAAGAGGAGGCGCGGGTGGTGAGTACCGTCCCACGCCAACTCGCCTCATGTCGCGCTCCCCCTCGTCGGTGAAAACCAGCGCCTTCATCGTCGCCATTCTAGCCTCCTTTCGGGGATGCAGGCTTGTGCGCACCCCGCGCCTCACCTCGACAGAGGAGCGCGAACGGCGCAAGATTGCGCAACCTGCAATAGCGGAGGAACAAGCTTGAGTCGTATCTATTCCACGCTGGTTGCGGCAAGCCTGCTGCTCGGCCCCGGGATCGCCCTGGCGGGCGAGGCCGCCGACCAAGTCGCCGTCTCCGGCGCTTACGTGCGCGCGGTGCCGCCGGGTCAGATGAACAGTGCCGCGTTTCTCGCGCTCACGAACACCTCCGGAGAAGCCCACGCTCTCGTCGCCGCGGAGAGCGATGCGGCAGACGCGGTGGAGTTGCACTCGCACACCATGGAAGACGGCATGATGAAGATGCGCCGGATCGAGCGCATCGACGTCCCCGCGGCGGGCACCCTCTCCCTGGAGCCTGGTGGGCTGCATCTGATGTTGATCGGGCTGAAACGGCAGCTGGCACCCGGCCAGGAGATCAAATTGTTTCTGACCTTCGAGGACGGCAGCCGCGCGCAGGTGGACACCCCGGTGCGCCGGATTGCAGCTAGCGCGGGCGGCCGCACCCCGGAGCGCAAGTGCGGTGATGGCCGCTGCGGGAGCGGAAAGTAGTCGGGCGAGCCGAAGGCCATCGGCACCGGCACGACCAGCCACCGGGGGAGTTGGGTTGAAAACGGATCCTTTCGGCTCGCCGGAGACCTTCCGCGAGACCTTCGCATCAGGCCTCGAGCGTCTGCTCCAGGACGAAGAGGGCCTCGGACCCTTCATCCTGGTCCTCGCCAACGCCTGCTTCGACTCCTCCATCCATCACCGGTTGCGCCACCGCCTCGCGCGGCGTTTCGGCGAGCTCGCCGAGAGCTGCCGCCGCGCCTTCATCGCCGGCCGCCAGCTCCCGGAGCCGGAGGACGACATGAGCGTCTTCCTCAAGCTGATGGCCATCGGTTTCGATCACATCGAGCCGGCGCGCACGCGTCCCCTCGGGTTCTGGGAACTGCAGTTCAACCAGATCCGGTCGCTGCGTCCGCGGCGCGCGGCCGGCATCCGCCCCGCAAGCATTCGCGTTCCCTTCGACCCCCAAGGTTTCCACTTTAACAAGCCGTTTCTGCGCAAAGAGACCTTCTGGCGGGGAACCCTGGCGGGGGAGAAGGCAGACCTGCTCTTCAACAAGTTTCCCTTCGTGGAGCTCCACGCCCTCCTGGTTCCGGACCGGCAGGCGAACCATCCCCAGTATCTCACCGCCGAACGTCACTTGTGGGCCTGGCGGTTGGCCGAGCAGTTGGCGCCACGGCTGCCTGGCGTCCTTCTGGCCTACAACGCCTACGGTGCATGTGCGTCCGTCAATCACCTGCATTTCCAGCTGTCGGTGCGCGATACCCCGCTCCCCGTTGCTTCCGGGCAGTGGCGACACAACGGAGGGCCGACTCCCTACCCGGCGTGCTGCGAACGTTTCGCGGACCCCGATCTGGCTTGGGAGCGCGTGGACGAACTGCACCGACGTGGCAGCAGCTACAACCTCATCTACCTGCCGGGGCAGCTCTACTGCCTACCGCGCAGGCTCCAAGGCACCTACGACCTGCCTCCCTGGTGCGGTGGCCAGGCCTGGTACGAACTGGCCGGTGGTGTAGTGACCTTCAACGCGGACGACTTCCAGTCCTTGCGCATCGCTGACCTCGGCGCGGCCCTGGAGGCAAGCGCGGCGGGCGTCTGCACATAACGCCGGCCGTCGCGACCGGCCCGCGAGAAAGGGGAATCTCTGTCCCCGACCGAGGTCTTTCAGCTAGTGAAACCTGCCGCGTCTCGCGCCTTGACCCCGGCATTGCGAGTTTGACCAATATGCTGAATTTCTGATATACATTCGGGGATTTCTCGCTGTCGGCGGCGAGCTCCGGGGCGTCGTCCTGACGGCCTTCAACAAACGATGAATCGGGCGGAAGACATGATGAAAACCTGGCTCTTAACGATTGCTGTGGCGTCGGCCCTGATCTCCGGCAACACACACGCGGCCGGCGACCCTGCGGCCGGCGAGGCCAAGGCGGCGGTCTGCGTTGCCTGTCACGGGCCGGCGGGGAACAGCCTCGTGCCGACATGGCCCAAGCTAGCCGGTCAGCATCCAGAATACATCTACAAGCAGCTGATGGACTTCAAGAGCGGCGCCCGCGTCAACGATCAAATGAGCCCGCAGGTAATCCCGCTGAACGAGCAGGACTTTCTGGACCTGGCGGCCTATTTCGCCGCCCAGCAGCAGACCCCAGGCACCGCCGATCCGGCCCTCGCCGAGCTGGGCGAGCGCATCTACCGGGGCGGCAATCCGCAGTCCGGGGTGGCGGCATGTACCGGTTGCCATGGACCCGCTGGAACCGGCCTCGGACTTGCCAAGTTCCCGCGCATTGCAGGGCAGCACGCGCAGTACGTGGATCAGAGCCTGAAGCACTTTCGCGACGCCGCGCGCGCCAATGATCCCAACAGCATGATGCGCGGTGTCTCCGGCCGCCTGACCGACCAGGAGATCGCCGCCGTTTCCCAGTACATACAGGGACTCAGCCAGTAACTGTCTGCACCGAACACCCCGGGGTGCATGAAGGGCAGCCAACGGCTGCCCTTTCTCGTTTCCCCGTCGCCTGCCGAGGACCACGAGGGTAAACGGGACGCCCCTGCGTCGGCCAGCATGGGCATCGCGAGTCCGCTCGCCCTCCCGGCGTTGGGGCGCGGTACTATTCGGGTTATCCTTCATGATCCGCATGATACGTGCCGCCCTCTGCGTCCCGCGATCGCCATGCAGCAGCTGAAACTGCTCAGCTACAACATTCAGTCGGGCATCTACACCCGCCAGTACAGCGAGTATGTGACGAGCAGCTGGAAACACCTGCTGCCCCACCGCGAGAGGCTCTACAACCTCAATCGCATCGCGCTCATGCTGCGTGGCTTCGACGTGGTGGGCCTGCAGGAGGTGGACGCGGGGAGCCTGCGCAGCGGCTTCATCGACCAGACCGAGTACCTCGCCTTTCAGGCCCACTTTCCTCACTGGTACAAGCAGATCAACCGCAAGCTGGGCAAGATCGCCCAGCACAGCAACGGGGTCCTGAGTCGCCTTCGCCCGGCGCGCATCACGGATTACAAGCTGCCCGGTCTGCCAGGGCGCGGCGCGGTCATCGTGGAGTTCGATACCTCGGATGCGGAGCTGCTCGCCATCTGCATCCTGCACCTGGCGCTGGGCTGGCGGGCCCGCCGCCGGCAGCTGGGCTACATCAAGGAGTTGATCTCCCGCTACCCCTATCTGGTGCTGATGGGGGATTTCAATTGTGACTGCAGCTCGCGTTCCCTCAAGGAGCTGGTATACACGTCCGACCTTCAGGGTCTCGATTGCGAGCTCAAGACCTTTCCAAGCTGGCGGCCGAAGCGCAATCTCGACCACATCCTGATCTCGGACAACCTCGAGATCCTGGAGGCACGGGTCATCGACTACCCCCTTTCCGACCACCTGCCGCTGAGCATGAAGATCGCGCTGCCCGAGGGCGTGTCCCTGGTTGTCCCGCGGAGTGATTTCGCCGGCGCCGAATGAACCTGTGCGCGCTCAGGGATCCTGGACGTAGAAGTGCTGCCACGGGTGGCCGCTGATGCCGGCAAGCAGGTCCATCAAGACCGGCGACGGCGTCGCCTCGCCAGGAAACACCTCCTCCACCTGCACGAAGAATCGCCCCCATCCGGCCTGATGCCGCCAGTCCCAGCCCCAGGGCGCGGCGGACACCCCGCAGGCGGGACAGCCGATCTCGCGGCCGCCCCCGCCGGCAAACAAAGCGAGCCAGTCCCGGAGAGGCTTGCGGCACCAGGAACAGCGCGGCGGGCGGGTGTTGCGACCGCTCAGGAACCGGGGCGCGGCATAGGGCCCGACGAGTCGGATATGGCAGAAGCCAGCATCCTCCTGCGCCGAGGGCTCGAGCGCCAGTTGCACCGAGCAGCCGGCAAAGACGACCAGGGCCAGGAATCGGTCTCCGACCGCGTACCCACCGGAGATCCAGGGTAGCGCCGCACCCAGAAAGCCGGCGGCGGCGAGCCTGGAACCAAGCGCGACCGGATCCGGGCATTGCAGTGGATCTCGCTGCGACAGCAGCAAACGACCGGTGTGGACAGGCATGGCGCCATTGACGGGCTGATTTTGGGCCCAGATTGTATCAGGGTTCCGAATCGGCGCGTCGCCTGCCGGTTGAACCCACGCGGCAAGACGCCGGTCACAGGATTCGTATTCCCAGCCAAGAGTCGCCCGCTCATGATCCACCCCCCG
>CAYNBI010000052.1:0-25871 GCA_964395315.1 uncultured Chromatiaceae bacterium | reverse complement strand
ACTACTGCAAGGGCTGCGGCCTGTGCGTCGCCGAGTGCCCGTGCGGGGCCATCACCGTGGCACCGGAGACCATTTAGCCCTGGATGCGGTGATTGGCGTCCGCGTCACCGATTTTCGCCATTGAACAAATATCGGGGTCAAACAAATATCGGGGTCAGGTCTTGCAATCCCGCATTTTCCTGCCGGGAGTAAGCGGTCTGCCGGACCATTCCCGGCTTCCCGTCGCTGCAGGGCGCGACTCACGGTGGAGTAGTGTACGCCGAAATAGTCGGCAATCTCCTGCATGGAGTAGACGCCGGAGTGGAATGCCCGGGCCATCGCCTCGCGCCGCTGGGGGTAGCGCAGGGCGATCCGCCATGCCCGAAGCCCCCGCCACCGCCAAACCCGGGTGCAGATATCAGGATAGCGATCCGGCGCCGTAACGCCCGGCAAGTGGCGGAACCTCCTTTCGGAGTTCAGCCCTACGCGGGTTCGTGCAGGCCGAGACCGGAATGCCGCTGTACCAGCGATACATCGAGCTCAACCCGGTGCGGGCTCACAGGATGTCCGATCGAGGAGACTACCCTTGGTCCAAATCACCTGCCCGCTCCTGGGGGTGGCAGGTGAGTGAATGCAGGCATAGCTCGGGGTCGGCGCTAGACGAAACCCGCCCGGTGAGTTCTCATCCGCAGGCCCCTCCCGCAATATGGGAGTAAGATTCCCAGCGCCGAGCTTGTATGGAGACCCTATGCCCAGTTCATTGTTCAACTCCGAAACCGAATCGGCCGACCTCAGGGCCGCCCCCGCCGAGCGCTACGATGCGGGAAGGTCGCGGCGGGAAACCGTTCCCCTGGAAGCCCATGCCGAGGCCGCCCTGGAGACGGGCCGTCCGGATCCACTCACCATTCTGGCCGAACAGGACAAGACCCGGCTCGCTGAGCTCATCCCCCTTCGGTATGGCCGGATGAGTCGCACCCCATTCACCTTTCTGCGTGGGGCAGCGGCAATCATGGCGAGTGATCTCGCGGCCGGCGCCAGGACCGACCTGCGGGTCGAGCTCTGTGGCGACGCCCATCTCGGAAACTTCAGATGGTACTGCGCGCCAAGTCGGGAACTGGTATTCGATCTCAACGACTTCGACGAAACCCTGCCAGGCCCCTTCGAGTGGGACGTCAAGCGTCTCGCTGCGAGCGTCACGGTCGCTGCCCGGGCAAACGGCTTTTCCAACAAGAAGGCCCGCGCCGCCACGCGATCCGCGATGCGTGACTACGGCGAATTCATCGCCCAGGCGTCGGAGCTCAGTCCGCTCGATCTGCACTATTACCGCTTCGAATCGCAGTCGGCGCTGGAGCGTATCGAGGAACACGGAAAGAAACACCGGAAATGGAAGGAGGAGGTCCTGGCGAAGGCCACCCGCAAGAACAGCCTGAGCGCCTTTGAAAAGCTGACCGACGTCGTAGACGGCCGACGGATGATCGTGCCCGACCCGCCCTTGATCGTGCGCGTCGATGACGAGATCGCCGCGGCGGAGTCGGGCGCGGTGGGTGAGTTCCTGGGCCGCTACCGTGACAGCCTGCCGCTCGATCGGCGCTTGCTTCTGGACCGGTTCTCCCTGGTGGACGTGGCCAAGAAGGTCGTCGGGGTGGGCAGCGTGGGCACCCGTTGCCTGATCGTACTGCTCGAGGCCGGGGATGGCACGCCCCTGTTCCTTCAGTTCAAGCAGGCGACGTCATCCGTTCTCGAGGCCCATCTCGGGCCCAGCGCCTTCGAGGAAGCAGGTCAGCGTGTGGTCGAAGGCCAGCGCCTGATCCAGGCAACCAGCGACATTCTGCTTGGCTGGGCGCGCTGGCAGGAGCCGGGCGGACAAGAGATCGACTTCTACTTCCGCCAGCTCTGGGACGGCAAGGGCAAGATCGATGTCGAGGAGCTCGGACCCGAACGGCTGGCGGCCTACGCCGGCCTCTGCGGAAAGACGCTTGCGTTCGCGCATGCGCGCTCGGGGGATGCCATGATGATCCGGGGGTACATCGGCGATGACAGGGCCTTCGAGGACGTCATGGTCGAGTACGCCGACCGGTATGCGGACATCACCGAACGCGATCAGGCGCGCCTCTGCGAGGCGGTCAACGACGGCGCGATAGAAGTCGTGCGCGACATCTGAGCCGGATTGTGCGGCATATGGACCCATGCCGGATCGGACCGGCGCCAGGTCACTGACGCCGGTTTCGCCCTGAACAGACGTTTCCAGCGCAGCTCCGTGATGAGTAAGGGGACCGAAGCAAGGTGGGAAAGGCACGCCGCCGCCAGCTTCGCCGTTGAGGATGCCAGCCGCCTACAGCCAAAGGCATGGCGTCGGAGCGGCCGCGATCTCGGGACCGGGGCTCAGCGCGGCACGTCGGCAATGACCCGGTTGCGGCCTTCCGACTTGGCGCGATAGACGCCGCGGTCGGCGGCTTCGACCAGCCGATTGCCAAGACCAGTCGGTTCGGAAACCGGGACGTCTGGATGGAGCGTCGCCATGCCGATCGACACGGTCACGGATACCGCAGGCCCGTCCCCGACGACAAGGCGCGCGGCCTCGACTCCCCCACGCACCCGTTCGGCGATTTCGGCCGCCTCCTCCTCGCAAGCTTCGGGCAGGATAGCGGCAAACTCCTCGCCGCCGTAGCGCGCCAGCACGTCGCTTCGGCGCAGCAACGAGCGCACCAGCTGCGCCACTGCGCGCAGCGCCTGGTCGCCGGCCTGATGCCCATGGCTGTCGTTGAAGCGCTTGAAATGGTCGACGTCGATGAAGAGGCAGCTCAGGGGGGTGCCCGCGCGTTGGGCACGGGCGATTTCCTCAGGCAGGCGCTGGTTGAAGAAGCGCCGGTTGTTGACCCCCGTAAGGGCATCGGCCAGTCCCAGGTGCTGGAGCCGATCCCGGACGACGGTCATTTCCAGACAGACGGCGATCACGGCGGAGAGATGATGCAGGAAGTCGCTGCCCGCGTTGCGCGAGAACCGATCGCGGCTGGAGCTCCCCAGGTTATAGCTGCCGAATAGCCGGCCGTGCCGAACAATCGGCAGGAGGGCGACGCTCGCCACCGGTGCTCCCGTCATCTGGAAGAGATCACCGTGACGGCCGGGCTGAAAGGGCCCCAACCGCGGGGCACGGGACCGCCCGTGCAGGGCGTCGAGGCGCTGCGGCCCGTCGGCGAGCACCAGGTCGGGAAAGCCAGCCGTTTCCCAACTGACCTGGTCCAGCAGCCGGCGGATCTCGTGCTCGGGATCGTGCAGGAACAGGGAGACCCGATCCCAATCGCAGCGCGTGCGCGCGTCGCGCATCAGGAGCGTGAGCAGGGCCGGGAGCGACTCGCAGCCGAGGAGGTCGATCTCGAGGGACTGAAAGCGCTTGAGCGCGGACTCGTTGCGTTGCGCCTCACTGACCATCTGCCGCAGCTGGCGACGCAGGGTCTGGTTCTCGGCCAAGGTGTCCTGATGGGCGCAGTTGACCGAATCGGGAGCGGGCGGCCTTGCGGGGGATTCGCCTAAGGAGCGCTTCATGATGTCGTCTTCACAACCTTCCGCACGGTGATTCCCGCCAATCAAGCGGGCGCCTGAACCGTCTTGGTCGAATAACGGGGGCCGATGTACGCGGTCGACTGCGCCCCCGTGCGATCATCGGGCGCACGATCTAGGCGGCAAGACCGAGAATGCCCCGATGAGGCCGGAGGCAGACGTGCGCCGCTGATTCGCGGTCCAGGCTCTCGTCATTCCGATCGCTCAAAAATCTGGGCCGGAGGATGGTAGGGCGTTCCATGGGTGTGCGCAATGGCGTGGCGCCCACACTGACAACCGACGCACGGCGCCGCGGTGAGCAGCGCGGTGGCAGCTTCCGCAGCGAGGTTGATGGTCGGTGTCTCTCCCCAACTGCGCCGAGCGCGGCGGCAGCGGTCGACAGATCCGCAAATGCCGAGCGGGCTTCGGCGTCGGCCTGCAGGGGGAACGACTCAGAGCATCTCGGCGCCGCCCATGTAGGGCCAAAGGGCGTCGGGTATGCGGATGCTGCCGTCGGCCTGCTGGTAGTTCTCCATCACAGCGACCAGGGTCCGGCCCACGGCCAGTCCCGAGCCGTTGAGGGTGTGCAGCAACTCGGGCTTGCCGGTCTCCGGGTTGCGCCAACGCGCCTGGAGGCGCCGCGCCTGGAAGTCCTGGAAGTTGCTGCAGGAGGAGATCTCGCGGTACTTCTGCTGCCCCGGCAGCCAGACCTCCAGATCGTAGGTCTTGGCCGAGGAGAAACCCAGGTCGCCGGTGCACAGGCTCACCACGCGGTAGGGGAGATCCAGACGCTGTAGGATCGCCTCGGCGTGACCGGTCAGCTCCTCGAGGGCGGCGAAGGATTCCTCCGGCCGCACCGCCTGTACCAGCTCAACCTTCTCGAACTGATGCTGGCGGATCATGCCGCGCGTGTCCTTGCCGTAGGAGCCCGCCTCGCTGCGGAAGCAGGGGGTGTGGGCCACCCACTTGCGCGGCAGGTAGTCCGCCTCGACGATGACGTCCCGGACCAGGTTGGTGACCGGGACCTCCGCGGTGGGGATCAGGTAGAAGTCCTTTTCGCCGGGTACCTTGAACAGGTCCGCCTCGAACTTGGGCAGCTGACCCGTGCCGAACAGGCTGTCGGCATTCACCAGGTAGGGAACGTAGGCCTCGGTGTAGCCGTGCTCAGCGGTGTGGATGTCGAGCATGAACTGGATCAGTGCCCGGTGCAGCCGGGCCAGGGGCCCGCTCATGACCACGAAGCGCGACCCCGTGAGCTTCGCCGCCACGTCGAAGTCCATCCAGCCGCTCGGCACGCCGAGGTCGACGTGGTCCTTCGGCTCGAAATCGAACACCCTCGGCTCGCCCCAGCGGCGCTCCTCGCGGTTGTCCGACTCGTCGCGGCCATCTGGTACGCTCTCGTGGGGGATGTTCGGCAGACCCATGCTGATCTCGCTCACCGCCTCCTGCAGGGCCGCGAGCTCGGCCTCAGCGGCCTTGAGCTTGTCCCCCAGGTCGGCGACCTCGGCGAGCAGGGGCTGAATGTCCTCACCCGCGGCCTTTGCCCTGCCGATCGACTTGGAGCGGGTGTTGCGCTGGTTCTGCAGCTCCTGGGTCTGGATCTGCAGCGCCTTGCGCCTGGCCTCCAGGGATTCGAAATGCCCGGTATCGAGCTCGATTCCGCGGCGCGCCAGCTGCTCGGCTACATAGCCGAGCTCGGTCCGCAACAGGCGTGGGTCTAGCATTCGATGTCGCCCCCTTCGACGATGACCGGCCAGGACACCACGTGTCCGGGCTCGACGAAATCCGTGATGCGCTCGATGGCCCTCCGCGCCCGCTCCGGCCGGTCGAAGAACTCCAGAATGAGCGGCAGGTCGGCGGACAGATCCACCAGCGAGGCGCTGTGGACCACGCCCGACTTACCGTACCCCTCCACGCCGCGCACGACCGTCACCCCGCAGACGCCGAGCTCGTCATGCAGGCATTTCAGGAGGTGCTCGATCTCGCGGTCCGATTCCGAGAGGTAGACGCGCACCATGCGAGCCTCTGACTCCATCACAAGGACCTCCCCAACAGGACGCCGAGCCAGCAGACGAGCACGCACAGCAGCACGCTCGCCCCCATGTTCGCCAGGGCCTTTCCGAGATAACCCGTCTCGATCAAGGTCAGCGTCTCCATCGAAAAGGTCGAGAAGGTCGTGAAGGCACCCAGGAATCCCACCAGAACCGCCGAGCGCAGCTCCGGACCAGTGGCAAGGCGCTCGATGAAAAGCACGTACAGCAGGCCCATGAGGAAGGATCCGAGGGCGTTGACCGTCAGCGTACCCCAGGGGAAGTCTCGCCCCAGGAGCCGGTAGACCCCGATCGACATCCAGAACCGCCCCAAGGCACCGAGCGCCCCGCCGCCCGCGATGGCCAGAATCTGCAACAAGGCCCCACCCTTCGCTGAAAGCGCGCATCTTACACCTGCGGCCCGAGTGCGCCGAAGCCGGATTGGCCCGCGCATTCATCAGATCGAAAAATATCACCTATAATAATTTGTTAATTTACATAATATTACAGGTCTTTTCTTATATTTTTCATAAGAACACGCGATCCCCGTCTTGGTCGAGCCGGCTGTGTTCCCCGGAACAGCGCGTTACCCCGCCGACATCAGACCAGAGGGGCGACGGGCGACGGCTCGCCCTGGGCGAAGTAGTTGGCGAGAAACTCGTCGAAGCTGAGGTGATCCGCCGCCTCGATCGCCCGCTGTCGATCCACCGATTCCGACGCAACGCGATCCAGCATCGCCGCGCGTTCCGGGGACACAACCTGTCGGCGGAAGTACTCCCGGTGCTGCAACGAGAGGCGCCGGGCATGGGCGTAGAAGCTCTCGCGGTTGGCCCGCATCTCGGCCAGCATCCGCGCGGACGGCGTGCGTTCCGGATCCCGCACCTTCTCGAGTTGCAGCGCAAGTGCAGCGGTGCTCGGCCCCCCGCTGCCGCCGTCGATCAGCTCCGCCGCCGCTACCATGGCATCCAGCAGCTCCTCTGCCCAGCGAGGCAATGGAATCGCCCCAGCCTCCCGCTCCAGGAGGAGCGCCGGGTCGCGGCCCCGGTGCGCGGTCAGCACCTGATTGTCGTCGATGGCCCGGCGCTCGCGCGGGTTGATGCGCGGGCTGTCCGCGAGCAGGCAGAAGAGCATGAGGACCTCCATGAATCGGAGCTGCTCCTCGGCCACGCCCAGGGGATGGAAGGCATCGACGTCCAGCGAGCGCACCTCGACGTAGCGCACGCCCCGCCGGCGTAGCCCCAGGGTCGGCTTTTCCATCCATTCCAGGATCTGCTTCGGCCGCACCGTGCTGTAGTACTCGTTCTCGATCTGCAGCACGTTCGCGTTGAGCTGCTCGTAGCGGTCGCCGACCTTGACACCGACGCTCTCGTAGTTGGGACAGGGGGTCTCGATGGCCCAGGTGAGGCTGCGGATGTAGGCGTCGAGGCTGTCGTAGCTCGCCTTCATGCCGGTACCCTCAGTCTGGCGATTCTGATATCCGATGTCCCCCATCCGCAGCGAGGTGGCGTGCGGGTAGTACAGGGTGTGGGCATCGAACTCTTCGAGATCCGTCTGACCGCCCAGCACGAAGGACTTGCACACGGCCGGCGATGAACCGAACAGATAGGGGATCAGCCAGCCGTAGCGTTGGAGATTGCGGATCAGGCCCATGTAGGCCTCGGAGCGAAATCCCACCGCGTCTCCCGCCTCGCCTTCCAGCGCCTGATAACCGGGCCAGAACGCCTCCGCGAAGGAGAAGTTGTAGTGCACGCCGGCGATGACCTGCATGACGCGCCCGTAACGGTTGCCGAGACCGCGTCGATAGGCCGTCTTCATCTGAGCGGCGTTGGAGGTGCCGTATTGCGCCAGGGGGATGCCACGGGCACCCCCCAGGACACAGGGCATGCTGGTGGCCCACAGGAGCTCATCGCCGAGATGGCCATGGACGTGTGTGTGCAGGTCCTGCAGGAACTCCAGGGCTTCGACCCGCGAACGCAGCGCCGGCGTGATCAGCTCCAGCAGCGCCTCGGAGAAATCCGTCGTGATATAGGGGTGGGTCAGTGCTGACCCGAGCGCCGGCGGATGGGGAGTGGCCGCGACCGTGCCTTCCGCGGAGACACGCAGGCTCTCCTTCTCCAGGCCGACGAGGTTGCCGCGCAAGGTCGGCCCGAGACCGGCACGGGTGATAGCGGACAGCCGCTCGTCATACTTCCCCAATCGGCTCTGCACTGGGACTACCTGCCTGCTGCCACCGAAGCCCACCGCGCGCCCGGCGTGGCGGCCGTATCACCGGGCAGGCGCCGAAGCCGAGCCGAAGTGCCAACCGGAGGCGTTTGAAATGACTGGGTGTCTACTCGGAACTCCCCGGCAACCCGCACGGCATCAGCACCCGGGAAGGGCCCACCAGCACGAACGGAACCGCCGCTTGGTCCGATCTCAATCCCGCATGGCGGCACGCGAGCGGGGAACCCCCGATGCGAGCACGGCATCGGCAAGGATGCGTGCGGCCTCCTGCGCCTGGACGCGCTCGATGATCTCGCGCTGCTTTTCCAGCGCCTCCTCGTCGACGTCTTCCGCATCCTCATCGAGCGGCTCTATGCCTCTGGCGCGCAGGAACTGGTCACGCTGATCCTTGAACAACTGGTCTCGGCGTTTGGACTCGGCGAGGCGGTCGCGCTCCCGCAGGGAAATGACCTTCTGCTCGTCGATCTCCCGCAGCACCCTCTCGCGGGCGGTCAGCATCTCGAAACCCGCATCCTGCTGAATGCGCGCGCCGGAGAACCTCCGCAGCCCATCGATGTCGGCGACAGACACCTTCTTGTAGGCGGCGGGCTTAATCTCCGCCCACGGCAGGGCGTTCTCCAGGGAACGCTCTCCGTGCTCGCTGATGAAGTCGGCGGTGGGAAACAGGATGTCCGGCACCACGCCCTGCAGCTGGGTGCTGCTGCCACTGATGCGGTAGAACTCCGCCATGGTGAGCCGCAGACGCCCCAGGTCTTCCTCGTTTCCGGGGACGTAACGGTTCAGGTCAATCAGGGTCTGCACCGTGCCCTTGCCGAAGGTCGGCTCGCCGATGATCAGCCCGCGACCGTAGTCCTGCATGGCCCCGGCGAAGATCTCCGAGGCGGAGGCGCTGTTGCGGTCGACCAGAACCGCGAGCGGCCCGGTGTAGACGACGCCGGGATCCGGATCGTTCTCCACCTCGACCTTGCCAAAGGAGTCCTTGACCTGTACGACCGGCCCCTGGTCGATGAAGAGTCCGGTCAGCGCGGTGGCCTCGGTCAGCGAGCCGCCGCCGTTTCCGCGCAGATCGACGACCACGCCGTCGACCCCCTGGCGCGAGAGATCCTCGAGCAGGATGCGAACGTCTCGCGTGGTGCTACGGAAATCGTTGTCTCCCTGGGACTCCGCACGGAAGTCGCGGTAGAAGGCCGGGATTTCGATCACGCCGATACGCAACCCCGGGGCGTTGACCATGTCGTCGATCACGTAGCTCTTGGCCGCCTGGTCTTCGAGCTGGATCTCGTTGCGCACCAGGGAGACTTCCCGCGCCTTGCTGTCCGAGCCGGTGGACTTGGACAGGATCAGAAGCCGCACGACGGATCCCTTCGGCCCGCGAATCTTGTCGACCACGTCCTGCAGCCGCCATCCGACGACGTCTTCCATCGCGCCATCCAACCCCTGCGCAACGCCGACGATCTGGTCGCCGCTGTGGATCTGGCCGCTTTGCCGGGCCGGCCCCCCGGGAATGGTGCGCTGGACGACCGTGTACTCATTGTCGCCGCGCAGCACCGCGCCGATGCCCTCCAGGGACAGGCGCATGCTGATGTCGAAGTTCTCCGACGTGCTCGGCGACATGTAGCTGGTGTGGGGCTCCAGGCTCTGGGTGTAGGCATTGACGAAGGTCTGGAACACCTCGTCGCTGTCGAACTGCCGAATCCGTCGGCCGAGCCCCTCGTACCGCTTGGTGAGGGTCTCGCGGATGTCGCTGTCGCCCTTCTTGGTCAACCGCAGGGTAAGCCAGTCGTTCTTGACGCGCTTGCGCCAGATTGCATCGAGCTCCTCGTTGGTCTTCGCCCATTCCGCCTTGGAGCGGTCGAATTGGTAGTCCTCCGAGCGATCGAAGTCGAACTCCTCACCTAGCAGTGACAAGGCGTACGCAACCCGTTCGTCCACCCGCTGGCGATACACCCGGAAGATCTCGAAGGCGGTCTCGAGACGGCCGCGCTTGAGATCGTTGTCCAGACGGGTAACCGAGCGGTTGAAGCGCGTGATGTCCTCTTGCAGGAAGAAGGACCGGTTTGGATCGAGCGCCTCGAGGAAGCCGTCGAAGATCTTGGCAGCGAATTCGTCATCCAGGTCGACTTTGCGGTAGTGAAACCGCTCCAGCACCTTGTTGATCACGACCGCGGTCTTTTGCTGGCGTGCAGACGGAACCAAGTCCGAAACGGGGATGTCCTGCGACTTCGCGGCGGCACAACCCACGATCAGACCGAACAACACCGGCAGAAGCGTAAGAAGACGCTGTCTCATCATGGGGCACTCACAATACTTTGACCATCGACGCACCAGAGGCACAGGTTACTGGCCATCCTGGTAAAAATCGGCACGCCATCCAAGAAGCGCGGTTCTTGGACGGCTTGATTCTCAATCGCCTGCGCGCACGAGACGGCGTCGCAGCCACGTGCCGCGGGCGGTGCCGAACGGACTCGCGTTTCCCTAGGGACAACGCGGATCGAGTCAGGTTTCAACCCGAGCGACGGCGCCCTTGCGCGGCGATGCGCCGTCCGCGCGCTGGCTACAGTGCCGATGCGAGCCGGAACTTGCTCCAGCCCGTCAGGGTAGACCTTATTCTCGGATATTTCAACGAGTTACCGCATACCCTTGGAAAAACGGGTCAGTGACGAACCTCCGCGCCGGCACGTACGCGAAATGAAGACCGTGCCCGCGTTACGCCTCATCGACCCTGAGGTCGCGCCGCGCTCCCATGCACGGGATCTCGGCGCGCGAAAGGCTACTTCAGCTTGCCGATGCCGAGCATCTTGAGGATGTACTTCTCGTAGATGGGCTCCGAGGTGCCCTTTTTCATCTTGCGGATGAAGTACTTCTCGAACGCGATCTTCGCCATGTGCACCCACTTTCCTTTCTTGAACCAGGCGACGTTGCGCGGCGGAATCTGGGGCAAGGCAACGAACGCGGCGCCGGTATCGCCCATGTCCGCCAGGCAGATCGCGTTCCAGGTGGCAAGCGTATTGCCCTCCTTTCCGGCCAGCTCATCGGCGATGTTGTGCACGATGGCGGTGACCATCGACTCGATCATGTAGCCGGTTTTCGGCGCGCCCGTGGGCACGGCCGTGGTCTCCACCGGTGGAATCGCGATGCACACGCCCGCGCCGAAGATGTTGCGATAGGTCGGATTGCGCTGATGGTCGTCGACGAAGACGAACCCGCGCGGGTTGCACAGACCCTCGACGTTGGCGACGCACTCCACGCCCTTGAACGCCGGCAGCATCATGGAAAACTTGAAGCTGAGCTCATGGTCCTTGATCTTGTGGCCCGAGTCGTCGTACTGCTCGACGAACATCTTGCCCGGCTCCACCTTCACCACCTTGGCGTTGGTGATCCACTGGATGTGATGGGCGCGCAGATCGCTCTCCAGGAAGCCCTTGGAATCGCCCACGCCGCCAAGACCCAGGTGGCCGATGTAGGGTTCGGACGTGACGAAGGTCATGGGAACCCGGTCGCGCATCTTACGCTTGCGCAGGTCCGCGTCGAGGATGAAGGCGTACTCATACGCCGGACCAAAACAGCTCGCGAAGGGCATCGCCCCGATCACGACATGGCCCGGATCCTGAAGCAGCTTCTTGTAGTCCTCGTAGGTCTTCTCGGCATGATCGACCGTGCATACCGAGTGGGTATGGCCGCCGTTCGGACCGGCGCCCTCGACCTCGTCGAACACCAGGCGCGGGCCGGTGGCGATGATGAGATAGTCGTAGCCCACCTCGGAGCCGTCGGCGAGGGTGAGGCGGCTGTTCTTGGCGTCGATCGTCTCGCAGCGCTGGGCGATGAAGTCGATCCCCTTGCGTTCCAAGTGGGGGCGGATGTCGAAGGTAATGCTCTCGCGATCGCGCCAGCCGACCGCCACCCACGGATTGGACGGCACGAACTGGAAGTACTCCCGCTCGTTTACGACGGTGATCTTATGCTCCTTGCCAAGCTCCGCGCGCAGCTCGTACGCACAGGGCATACCTCCCGTGCCGGCACCCAGAACGACGATGTGAGCCATGTTTGTGGTCCTCTGTTGGTGGATCCAGCGAAGGCGATTGGCGTTCGCCATCGCACTTTGTCTTATTTTCGTTCTCGGAATTCCGGGCCGCCTAGCGCCCTTCCTCCACTGAGACCGGCCCTCGTCCGCCGGCCTGCGAATCCGCGAGGTTGTCCGAGATCTACGGCTGCCGAATGGCGCTGCTCGGCGCACCCTGGGTGCCCGGCCGCCGCTCCGCTGACGAAATACGGCGGTGCTCGCGACTCCACCCGGCATAGTAATACAAACCCGGGCATCGGCGCGCGGGGGTGTTGAGTGACCGGTGCCTGGTCTGCCGCCGCCAGCGCCGCTACTTGTAGACCCTGCGGCGGAACAGATCCGTACGGCGGCTCACCACGCGATCGACGAACAGCAGGCCGTCGAGGTGATCGATCTCGTGCTGCACCGCCCGCGCCTCGAATCCCTGCATCTCGAACTCGAGGGGCTTACCCCAGGGATCGCGCGCGCCGAGGCGTATGCGGGTCGCGCGGATCACGTTGCCGGTGAAATCGGGAACCGAGAGACAGCCTTCGCGGCCGATCTCGAAACCCTCCCAGTGGGTGATCTCGGGATTCACCAGCACCTGATGGCCGTGGTTGGGGACGCCCTTCCTGCCCGAGACGTCGACGATCACGATGCGCTGGAACCGCCCGACCTGGGGAGCGGCAATGCCCACGGCGGCCGGGCCCGCCAGGCGTGTCTCCTCCAGGCTCTCGACGAACACGCGCAGCGCCTCGTCGAAGTCCTCCACCGGCTCCGAGACCTGCCGCAGACGATCGTCGGGGATGGTCAGGATATCCAGGATGGCCATCTTCAGCCTATGAGGGTTTCCACCGGCGAGATGTCCACGGAGATGCCCTCGTCGGCGAGCGCCGACACCGCCGCCTCCAGGGTCTCGACGGTCGCGTCCGAGTAGCCCTGGATGTTCATGATGTAAACGGGTTTGTCCACCGCGCCGGCGACATCCGATTCGAGCTCGAGGATATTGAATCCCGTCGCCGCCAGAGCCCCGGTCACTTGCGCAACGATTCCCGCGCGATCCGCACCGGCGACGCGCACCTGAATGTTCGGCACTACATGCCGGTGCAGGCCGCCCGACACCGGGTCGATGTGGAAACGCAGACCGAGCTCCTGAGCAGCCGGACGCACGGCGCGCTCCAGTTCCTCCGGCGAGTTGCCACCGGAGACCATCATCATGATGGTGAAATTGCCGCCGAGCCGGATCATCGAGGCCTCGCCGAGGCTGCAGCCGGCGGCATAGAGGGCCTGAGTTACCGTCGACACGATACCCGGCTTGTCCTCGCCCACCAGTGTCAGCATGTTCCAGTCGGCCATAGTGCACCTCTCGCGTAAGGTTCGGGAAGCGCTGATCCATTCAGCGCTTTCCGCGGCACTTGGATGTGTCGCCAGTTTCAAGCGCGTAAGCGCTTAAAAAAACGTAGCCACCCAAGGAGCACACTTCTTGGATGACGTGCTGGTCTTGGCCAGGATGGCCAACGATCAGCCCCCCAGGCAGGCCCCGGATGGTACACACAAAAGGGCAGCGGGCAAATTACCGATTCTGCGGGTCGATCCAAATCAGGGTGGCCATACGTCCGGTGACGCCATCACGCCTGAACGAGAAAAAACGCCGCGGGTCGGAGTGGGTACAGATTCCGCCCCCAGTGACCGTTCTCACACCGACTGCCTTGAGACGCTGTGCGGCCAACAGAAACAGGTCCGCCAGCCATCGTCCGCCGACGCCTGGCCGAAAAGCGGCATTCGCCGCTGGACCTCCCTCCCGAACAAAGCGTTCGCGGACCTCCGGACCGACCTCAAAGGCATCCGGTCCGATCGCGGGGCCAAGCCAGCACAGGATCTCGCCAGGCGCGACCGCCAACCCTGAGACCGCCGCCTCCAGGACGCCGTCGGCCAGACCACGCCAGCCGGCGTGAACCGCCGCCACCCGCGTGCCGGCTCGATCGCACATCAGCACCGGGAGGCAATCGGCGGTCAACACCGCGCAGACGTCGCCGGGACGGGATGCCACCGCGGCGTCAGCGTCGCAGCCCCGTGGGTCGGCCGCGGTGCTTGCCACGGCGCAACCGTGGACCTGGCTCAGCCAATGGGGCTCCGAAGGCAGGGACAGCCGCTCACGCAGGATCGCTCTATTGCGAGACACCGCCGAGGTATCGTCGCCCACGTGCCCCCCTAGGTTCAGACCCGCGTAACACCCGCGGCTAACACCCCCCAGGCGCGTGGTGCAAGCGGCGCGTACCCAAGACGGCGCGGGCCACTCGGGCTCAATCCACTGCATGGCGACCCTCCGCCCGCAACGACGCGAGCAGCTCGCACATATCCTCGGGCATCTGCGCCTCCCAGCGCATCGGCTCCCCCGTGTCCGGATGATCGAGCCCGAGGACCATGGCATGCAGCGCCTGGCGGGGAAAACCGATAAGGGCCGAGACAAGACGCGGCTCGGCACCGCTCGGCGGGCGCGGCCGGCCGCCGTAAGTACGGTCGCCCACCAACGGGTGCTGTATGTGCGCCATATGCACCCTGATCTGATGGGTACGACCGGTCTCCAGCCGCACCGCGAGCAGGGTGTGGGCATGAAAGCGCTCCAGCACCCGGTAGTGCGTGACCGCCGGTTTCCCGCCCGGGACCACCGCCATCCTGGTTCGATGCAACGGATGACGGCCGATGGGCGCATCGATCCGGCCGCCTGCCACGAGGACGCCAGCAACCAGCGCCCGGTATTCCCGATAGACGCTCCGGCGCTGCAGCTGATCCACCAGCGACTTGTGGGCCGCCAGCGTCTTGGCTACCACCAGCAGACCGGTGGTGTCCTTGTCGAGACGGTGCACGATACCTGCCCGTGGCAGTAGTTCCAGCCCCGGGGCATGGTGCAGGAGGGCGTTCTGCAGTGTGCCGTCAGGATTGCCGGCGGCCGGATGAACGACGAAATCCGCCGGCTTGTCGATCACCAGCAGATGCTCGTCCTCGAACAGGATACGCAGGGGTATGGCCTCGGCGGCGCAGCCCTGCTGCGGCTGCAGTTCCAGACGCAGCCTGACCTCCTCGCCGCCATGAACCTTGTCCCGGCGTCGACGGGGTGACCCGTCCACGCTGACGCATCCCTCGTCAATCCACTGCTGAAGCCGGCTGCGCGAGTACTCGGGCAGCATCTCCGCGAGCACCTGGTCGAGTCGCCGCCCCGCCTGCTCGACGCCGACGCGCAGGTAGCGCTCGACCGCCTGCCCCGGGTCAAACACGGCCAAGAGGATGCGCTACCGCAACCAGATCAAACTCGCCTGTCGCTGGCGCGGCGTTGCGGTATACTTCGTGTGTTTTTCTCCGGGCAAACTGTCGCATGTTCTGGGTCCGATCAACCATCATCTTATCGCTGTCCATCTGGCTGTCGGCGTGCTCCTGGCTGGAGAGCCAGAAGGACGTCACCAAGGACTGGAGCGCCAGCAAGCTGTATTCCGAGGCGGCGTCAGAGCTCGACGACGGCAACTATCAGACCGCTATCGAGTACTACGAGAAGCTCGAGGCGCGATATCCGTTCGGCCGCTATGCGATGCAGTCCCAACTCGATGTCGCCTACGCCTACTATCGCGGCGAAGAGCCGGAACAAGCCATCGCCGCCGCCGACCGCTTCATCAAGCTCTACCCGGAAAATCCCTACGTGGACTACGCCTACTACCTGAAAGGCATCGTCAACTACAATCGCAGCGTCGGTTTCCTCGACCGATACATCCCCACCGACCCGTCCCAGCGCGATCCAGGCTCCGCCCTCGATGCCTTCCGCGATTTCGGCGAGTTGGTGACCCGTTTCCCCGACAGCAAGTATGCCCCGGACGCCCGCCAAAGAATGGTCTACCTGCGTAATAACTTGGCGAAGAGCGAGGTCCACGTCGCACGCTATTACATGAAACGAGGGGCTTACATTGCAGCGGCAAACCGCGCCACGAACGTAATCGAGAACTTTCAGCGCACCAGCGCGGTTGAAGACGCACTGGAGATTCTGATCGACGCCTACGATCGTCTGGGCGAGAAGCAATTGGCGGCTGATGCCGAGCGCGTGCTTCAGGTCAATCGCCAGGCCGGCCGCTTCCTTTCCGATGAACCCGCCCCCGGCGAGGTCAGCTTCAGCCGGAAGGTCTGGGACTACCTGGAGCTCGACCAGAACTGAGCCTCGCCTCGACCACCCCTTCCGACTAGGCCGCCGGCCCTGCTTCGCGGCCGTCGTCCCTGCGGGTCAAATGGCCGCCTCGTTCTCCTCGCCAGTGCGGATGCGCACCACGCGCTGCACGTCGCTGACGAAAATCTTTCCATCGCCGATCTTTCCGGTTCGCGCCGCCGACGTAATGGCCTCCACGCACACGTCCAGCTGCTCGTCGGCCAGCACCAGTTCGATCTTGACCTTGGGCAGGAAGTCGACCACGTACTCTGCCCCGCGGTAGAGCTCGGTGTGGCCCTTTTGACGTCCGAACCCCTTGACCTCGATTGCCGTCATGCCCGTGATGCCCGCGGCCGACAACGCCTCGCGTACGTCATCGAGCTTGAACGGCTTGATGATGGCCTCGACCTTTTTCATGAGAATCTCCGTCGCTCGTCTGAGCTGGTGAACGCGCCAAGGCGCAAAGTATAAAAAACGCGGCACTCCACAACCAGCGCAATTGCACGCTCAGGAAGACGCTGTTCGATTCAGCGTTTCCCGCTGCGCACGGATGTGGCGCCGTGCGGGCCAGGATGGCCAATCGTCGCCATCGCTCTAGAAACCGCTCGTGATGGGGTAACGGCGGTCGCGACCGAAGGCGCGGCAGCTGATGCGCACGCCCGGCGGGGCCTGGCGTCGCTTGTACTCGTTGCGGTCCACCAGCCGCGCGACCCGCCGTACCTCGTCAGGCGGGAAACCCGTGGCCGCGATCTCGGCGATGCTCTCGTCGTTCTCAATGTAGCGCTTGAGGATCGGATCGAGGATGTCGTACGGGGGAAGGCTGTCCTGGTCCGTTTGATCCGGACGCAGCTCAGCCGACGGCGCCCGCGTAATCACCCGTTCCGGAATCGCGGGGGAAACCCGGTTGCGGTAGCGCGCCAGACGGTAGACCAAGGTCTTGAAGACATCCTTGAGGGGAGCAAACCCGCCCGCCATATCCCCGTAGAGCGTCGCGTAACCGACCGCCACCTCGCTCTTGTTTCCCGTGGTCAGCAAGATCTTGCCCTTCTTGTTGCTGATCGCCATGAGGATGACCCCGCGGCAGCGCGCCTGTATGTTCTCCTCGGTCACATCGGCCTCACGCCCCGCAAACTCATCCTCCAGCATCGCGAGAAACGCCTGGAAGGCAGGCTCGACCGGTATGAGGCTGGTGCGCACGCCGAGGGTTCTCGCCTCCTCGAGCGCGTCCTCGACGCTCATGTCCGCCGTATAGCGAGACGGCATCAGTACGGCCTCTACCTGATCCGGCCCGAGTGCATCCACGGCCAACGCCAGGGTCAGAGCGGAGTCGATGCCGCCCGACAACCCCAGCACCGCGCCGTGGAATCCGTTCTTGCTCACGTAATCGCGAACGCCCAGCACCAGGGCGCTGTAGACGGCCTGGTCGTCGTCGGGCACGGGAGCGCACTCCCCCGCCCGGGGTCTGGGGGCCGGCTCGAGATCGAAATCCACGATCATCGCGGCCTCCTCGAAAAAGGCCGCACGCCCGCAGACTGTGCCGTCCGCATCAACCACGAAGGAGCCGCCGTCGAAGACCAGCTCGTCCTGCCCGCCCACGAGGTTGGCATAGACGATCGGGAAATTGTGCTCGCGGGCACGCCGCCCGAGCAGTTCCTCGCGCTCCGGGGCCTTCCCCGTGTGGTACGGGGAGGCGTTGATGTTGATCAGCAACTGACTACCCGCCTCGGCGGCCTGGCGGGCGGGACCCTCCTCCCAGATGTCCTCGCAAACCGTGAGGCCGAGACGCGCACCCTTGAAGTCGATGACGCCGGGCGCGCTACCCGCCTGGAAATAGCGTTTCTCGTCGAAAACACTGTAGTTTGGCAGATGCTGCTTGGCGTATTCGGTGACGATCTGGCCCTGATGGATGAAGCCGGCGACGTTGAACAAGCCTCCGAGCGTTGCCTTCGGATAGCCGATGACCAGCGCGACCTCCTCCACGGCCGCGGCAATCTCGCGCAGCGCGGCCTCCGTGCGCGCGATGAGCTCCGGTCGCAGCAGCAGGTCCTCGGGGGGGTAGCCAGTCAGGGTCAGCTCGGGAAACACGACCAGGTCCGCGCCGTGCTCCTCCCTCGCCCGGCGCGCAACCGTGATGACCTTACCGCTGTTACCGGCGACATCGCCAACCAGCAGGTTGAGCTGAGCGATCAGGATCCGCAGGGTCACGGCCATCTAGCCTGCCAAGAGTTCCGCCATGCGCGAGCCCATCTCCGCGGGTGAGCGCACGGTGACGACACCCGCCTGTTCCAGGGCGGCGTACTTGCCCTCGGCCGTGCCCTTGCCACCGGTGATGATGGCGCCGGCATGGCCCATGCGCTTGCCTTTCGGCGCGGTCACTCCCGCGATGTAGGCCACTACGGGCTTGCTCATATGCGCGCTGATATACTCTGCCGCCGCCTCCTCTGCCCCCCCGCCGATCTCGCCGACCAGGATGACGCCGCCGGTCATCGGGTCCTGCTCGAAGCGTTCCAGGCAGGCCACGAAATCGAGCCCTTGGATCGGGTCGCCGCCGATGCCGATGCAGGTGCTCTGACCGAGCCCGGCGGTGGTGGTCTGATAGACCGCCTCGTAGGTCAGGGTGCCCGAGCGGGAGACGATGCCTACGCTGCCAGGGGCGTGGATGTTCCCCGGCATGATGCCGATCTTGCACTCCCCGGGAGTGATGATGCCCGGGCAGTTGGGGCCGATGAGCACCGTGTCCGACCCCGCGAGAGCCGCCTTCACACGTAGCATGTCAAGCACGGGGATGCCCTCGGTGATGCACACGACCACCCGGATTCCGGCATCCGCGGCCTCCAGGATGGCGTCCGCGGCAAAGGCCGCCGGCACATAGATCATACTGGCGTCCGCTCCCGTATCGCGTACCGCGTCGTGCACGGTGTCGAACACGGGTCGTTCCAGATGCATCTGCCCGCCCTTGCCCGGCGTGACCCCGCCCACCAGGTTGGTGCCGTAGGCGATCGCATGCTCGCTATGGAAGGTGCCCTGCTTGCCGGTGAAGCCCTGGCAGATCACCTTGGTGTTCTTGTCGACCAGTACGCTCATGGACCTACTCCCGCGTTGCGTTGCCGGGCCGCGGCCACGACCTTGTCCGCGGCTTCCCGCAGGCTGCCCGCGGTGGCGATCGGGAGATCGCATGCGGCGAGCATCTCCAAGCCCTGCACCGCATTGGTGCCCTCCAGCCTGACCACCACGGGCACCGCGACGTGCACCTCGCGCACCGCCTGCATGATGCCCTCGGCGATCAGATCGCAGCGGACGATGCCGCCGAAAATGTTTACCAGCACCGCCTCGACCTTGGGGTCGGAAAGGATCAGCTTGAAGGCCTCGGACACCCGCTCCGCGGTGGTGCCGCCACCGACGTCGAGAAAATTGGCGGGCTCGCCGCCGTGCAGCTGCACCAGATCCATGGTGGCCATGGCCAGACCGGCCCCGTTCACCATGCAGCCGATGTTACCGTCGAGGCTGATGTAGTTGAGATCGTGGACCCTGGCCTCCGCCTCACGCGCGTCCTCCTGGGCGATGTCGCGGAGCGCGGCCAGTTCCGGATGGCGGTAGAGGGCGTTGTCATCGAGGTTGATCTTCGCATCCAGGGCGACCAGTTCCCCGCCGGCGGTGACGACGAGCGGATTAATCTCGACCAGGCTGGCGTCGCACTCCGTGAACAGCCGGTAGAGGCCCGCCATGAGCCGCGCGAGCGCCTTCACCTGCGACGGGTCCAGGCCCAAGCCGTATCCCAGTCGCCGGCACTGCCAGGGCTGCAGGCCAGCGGCGGGATCGACGTGCGTCACCAGGATTCGCTCCGGGGTCGACGCCGCCACCTCCTCGATGTCCATGCCACCTGCCGCCGAGCCCATGAAAACCACCCGCCGCGTCTCCCGATCCACCAAAACACCGAGATAAAGCTCGCGGGCGATGTCGGTGGGCGCCTCGACCAGCACCTGATTCACCGGCAGGCCCTCGGGTCCGCTCTGGCGGGTCACGAGACGACTTCCGAGCAACCGCTCGGCCTCCGCCTGCACGCGGTCCTTGCTATCGACCAAGGCCACGCCGCCCGCCTTCCCGCGTCCGCCCGCGTGAACCTGAGCCTTGACGACCCAGCGCGCTCCGCCGAGCTCGGCGGCGGCCCGCCTTGCCTCCTCGGGCGTGGCCGCGATGTGACCGCCGGGAATGGGAATCTGGTACTGGCCGAACAGGCCCTTGGCCTGATACTCGTGTAGGTTCATAGGTTGAGCGCCGCTTCCGGGGATGGGTTTTCGAGGATCGCCCCTGTATTCTTGACCAACTCGCTCACGATTGCCAAAAAAGCGCGGTAAGCACCCTTCACCCGCGGGAATCAACCCTGAGTCAATGCCAGACGCCCTCGCAACCATGGCCGTCGAAGGCCCGGCGCTCGACCAAGCCAACGAGTCCTTCCCCCGATGGCGGGCCCTCGCCTGGTTCACGCTCTTCCGGATGCTACTCGCCACCGGGCTGATCCTGGTCTTCGTCGCCCCGCCCGGGGCGTTGTGGCGCGGCACCACGATTCCACCCCTGTCGGCTCTGGTTCTCCTTACCTACTTCGCGCTCATTCTGCTGGCCGGGCTTCTGGTCTACCTGCGCTGGCCGAGAAAGCAGCAGCAGGTGCAGATCGCAGTGTTCGTGGACATCGTCGCCTTCACCCTTCTCATGCACGCCGGTGGCGGGGTGGCAAGCGGCCTCGGATTGTTGCTCGCAATCGCCGTCGCCGCAGGATCCCTGCTCATGGAGGGTCGGCTCTCCCTGCTGTTCGCCGCCTTCGCCACGCTCGGCGTCATCGCCCAGCAAGCCTCGGTGCGGCTGTACCTGGGGGCCGAGACCCAGACCATGACCCACGCGGGACTGCTCGGCGTCACATTCTTCGCCGTCGCCCTGCTCGGCCACGTGCTCTACCGGCGTATTCGCGCGGCCGAGGAGATCGCCGCCCGACGCCAGGTCGACATCGCGGATCTCTCCAAGCTCAACGAGTTCATCATCCGCAACATGGGAATGGGGGTGCTGGCGGTGGACGGGGACCGTAACCTGCGGGTGATCAACGCCGCCGCCCGGCAGCTGTTGGGGGAGCCGGAGTCCGCCGAGGGCGATACCCTGTACCGGCTGGCACCGGCACTCGCGACCTGGCTTCGGCAGCATGCGACCGGAGCCGCACGCCTCGACGACACGCTGCAGATCAACGGCCGAAGCATCACGGTCGAGCTCCATCTGCTGGGCGAGCGCCGGGCATCCGGGGCGCTGATCTTCCTCCGCGACCGTGAGGAAGTCCTGCAGGAGGCGCAGCAGATCAAGCTTGCCGCCCTCGGCCGCCTGACCGCGAGCATCGCCCACAACGTCCGCAACCCCCTGAGCTCGGTCAGTCATGCCGGCCAGCTGCTCGCCGAATCCCAGGCCCTCGGCGACGAGGACCTGCACCTGCTCGCGATCATCCGCCGCAATACGGGGCGCATCAACGAGATCATCGAGAGCGTGATGGACCTCTCCCGCCGCGACCGGGGGGAGGCCAGACACCTTAACCTGGCAACCTGGTTGGCGGACTTCTGCGCCGACTACCGCGAAGCGCATGGGCTGCCATCCGAACGCCTGCGCTTCCTGCATGCCCCCGAGGATCTGGCCGTGACCGCCGACCCGAGGCACCTGCACCAGATTCTGTCAAACCTGAGCGACAATGCATTGCAGCATGCGGGCCATGGCTCTGAACCGCCCCATGTCGAGCTCAACGCGCGCCGAGATGCCGCCCATGGTCGCGTGATCGTCGAGATGGACGACGACGGACCGGGCATTCCACCGGACGTCGCTCGGGAGATCTTCACCCCCTTCTTCACCACCAGCGCCAAGGGAACCGGTCTCGGACTCTACATCGCCAAGGAGCTCAGTGAGGCCAACGGCATCCAGTTGGAGTATATTTCGCAACCAAAGCAAGGCAGCCGTTTCCGCCTCACCTTCTCGGATCAGACGCGTGAGACGGGCGTCCTGGGGTCTGAAGCTCGGCGGATGGACTGACTGCCAGAAGAGACAGACTCCCCGCTGTCGTGGGGCTGGGATACCCGCGAGGCGGAGCTAGCGAGCGGAACTCTATGAGCAAGGCGCAGGTGCTCGTCGTCGATGATGAGCAGGATATACTCGAGCTGGTGGATATCACCCTTGCCCGCATGGGCATCGGCTGTCGGACCGCCGCCGACGTCACCCAGGCCAGACGCCTGTTGGCCACGGAATCCTTCGACCTCTGCCTCACCGACATGCGTTTGCCGGACGGCAGCGGTATCGAGCTGGTTCAGCATATCGGCGAGAACAGGCCGGAACTCCCCGTGGCCATCATCACGGCGCACGGCAGCATGGAATCGGCGGTGGCCGCCATGAAGGCGGGCGCGTTCGACTTCGTCTCAAAACCGCTCGACCTGCAGCTCCTGCGGCGGCTCGTGGAGTCCGCGTTGAGAGTGCGCGCGTCGCCCGACCGTGCGGCGCCCATCGCCGAGGGGGCCGCCACGCCCGGGCTGCTCGGCGAATCCGAACAGATGCGCGCGATCCGGCGCATGATCTCGAAGCTCGCCCGCAACCAGGCACCGGTCTTCATCACCGGCGAGAGCGGGACCGGCAAGGAGCTCGCGGCCCGCATGATCCATTCCCAGGGGCCCCGGGCGGGTGCGCCATTCGTGCCCGTCAACTGCGGCGCAATCCCGCAGGACCTGGTGGAGAGCGAGCTCTTCGGCCACCGCAAGGGTAGCTTCACCGGCGCGGTCAGCGACAAGCAAGGGCTCTTCCAGGCGGCCGAAGGAGGGACTCTCTTTCTGGACGAGATCGCCGACCTGCCGCTACCGATGCAGGTGAAGCTGCTTCGCGCCATTCAGGAGAAGAGCGTACGCGCGGTCGGCGCCCAGCATGAGACCCCGGTGGACGTGCGCATCATCAGCGCCAGTCACCGCGACCTCAACCTGCAGGTCGAGGACGGCGCCTTCCGCCAGGACCTGTTCTACCGCATCAATGTCATCGAGCTGCGCATGCCGCCTCTGCGCGAGCGTCCGGGGGACATCCCGGACCTGGCCGACTACCTTCTCGGGCGCATCACCCGCCAATCCGGCGACACCAAACCGGCGCTTTCGGCCGCGGCCCTTGCCGTGCTGCAACGCTATCCCTTCCCCGGCAACGTCCGGGAGCTGGAGAACATTCTCGAGCGCGCCCTTGCGCTGAGCGAGGGCGATGTCATCGAAGCGGACGATCTCCACCTGCCACGGACCGAGCCGGCGAGCACCGCGACCGGCCCGAAAAGCGACGATCAACCCCTGGAGGACTTCCTTGGCGAGGTGGAGAAAAAGGCGATCATCCAGGCCCTGGAAGAGACCCGCTGGAACCGCACGGCCGCCGCGCGCAGGTTGGGAATGACTCTGCGTTCCCTGCGCTACCGGTTGAGCAAGCTCGGCATCGAATGAAAGGAGACCTCAGTCGTCACCGGCGGGCCCGTCGTCTTCCATCAAATGCCAGACTAGGACGCAACATGCGATCACTTACCGGGCTCTTCGCCATCCCCATCGCGGCAACGCTCTCTCTTGCGCCGACCGCACCACCGGGCGCGGCAGCAAGCGAGCGGTCCGGGCACGATATGGTGCTGAGCGCTGGGCGCGAGGGCGGAGGTTACTGGGGCGTGGGTGAGCGGCTGCGGAAGGTTGCGGCGGAAGCCAACCTCTCGGTCGACGTGAGAAAGAGCGCGGGCTCCACGGAAAACCTGGAGCGCCTTAACAACCCCGGGAGCCCGGTCAATCTCATCTTCACCCAGACCGATGCGCTGAAGAGCTACCTGCAGACGCATCCCGGCTTTTCCGGCAAGTACGAGATCTTGAGCTCCATCGGGCTGGAATGCGTCTTCATCATCGCCGCCAAGGACAGCGAGATAGAGAACGACCAGGATCTCCAGGACCCGAAGGGCTACCGCATAGCGATTCCGGGCGCCGCCAGCGGCGTGGCGGTCACCTTCGAATACATGTCTCAGCTGGTCCCGGGACTGGCGAACACCAAGCCGGTGTACACGGACACGTTCGACGCTATGCAAGAGCTCGGCAGCCGCGGCGCTATCGACGCCATAATGCTCGTCCACCGACCAGACGCGAATAGCCCGGAGCTCAAGCTCGCGGCGACCAACAGCGGAAGATATCGCCTGATCCCGGTGGAAGATCGGCACCTCGCCGACAGACTTCCCGACGGCGACGAGGTCTACGAGTTCCTGGATGTGCCGCTGACACGGTCGGCGTCCGGCGCCGACGCGACCGTACCCACCATCTGTACGCGGGGGCTCCTGGTGGCATCACCCAGGAAGCTATCGCCCAGGGCACGCGGCGCCCTGAAGCGCATTGTCGACTCCCAATGGGCACGCATCGACCAGGAGAAGCGCTAGTTGAGCACCATCAATGTCTGACGAAATCGCCCCGACGAAGGACACGGAGCTGGTGGTGGACCCGTTCGTGCACTGGTTCCGCCGGGCAACGCCCTACGTCCATGCCCACCGCGGACGCACGTTCGTCGTCGCCTTCGCCGGCGAGGCGGTCGCGGACTGCCATTTTCCGGATCTGATCCACGACCTCGCATTGCTCCATGGCCTGGGTATCCGTCTGGTTCTGGTTCACGGGGCACGGCCCCAGATCGAGGAGCGGCTCGCGACCCGCGGCGCTGCGTTGCGTTACGTCGGGGGGTTGCGAGTCACCGACGAGCAGGCGCTTGCTTGCGTCAAGGAGGCCGCCGGCGCCCTGCGGGTCGAGATCGAGGCCCTGCTCTCGCTCGGGCTCGCCAATTCCCCGATGGCGGGAGTGCGCATCCCGGTCGCCTCCGGGAACTTCGTCACCGCCAAGCCCCTCGGCGTGCTGGAAGGAATCGACTACCTCCACACCGGCGTGGTGCGCCGGATCGACCGGGATTCGTTGCGCCAGCGCCTGGACGATGGCGCGATCGCGCTTGTGCCTCCCGTTGGCTACTCACCGACAGGAGAGGTGTTCAACCTCAGCGCGGCGGACGTCGCCCGGTCCACCGCCATAGCCCTCGGCGCGGACAAGCTCATTTTCCTCCTGGAGGAGCCGGGATTGATGGACGCGGCCGGCAACGTCGTCTCCAACGTCCTGAGCGGGGACGTCGAGGGCCTGCTCCGCGCATCCCCGCCGCTGCCGGAGGATCTCGCCCAGTCTCTCCGCGCCGGCGCCGACGCGTGCATGCAGGGAGTTAAGCGCGTCCATCTCATCAGCCGCCGCACCGACGGCGCCCTGCTCCGGGAGCTTTTCACTCGGGACGGCGTCGGCACCCTGATCACCGCGCAACCTTATGAAGAGCTGCGCCCGGCGCGCGTCGACGACGTCGGCGGCATCCTCGAGCTGCTGCGACCGCTGGAGGAAACCGGTGTGCTGGTGCGCCGCTCGCGAGAGCGCCTCGAGACCGAGATCGACCGCTTCTTCCTGCTCGAGCGCGACGGCATGGCGATCGCCTGCGCCGCGATCTACTGCTACCACGCCGACCAGATGGCAGAGCTCGCCTGCGTCGCCGTTCATCCCGAATACCGGAATCGTGGCCGCGGCGACCGCTTGCTCGAGCGCATAGAAAGCATTGCCCGCCAGCGCGGTATCCGGCGCCTGTTCGTCCTGACGACCCAGACCGCTCACTGGTTCCGCGAGCGCGGGTTCGAGCCATCCGGCCTCGGCGACCTGCCCATGGAGCGGCAGTCCCTTTACAACTACCGCCGCAATTCCAAGGTCTTCATCAAGGCCTTGTGAGACCCCGGTCGTCGATGGCCGCGTCATTCTCCGCCCCGCCCACAAGGCTTTGTCCAACCTGGCTGCGCCCTTGCTTTCGC
>CAYNBI010000051.1:0-25949 GCA_964395315.1 uncultured Chromatiaceae bacterium | reverse complement strand
CTTGGTCAAGCGCTTGCGCCCCTGCACCCTGTCCGGCGCGAACGCTCGTTGCTGCCAGCAACAACGCCGCCATGCAGCTAATGCGCAGAATCGGTCGGCTCTTCATCGTTGAACCCCGCTGTCACGGACACCTCGGCGGTTGCATCGGCCGATGCCCCCCGCCAATCTCGCTGTTCGGCGCGCAAGCCCGAGGTGTAGACTAGGTTTAAGACCCGCTCGAACGTTATTCACTTTGCGCAACGAGGTCCGTCCCCGGATGAGTCGATCGCAAGTAGCAATCGCTGGGCCGGATGCGCCGGTGGCCCGTGAACGTTTCGGTCTGCTGGGCATCCAGGATACCCATGACCCGTGCCACTGGGAGAGCGTCAGCCAGCCCTGGGAGGTCCTCGCGACGCCGCTGGATGGCCGGCCGTTCCGCAATCACAAGGTCTTCGTCGCGACGCCGAACAGCATCCTGTATCGCGAGTCATTTGCCAGTCCGGTGCGCGCGCAGGCACTGTCGCCAGAGGGCATGTTGGCAATCCTGGTGCCCGTCCAGCTGGGCAGCCGGAGCGGCTGCTTCAATCGGTCGCTCGAGACGCGCGCGTTGCCGGCCATGCTCCCGGGTGCCGCAGAGGCCGTCTTTGACTCGGGCCACGAGCACTTCATGCTCCTGATCCGCCTCGAGCTGTTGCACCGGCTGCTCGCTGAGCCGCACTGGGTGCGCTTGGAGCGGGCGGCGACAACTCGCCGGCTAGACCTGTTGCCGCGGACACGGCAACGACTGGCCGGATGGTTGGGAGCGCTTTTGGACCGCGTTCATGGCGCGGCGGCCATGCTGGAGCACCCCGCGGCGGTGGATGCGCTGGAGCGGGAACTGGTGCAGGGGCTCTCGGAGGCGCTAGACCTCACCAGGGATCAGGGACGTCCCGCGCGGTCATCGGTGCGCCGCCGCGGTTTCGACCGGGCCATCGAGCACATTCGCCATGCGGACTTGGGCGTGCTGGATCTGCCCGCGCTTGCCCTGGCCGCCGGAATGAGCCGGCGCACGCTCGAATATGCGTTTCAAGAGCATCTGGGGCTCTCACCGAGCAGGTTTCTTCGCTTGCTGCGGTTGCATGGCCTCCGCAGGGAGCTCCTGGCACGCCAACTCGGCGAAGCGACCATCGGCGACCTGGCCTTTCACCTGGGGTTCACCCAACTCGGGCGCCTGGCGGGCGAGTATCACATGCACTTTGGCGAACGACCATCGGCCACGCTTGCTCGGCCGTTCAACAACGAGGCACCAAGATTCTGGGACCCGAGATTCGATTCGATTCCGAGATCGTTCTTCACCGACGGTCGAACCGCTGGCAGCTGAATGGCGCGCTGCGGATTGTTGTTATCGGATCCGGCGATGACCGGTCCGACCGGCTTGAGTCGCTCTCGGCATCTGCCGCGAACGTCGGCAATGCGTCCTTTGCGGTCGTCCAGATGGCCAGGCTCGGGCCACCGGTATCAGCGTGGAACAGCCGAAGTGGCCCCTCGGTTTTCCGATCACCCCACCGGCGGCACGCCGATCAGCCAGCGATGGAGCCAGAGGACGAACGCGACGTACAGGGCGAGCCCGGCGACGACGGCGATGAGGTCGTTGAGCTTCGACGGCGGCGCACCGGGGACCGGGCGCTGCACACGGCGTTTGATCGAGATGCGGTCCGCCACTGCCCACGCCAGGAAGGACCCGAAGAGCACCACGTCTGCGAGCGTGCCGTTGGCAAGCAGGTGGGCGAGGGCCCACAGCTTGACTGCCGCCAGCATCGGGTGCTTCGTGGCCGATTGGATGCGGCCGGGAAGGTAGGCGGCGAGCAGCAAGGGGAACACCGGCACCATGAGCAGCAGCGTGAGGTGTCGCAGCCAAACGGGCGGAACGTACAGGAACACGGGCTCCTGCCGCGCCAGCCCGTACCCCCAGACGATCAACACGAATCCGCCGAGGGCCAGGATCCCATAGATCCCCTGCCACTTCTGCTCGCCCAGACGCGCGGCTACCTGGTCCCGCCAAGGGGCGTTGAAGATCGAGATCGAATGCGTGCCCAGGAAAACGATCAGTCCCGCAATCAGTATCTCCATGCTCGCGTACCCTCCGGCAATCGGAAAAACGACACGCGGGACATGCTACCGGAAATCACGATCGGGTGGGGCTTCGGGAGCGGTGCCGGGTAGCGGCGCGTTGTCGGCGACGTGGACCGCGGCATCATCCCTGTGGCACCGCGTCAACCGCATGTTCAGCCGCTGATGTTCGGTGTGCGGTTCCCTCGTCTTCATCGCCGAGGCTGGCTGGATCCTGGTGGATGATGATGTCGGCATAGGGGAAATCCACCCGCAGCCGCTCCTCCGCGATGGTCGAGATGCGGTGCGCCTCGACGAGCGATAGGTCGTCGGCGAGCTCGAGATGGAGCTGAATCACCTTCGTCTGGCCTGATTGCCGGGTGCGCAGCCCATGCACCCCCAGCACCCCGGGTGTCTCGCCTACGATGGCCGTGATGCGCGTTCGTTCCTCGTCCGGCAGCTCACGATCCATCAGCAGCTGCACCGCATCGTGCGCGATGTGTCCGGCGCTGTAGAGGATGAAGGCGGCGATGCCCAGGGCGAATATCGGGTCCAGCCCGGGCCAGCCGAACTGAGCCAGGAGCAGCGCCGCGACCGTTGCGCTGTTGGTCGCCAGATCGGTGGCGTAGTGCAGGGCATCGGCGCGTATGGCTGTGGAGTGGGTGCGCCGGATGACGTGATGCTGGACGAGGAGAAGGATCAGGGTCGCGACGATCGCGAACAGCATGACCGCGAGCCCCACCCCGACTTGCGCCAGGGGTTGCGGATGCAGCAGCCGATCGATCGCATGCAGCACCAGGAACACCGCCGAACCCACGATGAAGGTGGCCTGCCCAAGTCCGGCCAGGGCCTCCGCCTTGCCGTGACCGAAGCGGTGCTCGTCGTCCGCCGGCATCAGGGAATAGCGCACCGCGAACAGGTTCACCAGGGAAGCGCCGGCGTCCATCAGGGAATCCACGAGCGAGGCCAGGACGCTGACCGAGCCGGTAAGGAGCCAGGCCGCCAGCTTTGCGACGATCAGGATCGATGCCGTTGCGACCGATGCATAGGTGGCGATCCGAAGCAGGCGTGCGATTTCTGGCGTCATGTAGCGGCTCAGGGGTTGGATTGACGGAACACAAGGGCGAGGCCGGCAAAGCGGAGCAGACTATAGCGCAGTGGGCGGGCCGCTGCTGCACTGGCCCGTTTGCAATGGGCCAATGGGTGTCGGGGCGCGCTCGGTAGCCCTGTGGGCGGCAGATCGGCGTCGATCAGCTTGGTTTCAGGTTGACCTGATAGCATCGCCCGAATTCCGGCCAGTGCCCGCACTCATGCTCTCACTCCATTCGTTCGACCGGAGACCAGACCCTTGTTCAGATACGCACCATTGATGGGCAGCCTGCTGTCGCTGTTGTTGAGCGCCGCGCCGATAGCCTCGGCGTCCGGCGCTGCCGGTGGCGCGCGGCCGCCTACCCTGCGCGAGGTCGTGCAGCATGCCCTCGAACGCGATCCGCAGGGCCTGGTCCTGACCTCTCGCGGAGAGGAGGTCGACGCGTTCCAGGAGCGCGCCCGCGGACTGCTTTCCGGGTCGCCGGCGCTGTATGGGCTCTATCGCAGCGACGCCCTGGGCAGCGACGACGGGCTGCAGGAGATGGAGGCGGACGTCGAGCTGCCCTTGTGGCGTCCCGGCCAGCGGGCGGCCGAGCAGCGGGCCGCGGAGGCCCGGCGGGCGGGCCTGGAGCAATCCCGTGGCGCCCTGGCGCTGACGGTGGCCGGTCGGGTGCGGGATGCCGTCTGGGAGGTCGTCTATCTGCGCAATGAGCTGCGGCTGGTGAAAAAGGAGTGGGAGACGGCCCGCGCTTTGCAGCTGGACGTGGAGAAACGGGTCGAGGCCGGGGAGTTGGCGAAGACGGACGCATTGCTCTCCCGCGAGGAGACATTGCGCAAGGAAACCGACTACATCAAGGCCGAGGCCGAGGCCGAGCACGCCCTGTTGCGCTATCAGGCCCTCACCGGACTCGATCGGCTCCCGCGCGATCCCGAAGAATCCCGGAGCGAGCAGCAGGCGATCACGCCCGCGCATCCGCTGCTGGCGGAAGCGGACGCCCAGGTTTCGACCGCGCAGGCCAAACTGGGCGTGGCCAGCCGCTCGGCCGGCGGCAATCCCGATCTCCTCATCGGCGGCAAGCGCGAGCGCGGTGGGTCTGGGGAGGACTACAACGACAGTTTTCAGATCGCGGTGCGCATCCCGTTCAACATCGGGCCCGCCGCCAAGCCGGAGGTGGCGCTGGCCGGTACCGCCCTGGCCGAGACCGAGGCCGCCCGCGTCGGCTTGGAGCGGCAATTGTCCACCGAGTTGCGCACCGCCGCCCACGAGCTCGAAACCATCGGGCGGCGTCTCACCCAGGCCAGGGAACAAAACCGCATCGCCGCCGAGAACCTGCACCTGGCCCGCCGCGCCTTCGACCTCGGGGAGATCGACCTCACGGGCCTGCAGCGGGTTCAGTCTCTCGCCTTCGCCGCCGAGCGCGCGGAACAGCAGCTCAGGATCCTGCGTCAACGCGCCATCGCCCAATACAACCAAGCCGCTGGAGAGCTTCCATGAAGTCCCTGCCGTTGAGTTTTATCGTGCTGCTTCTGATGGCAGCTCCAGCAGTCGAGGCGTCCCATGAGATCGCCATCAGCCCGGAGCAGATGGAACGGCTGGGGATCGTCCTCGCCCGCGTGGAGCCCGCCGAGGCCTATGTGACCGACCGGTTGCCCGCGCGGGTGATGATCCCCCCGCAACAGGCGCGCGTCGTCGCCGCCTCCCGCGGCGGTCTGGTGACCGCCCTGCGGGCCGCCCAGGGCGACGAGGTGCAGGCCGGCGAGGTGCTGGCGCACATCGAGAGCCCTGAGATGGTGGGGCTGCAGAGAGAGCTGTTGCAGGCGGCAACCCAGCTGCGCCTGGCGGAAACCGAGCGCAAGCGGGACGAGCAGTTGTTCAAGGAGGGGATCATCGCCGAACGCCGTCTGCTCGAGACCCGCAGCCGTTACGAGGAGGCCGCGTCCCTGGTCGCCGAGCGCCGGCAGGTGCTGCAACTGGTCGGCTTGAGCCCGGAGGCGGTCGCGGAGTTGGAGCAGAGCCGCACCATGACCAGCACCCTGGAGGTTCGCTCCCCCATTCCCGGGGTCGTGATCGAGGCCCAGGCCGTGCTCGGCGAGCGTGTCGCCGAATCCCAGCCCCTCTACCGGGTGGCCCAGATGGAGCCGCTGTGGTTGGAGATCGATGCGCCGCTGGATCGGATCAAGGGCATCTCCACCGGCAGCCGGGTGGAGATTCCCTGCGACCAGGGCGACGCGCACGTCAGCTTGATCGGACGCAACGTGGATCCCGCCAACCAGACGGTCCTGGTGCGGGCAGAGGTGAAAGACAGCGGCGCCTGCCTGCGTCCGGGTCAGTTCGTCGAGGTGAGATTGACGCTCAGCAGCAGCGTGGACCAGTACCGGGTGCCTTCCAGTGCCATCACCCGTATCGGGGACACGACCCTGGTCTTCGCGCATGAGGCCGTCGGGTTCTTCTCGGTTCCCGTGGAGGTCGTCGCCCGCGAGGGCGAGTTCAGTGTCGTCACCGGCGACCTGTCGGTCGGGGAGGAGGTGGCGACCAGCGGCATCGCCGCCCTCAAGGCCGCCTGGACCGGCCGCGACGGTGGGTGAGCCATGATCGAGCACATGATCCAGTTCGCGCTGCGTCAGCGCCTGTTCATGCTGCTGCTGGTGGTGTTGCTCGCCGCCGGCGGCTACCTGGCCTTTCGCGATCTCCCCATCGACGCCTTCCCGGACGTGTCCTCGCCCCAGGTCAAGATCGTGATCAAGGCCGCGGGGATGACCCCGGAGGAGGTCGAGGCGCGGATCACCGCCCCGGTCGAGGTGGAGATGCTCGGCATCCCCGACCAGGTGATGCTGCGGTCCATGGCCAAGTACGGCCTCACGGACATCACCGTGGATTTTGCCGAGGGCACTGACGTCTATTGGGCGCGCCAGCAGGTGGCCGAGCGCCTGGGGGCGATCTGGGGGGACCTGCCCGCGGACATCGCCGGGGGCATCGCCCCCATGACCACGCCTCTCGGGGAGATGTTCATGTTCACGGTGAGCGGCGGCGATCTGGACCTGATGGAGCGCCGCAGCCTGCTCGACTGGGTGATTCGACCCGCGTTGCGCACCGTGCCCGGGGTGGCGGACGTGAACTCGCTCGGGGGTTTGGTGCGCAGCTTCGAGGTGGTGCCCGACAACCTGCGCATGAACGCCAGGGGCATCAGTCTGATGGCCCTGCGCGAGACACTGGAGGCCAACAATCGCAACGATGGGGCGGGGCGCCTGGTCGAGGGCGAGGAGACCCTGCTGGTGCGCGCCGAGGGCAGCATCCAATCGGTCGAGGACCTGCGCGACATCGTGGTGGGCACCTACAATGGCGTCCCCGTGCGGGTGGGTGATGTCGCGGATGTGCGGATCGGCGCCATCACCCGTGCTGGCGCCGTGACCCGTGACGGCGACGGCGAGGCCGTCGAAGGTCTCGTGCTCGGCCTGCGCGGCGCCAATGCGCGCCAGGTGGTGGAGGGGGTGCGACAGCGTCTGTCGGAGCTTCAGTCGGCCCTTCCCGAGGGTGTGCAGGTCGACGTCTTCTATGATCGCGGCAACCTGGTCGACCGCGCCGTGCACACAGTTTCGAAGGCCCTGGGCGAGGCGGTTGTCCTGGTGCTGATCCTGCTGGTGCTGCTGCTCGGCAATCTGCGCGCTGCGGTGACCGTGGCCCTGATCCTGCCGCTGGCGGCGCTCGCGACCTTCATCTTGATGCGCTGGTTCGGGCTCACGGCCAATCTGATGAGCCTCGGGGGGCTGGCGATCGCCATCGGCATGCTGGTGGATGCCGCGGTGGTGGTGGTCGAAAATGTGGTCGCGCAGCTCAGTCAGGGCAGCAAGAAGCTGCCGCGCCTGCATCTCATCTACCGCTCGGTGCGGGAGGTCTCGGTGCCCGTGACAGCGGGCATCCTGATCATCATCATCGTCTTTCTGCCTCTGCTCACCCTGCAAGGGCTGGAGGGCAAGCTTTTCATCCCCGTGGCGCTGACCATCGTGTTCGCGCTCAGCGCGTCCCTGCTCCTGTCGCTCACCGTGATCCCGGTGCTGGGATCGTTCCTGATCGGCAAGGTAAGCCACGAGGAGCCCCTCCTGGTGCGGCTGCTGCACCGCGTCTACGAGCCGGCGCTCGCCTGGTCCCTGCGCCACGGCGTCTTGGTGGTGGCCGCGGCCCTGGCCCTCCTGGCCGCCACCGCGTTCGTCTTCACCCTGATCGGCAAGACCTTCATGCCGACCATGGACGAGGGCAGCGTGATCGTGCAGTTGGAGAAGCTGCCCTCCATCAGCCTGGAGGAGTCCCTGGGCCTGGATCTGCGGGTGCAGCGTACCCTGATGGAGCAGGTCCCGGAGGTCGTCGGCGTGGTTGCCCGCACCGGTTCCGACGAGCTGGGCATGGACCCCATGGGGCTCAATCAGACGGACACCTTCCTGGTCCTGAAACCGCGGGAGGAATGGCGTTTCGAAACCAAAGACGAGCTGTTGGACGCGATGCGCGCGGAGCTCGATGGTTTCGCCGGCGTGGCCTACGGCTTCACCCAGCCGATCGAGATGCGGGTCTCGGAGATGCTGACCGGGGTGCGCGGGGACGTGGCCATCAAGCTCTTCGGCAGCGACCTCGACGTGCTGAACGACAAGGCCTCTCAGATTGCAGAGCTGGTGAAGGGCATTGCCGGCAGCGAGGACGTCTGGTTCACCGAGAACGAGGGCGTGCAGTACCTGAAGGTCGAGCTCGACCGCCTGGCCCTCGGCCGCCTGGGCCTCAACGTCGACGAGATCGAAGAGGTGCTGCGGGCGCAGATCGAGGGGCGCGAGGTGGGTACGGTCTACGAGGGCACGCGGCGCACGCCGCTGCTGCTGCGCGGGGCGGCCGATCTGCGCGCCTCCCCGGCGGATTTCGAGAACCTGCGCCTGACTCTGCCGGACGGGCGGTTGGTCCCGCTGTCGAGTGTCGCCAGGCTGACCCGGGTAGGCGGGCCGGTGCAGGTGGGCCGCGAGCAGGGCAACCGGCTCTCGGTGGTGATCGCCAATGTGCGCGGGAGGGATCTGGTGGGCTTCGTCGAGGAGGCCAAGGCCCTGGTCGCCGAGAAGGTGGAGCTTCCCACCGGCTACTACGTCCAGTGGGGCGGCCAGTTCGAGAACCAGCAGCGGGCGGCCACCCGGCTGTCCATCGTCGTGCCCATCGCCATCGGGCTCATCTTCCTGCTCCTGTTCAGCACCTTCCGCTCGCTGAAGCAGGCGGGGCTGATCCTGCTCAACATCCCCTTCGCCATGATCGGAGGTGTCTTCGCCCTTTGGATCTCCGCGGAGTACCTGTCGGTGCCGGCATCGGTGGGCTTCATCGCCCTGCTGGGCATCGCGGTGCTCAACGGCGTGGTGATGGTGAGTTACTTCAACCAATTGCGCGCCATGGGTATGCCGCTGGAGCAGGTGGTGCTGGAGGGGGCGAAACGGCGCCTGCGTCCGGTAATGATGACCGCAAGCATCGCGGCCTTCGGTCTGGTGCCCCTGCTGTTCGCCAGCGGGCCGGGATCGGAGATTCAGCGCCCCCTGGCCATCGTAGTCATCGGGGGGCTGGTAAGCTCCACGCTGCTGACCCTGTTGATGCTGCCGATCCTCTACCGCCGCTTCGGCGACCCCGGCGTTCCGCGCGCCGTCACGCCGACTCCGGAGCCCGCCCATGAGTGAGCAATGCCTGCTGGTCCTGATCGCGCCTCCCGGCGTCGAGGAGGCTTTGGTCGACTTCCTGCTGGCCCAGGAGCACTTCTCCGGCTTCAGCGCCCAGAAGGTCGACGGTAGCCCCGCCCACGGCCGCCTCACCCTGGCCGAGCAGGTGACGGGGCGCAAACGCCAGGTCATGTTCCAGGTTCACGCTCCCGGGGATGAGGTGCGCGAGCTGGTGGAGCGGCTAAGGGAAGACTTCCGGGGCGCCGGACTGCACTACTGGATCACGCCGGTCATCGAGGCGGGGCCGATCCCTTAGCGGTTGCCGCGATCACCCGATCCGCGCCCCGCTTGGCCGGGCTCAGGTCCCGGCAATCCGGTCGTAATACCGCGCCCGGTAGAGCAGCCGAGGGCGCTCGCCATCCTCGAAACCAGTGCGGGTGTGCAGCACGTTGTTGCTGACGAGCCCCCAGCCCGGTTGAAGCTTACCCCTGAAGTGCCACCGAGTTTCGCGGTAGAGGATGTCCCTGAGGAAGGTAACGGCCTCGAGGGTGAAAGGATCATCGCGCCAGACGATATTGCGTTTGCGGTCCGTGTAGCGCATGTGGAGGCGCCCGTCGGGCCGGATGGAGAACACGGGACCGGACTGCTCCGGACGCCGCTCTTTTCCGTCCGTGACGTTGGCCGGTATGGTCATGGCGTCCGGGCGCATCAGCGCCCGCACGTACTCGGGATTCTGGTCGCGAATCAGGATATAGGCGATCTCGTGGTCCAGGAGCTCGTTCTCGCCGCCCTCCATCGCCGGCTCGACGCAGTGCAGCAGGAGTCCGTGGATCTGGTGCTCCGGGGCGTTGTAGTAGCCGTCGGTGTGCCAGGCGATGGGTCTGTTGCTGTAAGGGATGTAGCCGCGGTGGAGGGCGTCCGATTGGACCTTGAGCGAGGTGATGGCGTCCTCGTCCGCGCCGGTGTTGTGGTCGAGACGGACAAGACCGAACCGCTCGCCCAAGGCGCGCACGATGTCCTTGTCGGGATCCCGCCCGGTGTCCCCGGCATAGATGGCCATGTTGGCCCGCCGGCAGCGGTCCAGGATGGCTGCATGCTCCTTCTCCGTCAGCTTACGCGGGTCTCCGATCTCGACGATCAGGTCCTCGAGATTCGCGGGATGGCGGTCGAGCTTTTCCGCGCGCCAGAGCTCGTACGCATCCGTCTGGTCGAGGCCGAACGGGGAGGAGGCGGCGGGGGAGGTGGTGTTCGGTGACATGAGTTGATCTCTGACCCGGTGTGGTGGCTTGCGCGCAGCGGAGGTCTTTGCCCGCGTCCCGGCGAAGCATGGAGCCGATCAGCGCAACAGGGGCGAACGGACCGTCGGGACTTGGCATGGCCCGGCTCGCCCAACGCGTCGCCCAAAGGACGCGCCCGCACGACTATACGCAAGCCGGACCACATGGCCATGACGGGCGTCAATTGCCGGACCGGCGTGGCCAATCTGCGGGGACCGCTTCGCCCCGGGGCATGGCGGGCCGAGATCCACGCTGCCCTGGTCCCGCGTTGGATCGCTCTCGTCACGCCAACCTGTCGGCCGTCCGATTCGCCCGGCCAGGCCCCGTCCGAATTATTTCAACCAAACCGTGAAGTGGGTCACGGTTCCTCGGGGGTGGGAACAGCGCTTTTTATCTGTGGTCTCAATGTGCTTAGCGGATACAATACAGACTTTAGGTCAACTGAGCCTTCGCGCAATTCCAGCCTAGATCAGCCCTGCGCTATGTCATACGAAACAAGAGTCGACGAGATGGTCGGTAAGCACGTGGCCGAGTTTCAGCACGAGCTGTCTCTCGCCCGGGTGATGGGGGGTTGTCTGAGAGAGCCCTGCTCGATGCCGTACGGATATCCGCTGCGGGTTTGGTGCCCACGCCATATTTGCCGGTCTCCGTCGGTGAAGCGGTTCGTGCCTCGTACCGGCGCAAGGATGAGCAATGGCGTTCCAATGCCACTTCGCCTGCGGCTGATCGGCGACTACGTACTGGGTCTCTACAACCCGCGCAACCGTTAACCGGCCGCGACGCGGCAAGCCGCGTCGCCAGGATGGCCGCGGTCCGGGTTTCCTCACTGGGTCGTGCTGGGGGCGGCGGCGCCTCGCCCTTGTCCGCCTATTCCGTCTCCGAACCGTCGCTTTCCGGGTGGACCCGCAGCATCACCTCGCGCGTGAGGGCGAGATATTCTTCCGCCGGTAGGTAGGCGGATGCCGTCGCCAGGGCAGCCTGGGCGAGCTTGGCGTATGTCTCCGCCGACTCTACCTTGCCTTGCTTTGCGAGCTGGAGGGCGTGATTGACGTACTCGAATGTGCGCCGTCTCAGCTGCTCGCCCATCGGCGGCTTCAAGGAGCCCGCTCGCGGCTCTCGCGAGAACTGAAGCGCCAGCTCGCTGGGGATCTCAGTCGGGTGCGCCGGGGGCGATGGCCTGTCCGATCGGTCGGTGGGTTTCTCGCCATCGGGGGTGACCTCGTCGGAAGCGACCGGGTTCGATCCGGCAGGCCCCGCAGTGGAGATCGCCCCGCTCTGTATGGCGACAGCGAACTCTCGCGCTCGAGCGCCCAGGGGGCCGACTATGTCGACGTTGGTCACGGGCCCGATCGTCCGATCGGTTTTGTCCACGCGCAATTTGAGGAGTCTCGTCGACACCTGTAGGTAGAGCTGCATGACGCCCTTGAGCAGCGAGTCCGCCTTTCCGGTCAAGTGTTCGGTGGTTTCCTGATCGAGAGCCGGTGGAGAAAGGGACGGAGCCGGCGTTCCGGTTCCGCTGGGTCCGGATTCGTGCCCGCCGCCGGATGACGCCGGCACGGATTCAGCCGAGCGTGCGCCGCCGCTCTCGTTATTGCCCGTCATCGGATGCCACGGCCGGGATTTGCGGTCGCCAGAAGTCGGGAAAGTCTGGATTGCGGAAGCCGGGCTCCGCGAGGCGCTCGGGCGGGGGGCGCAATCGTGACGTATAGTCCATGACCGCCGACACGTCGCGGTCGGTGAATGACTGGATCTGCTTCACCATCTCGGGATCGGCGTTGCGCCGCTTGCCGTCGCGGATCCATTCGAATTGTCTGACCAGGTATTTGTAGTGTTGCCCTTGGATCAAAGGCATGTGGTCCTTGGCCACGCCTTGCCCCTGGTCACCGTGGCATTCCGCGCAGTATTTCACGTACAGTCGCTCGCCATGCCTCAGGTCATCGCCGGGGCCGACGCCGTTCTCAGGATCCATCGGAAAACTGGCGATGTAGGCGCTCACGTCCGCGATCTGCTGCAGGTTCAGGTGATCGAGCAGGGTGAACGGAAACATGGTCGGGTTGTCGCGGTTGCGGGCGCGGATGTCGGCCAGCTGCTTGATGGTGACTGATGCGTGCTGGCCGGCGATCTGGGGGTAGTCGCCGTCATTGCTGCCCCAACCCTCGGGCTGGTGACAAACGGCGCAGAGCAGGTAAACCTTGCGCCCTTCATCCAGGTTTGGCTCAAGGTGGATTGCCGTCTCGAGCTCCGCGGCGGCGAGGGCCGGGTCGTCGGCGACGACTCGCCCGCTGGAGCAGATCCCCGCCAGGGCGAGTGACAACAGCAAAACGGCCAAACCGATTGGCTGGCGAAGGGTATCCATCGATTCTCCTCAGGCGGCGGCGATCACCGCGGGCTCGACATGGCCCGGGCGCTTATTCTTTAGGCTGCGGCCGAATCCCGACAGAAGCCCTGGATCGGAACCAGGTCATCGCCTGGTGCGGCGTGAAGGCTCCTGGCCGGGTTGGATGTCCGCGCGACAAGAACCATGTATAGACGGCTTTTCCTTCGCTGACAAGTCTCCACCTGCTCGGCGCATGCCGGCCGCGCATTGTTGCCAGGCTCCGTGATCTCCGTTCAGGCAAGGAAAGAGTAGGCGAGCCCTGCTGCGGCGCAGGCAGCTATGACGGGGATGATGCCGATCTTGAAGCGCCACAGGGCGACGAAGGCCGCGAGGCTGATCAGCAGAGAGAACCAATCGAACCGCCCCGAGAAGGGCTCCGCCTCGGTCGCCTCCGGCCACAGGACGTGCCAGGCGAAAAACAGCGCCAGGTTGAGGATGACACCCACAACGGCCGCGGTGATCCCGGTCAGGGGGGCGGTGAACTTCACATCGTGGCGTGTCGCCTCCACGGCCGGGCCACCGACCAGGATGAACAGAAACGAGGGCAAGAAGGTGAAGAAGGTTGCCACGGTCGCGGCTGCGACGCCAGCCAGCGCCAGGTTGTCCGGCCCGAATAGCTCCTTGGTCCAGCCGCCGACGAAGCCGACGAAGGCCACCACCATGATCAGCGGTCCCGGGGTGGTCTCGCCCAGCGCCAGGCCGTCAATCATCTGCGGGCCGGTGAGCCAGCCGTAGGTCTCTACGCCGCCTTGGTAGACATAGGGAAGGACGGCGTAGGCACCGCCGAAGGTGACCAGTGCCGCCTTGGTGAAGAACCAGCCGATTTGAGTCAGGGTGTGTTCCCACCCGAGGGTGAAATGAAGCATCCCCCCGGCCAGGACCCAGATCCCGAGCCCCACGGCGATGTGCACCATCGTTGAACGCCAGCTGAAGCTTGCCCACGTCGGCGGCGGGGTGTGGTCGTCAATGAGCGCCGCGCCGTAGGTCTTGTTGCTCGAGCCGTGCCCGCCCCCGGTCTTGAACTTGTCCGGCGCCAGGCGTCCGCCGATGTAGCCGAGGATTCCCGCAGTGATTACGATCAGCGGGAAGGGTAAATCGAGGGCGAAGATCGCGACGAACGCGGCCGCGGCGATTGCCCACAAGACCCCGCTCTTCAGTGCACGCGAGCCGATCCGCCAGGCGGCGAACACGACGATGGCGGTCACCGCCGGCTTGATGCCGAACAGTATGCCTTCGACCACCGGCAGGTCCCCGAAGGCGAGGTAGATCCATGTCAGGCCGATGAGGATGCCGAGGGACGGCAGCACGAACAGGGTGCCGGCCATGATGCCGCCGACGGTCCCGTGCATCAGCCAGCCGATATAGGTCGCGAGCTGCTGGGCCTCGGGTCCCGGCAGCACCATGGTGTAGTTCAGCGCGTGCAGGAACCGGTGCTCGCTGATCCATCGGCGCCGTTCCACCAGCTCCGTGTGCATCATCGCCATCTGGCCCGCCGGACCACCGAAGCTGACGAAGCCGAGCTTGAGCCAGTAGACGAAGGCGGTCCAGAGGGACACGGGGGGCGGCGTGGTCGGTTCTGGCGCTTGGAGATCTCGGGAGCCGGGCATGGAGCTGGCCTCGTCAAGGAAGCGCCGATCATAGCCGTGGCGATCTCCGTTGAATACCGTCCCGGGGGAATATCCGGCCTGACGGTTGCCCCGATGGCAGGCTCAGTCCGCCGCCGGGGGTTGGCCAATCAGCTCTCGGGTCTTCGACAACATGGACTCAGCCGCCGCCGCAACCGCGGCGCTGAGCTGGCTGTGCGCGAAGTCGAAGGACTCGCCCGCGACCGTGATCAGATGGGCCTGCGGGAGCCGGCCATAGAGGGCCTGGGTCCAGGCGAGCAGCTCCGCGGGTTCGAGGAAATGGGCCATGGTCGAGACAGGGGTCCGGCTCGGATGCAGACGGCGGCAGCGGATCGTGCCCGGATCCCCCTCCAAGGCCGCGTCCAAAAGGATCACCAGGTCGCTGGCCGCGATGTCCGGGACCAGGTCGGCGGTGAGCACGTGTCGGGCGATGACCGTGACGCCTTCCGGGAGGTCCCCCTGCTGCAGCCGCTCCGCGACCAGTGGACCGATGGCGTCGTCTCCCCGGATCGGGCTGCCGTACCCGATGACCAGGGCCGTGCGCGGTTGGTCCCCGCTCACGACCGCTGGAGGGTGTCGACCAGCCCGCCGGCGGCGTTCCTGAGCTCGATGCGCATCGGCATCTGGCCGAAGGCGTGGGAGGCACAGGAAAGACAGGGGTCGAAGCAGCGGATCACCGCCTCCACCCGATTCAGCATGCCCTCCTCGAGCCGGGTGCCGTCCACGTATGCCTCTGCGACCTGGCGTATCCCCTGGTTCATCGCAAGATTGTTGTGTCCGGTGGCGATGATCAGGTTCATCCAGGCCATCAGACCGTCATCATCGATCCGGTAGTGATGGATGAGGGTACCGCGCGGGGCCTCGGCGACGCCGATGCCCTCGTAGCGGTTGCCCCGGGCGCGCGCCCGCACCTTGGTGTCCAGGATCTCGGGGTCCTTGAGCAGGCGTTCCATGCTCTCCAGCGCGTAGATAATTTCTACCAGCCGCGCGTAGTGGTAGTGAAAGCTCGAGCTCACCGGGCCGGATTCCTGGAGCATGCGGAACTCCGCCAGCGCCACGTCCGCGTAGGGCGTTCCGCACGCCTCCACGTTGTTGAGGCGGGCGAGGGGGCCGACGCGGTAGATGCCCTGCGGGTAGCCCCTGGGCTGGTAGTAGGGAAACTTCATGTAGGTGAAGTCCTCCACGGCCTCCCCGATCACCCGCCGGTACTCGTCCGTCGGGACCATGTCCTCGACGATGCGGCCCTTGGCGTCCTTGATGCGCAGCAGGCCGTCGTAATGCTCCAGGTTGCCCCTGGGGGTCACGAGGCTCAGGAACAGGGTCGGGAGATCGCCGAAGTGTGTCGCCTCCTCCCTGAATTTCGGCACCAGCTCCTTGTAGAAGGCGTAGGTGCGCTTGGCGATTTCCATCCCCTCGGGCAGGAGCGCCAGCATAGCCGCGCGCTTCTCCTCGCTGAGCGCCTCGTTGACGCCGCCGGGGACGACCCAGGTCGGGTGGATCTTCTTGCCGCCCAGGGTCTCGATGATCTGTTGTCCGATCTGCCGCAGGCGGATGCCGTCTCGCGCCAGCGCGGGATTCTGCGACATGACGCCGAAGATGTTGCGCTGTGCCGGCTCCGCATCCCAACCCAGTAGCAGGTCCGGTGAGGACAGATGGAAGAAGGAAAGCGCATGGGACTGGGTCAGCTGCGCGAGGTTCATGATCCGCCTGAGCTTTACCGCGGTGGACGGGATCTTGACGCTCAGCAGGTCGTCGCATGCCTTGTTCGAGGCCAGCAGGTGGCTCACCGGACAGATGCCGCAGGTGCGGGCGGTGAGCGCCGGCATCTCCCGATAGGGACGGCCCTCGCAGAACTTCTCGAAGCCCCGGAACTGGGTGAGGTGGAACTTGGCGTCCTCCAGCTCGCCCGATTCCCCAAGCTGGAGCGTGATGCGGGCATGTCCCTCGATGCGCGTGACCGGGTCGATGGTGATGGTGCGGCTCACTGTGGATTTCTCCGGAACGGGTATGGTTGGCTCGACCTCATGCGGAAGGCAGGCCAGGATGCTAGGCGCCGAACTTGGTGACCTCGCTCGGGTCGGGCGTCCGACCGGCGATCAGCTCGCTCAGCACATACCAGATGGCGTCGGCGGAAGGGGGGCAGCCCGGCACGAAGACATCCACGTCGACCACCTCATGGACAGGCCGGACGCGATCGAACAGGACGGGTACCCCGACCGTCGGTTGCTGGGGATGCAAGGTGGCCGTTTCGCGATACGCGCGGCCGACCACCGCATCGAGTCGGAACGCGTTGCGCATGGCGGGCACGTTGCCGTTGACGGCGCAGTCCCCGAGGCTGATCAGCAGCCGGCAGTGCTGGCGGAACAGGCTCGCCTTTTCGAGGTCGTCCTCGGTGCTGATGGAGCCCTCGAGTATCCCCACGTCGACTCGCTCCGGCAGCGTCTTGGTGTCCACCAGCGGGCTGTAGACGATGTCGACCTGGCCCGCCAGCTCGATCAGGCGCTCGTCGATGTCGAGCAGGGACATGTGACAGCCGGAGCAGCCGTCCAGCCAGGCGGTTGCGACCGTGACCTTGGCCCCGGCGCTCATCGCGGGTGCCTCCGGCGCGAAAGGTAGGGCAGGAAGTGCAGGTCCTTGGTCATCTCGCCCACCGACGTGCCCTGCTTGACCAGCGCCCCAGTCGGGCAGACCTGGACGCACTTGCCGCAGCTGGTGCAGGAGTCGCTCTCGCCCCAGGGGCGGGCGAGGTCGGTGATGACGCGGCAGTCGCTGCCGCGGCCCATGACGTCCCAGGTGTGAGCGCCCTCGATCTCGTCGCACACGCGAACGCAGCGAGTGCAGAGCACGCAGCGGTTGTGGTCGAGCCGGAACAGGTCGTGGGAGGAGTCCACCTCGTAGCGGGCGTTGCGGTAGGGCACCCGCACATGGTCGACGCCGCAGGTCTGGGCCAGATTTTGCAGCTCGCAGTGACCGTTCGAAACGCACACGGAGCAGACGTGGTTGCGCTCGGCGAAGAGCAGCTCGACGATGGTGCGGCGGTAGCGCCGCAACCGCTCGCTGTCGGTGCGGATCTGCATCCCTTCGGCGACCCGGGTGGAGCAGGCCGCCAACAGCCGGTCGGTGCCCGCCACCTCCACCACGCACAGCCGGCAGGCGCCCCAGACCGATAGCCCCTCGAGGTAACACAGGCTTGGGATCGGGATGCCGTTCTCGCGGGCGACCTCGATGACGGTCTCGTCCTCGCGCGCGGAGAGGTCGCGGTCGTCGATGCGCAGGGTAACGACGCGCAGCTGGGGTGCTATCGATGGGGCGGGCATATGGTTCGTGTCTTCAGGTGAGAGGCTTCGCGGGTGGCCTGTTCTGGTCGCCTAAGCGCGACCCCTCTCCGCCAGCTTCGCCTCGTACTCGTGCCGGAAATGACGCAGGGTGCTCAGCACCGGATTCGGCGCCGTCTGGCCCAGTCCGCACAAACTGGTTGCCTGGACCACTTCGCACAGCTCCTCCAAAAGGGACAGGTCGCGGCGGACGCCTTCGCCCTTCGCCACTCGCTTCAGGATGTCGTGCATCTGTTGCGTGCCGGCGCGGCAGGGGATGCACTTGCCGCAGGACTCGCTCATGCAGAACTCCATGAAGTAGCGCGCCACGTCGACCATCGAGGAGCGCTCGTCCATGATGATCATGCCGCCCGAGCCCATCATGGTGCCAAGCGCGCGCAGGCTGTCGTAGTCGACCTCGATGTCGAGATGCTCCGCGGGGAGGCATCCGCCCGAGGGACCTCCGGTCTGCACCGCCTTGAACGACTGATCGTCGGGAATGCCGCCGCCGATGACCTCGATGATGTCCCGCAGGCTAGTCCCCATCGGGACCTCGATCAGCCCCGTGTTGCGGATGGTGCCGGCGAGGGCGAAGACCTTGGTCCCCTTGGATTTCTCGGTGCCAATGGACGCGAACCAATCGCCGCCTTCGCGCACGATCGGGGCGATGTTGGCGAAGGTCTCGACATTGTTGATCAGGGTCGGCTGGCCCCAGAGGCCGCTCTCGGCGGGGTAGGGCGGACGCGGTCGAGGCTGTCCGCGCAGTCCCTCGATGGATGCCATCAGGGCGGTTTCCTCGCCGCAGACGAAGGCGCCGGCGCCGAGCCGGATCTCCAGCTCGAACGCAAACTGGGTCTCGCACACGTGGGCGCCGAGGAAGCCCGAGCGCTTGGCCTTGCGGATCGCGGTCTTCAGACGTTCCACCGCCAGCGGATATTCGGCGCGCACGTAGACGTATCCCTTGTTGGCGCCGATGGCGTAGGCGGCGATCGCCATGCCCTCGAGCACACGATGGGGGTCAGACTCCAGGATTGCGCGGTCCATGAAGGCCCCGGGATCGCCTTCGTCGGCATTGCAGATCACGTACTTCTGCTCGGAAGGCATCTTGGCCACGGTCGACCACTTGAGGCCGGTCGGGTAGCCTCCTCCGCCCCGGCCCCGCAATCCGCTCGCGGTGACCTCACGCAGCACGTCGGCCGGGGTCATTTCGGTCAATGCCTTCACCAGCGCCGAGTAACCCCCGACCGCCACGTAGCCCTTGAAGCTGTCCGGGTCGATCACGCCCGAGTTCTCGAGCACGATCTTTTGCTGGCGGGTGAAAAAAGGCTGGTCGGTGGCGCACACCAAGCGCTCCACCGGCGTCGTGCCGACGCTGCCAATGATGTCTCTGGCATCATCGGGGCCGACGTCCCGATAGAGGACAGGGGTCTGCTCGTCGTCGGAGGCAACCGCGACCAGCGGTCCCGCGGAGCACAGGCCCATGCATCCAACCCCTTTGACGCGGCAGCCGTGGCTGTCGGACACCGCCGCTTGTAGCGCCTCGAGTACCGGCTGCGATCCGGAAGACTGGCAACTGGCCGCCATGCAGACCCTTACCTCGTGCGTGACGTCGGCATCCGCGGCGCGGATCTCCTCGGCCAACTCGGACAGATCGTCGAGATTCATTTCAGTCGAGCTCCGTGAGCTTCGAGATGAGGTCGGCGCCCGACTGCTTGCCCAGCACCTCTCCGTCCAACACCACGGCGGGCGCGAGCCCACAAGCGCCGACGCAACGGGCACTCAGAACCGACAGTGCCTCGTCCTCGGTGGTCTCGCCGGGCTGGATCCCGAACTTCTGCTCGATCCCCTCGATCAGTGCACCGGCCCCTTTGATGTAACAGGCGGTCCCGGTGCAGACCACGCAGGCGTGCCGCCCCCGGGGCTTGAGCATGAAAAGGTGATAGAAGGTCGCAACGCCGTAGACCTTGCTCAAGGGGAGATCGAGGGATCCGGCTACGTATCGCATGGCCGTCTCGTCGAGATAACCAAAGGCGTCCTGTACGCTGTGCAGCGCCTCGATCAGGGCGTGATCCGCGTAGCCGTTGCGGCGCATGGTGGCATTGACAAGCTTCCAGCGCTTGTCGTCGCTGGGCAGCGCCGGCGTTCGGTATTGCAGCGTCATCGTCCCTCCTTCAAGTTTGCGCGGTAGTATCCCCGGCGATTGTTACGAACAAAAGACCACTGATGGTGTCTTGGCGCGCCGTTTCGCTAAGCCTATTTCGGCCGCAGGCCACGCCTCGTTATACTGCCACATCCACCTGCAGCCGAAAGCAAGAGCGATGGACGAGCTAGACGAAAAACCCAGGCGGCGGCGCGGAATCTACCTGCTGCCCAACCTGTTTACCACGGCCGCCTTGTTCGCCGGATTCTATGCGGTGATCGCGGCCATCCAAGGACGCTTCGAGCCCGCCGCGATCGCGATTTTCGCTGCCATGCTGTTCGATGGCTTGGACGGCCGGGTCGCGCGCCTGACCAACACCCAGAGCGATTTCGGAGCCCAGTACGACAGCCTCTCGGACATGGTGGCCTTCGGGGTCGCGCCCGCCCTGGTCGCCTACGAATGGGCGCTTGGGGGCATGGGCAAGATCGGCTGGATGGCCGCCTTCGTGTACATGGCCGCGGCGGCCTTGCGCCTGGCCCGCTTCAATACACAGATCGGCGTCGCCGACAAACGATTCTTTCAGGGGCTGCCTAGCCCCTCCGCCGCTGCCATCATCGCGGGCGGAGTATGGATCGGAGCGGATCACGCCGTTTCCGGGGCCGAGATCAGCTGGCTGGCGACTCCATTGACCGCCGTTGTCGGTCTGCTCATGGTTAGCAACTTTCGCTACCACAGCTTCAAGCAGGTCGACATTCGCGGCCGCGTCTCCTTTATCGTTGCCGTTGTGGTCATGCTCGGGTTCGTCGTCGTTTTTCTGCACCCGCCGATGGTGCTCTTTCTTGGTTTCACGACCTACGCAATTTCCGGGCCCGTTCTGACGCTGGTCAGGCGCCGCCAGCGCAGGGCAAGCCGGAAGCGGGATCGGGAGTCGGTGCAGCCTTCGCCGGGCGACGGGGATCGGCCTTGACCGCACCGCAAGCGAGCGCGAGCGCTCCTTTCGGAGGCGTCGCCTGGCTTGTTGCGCGTCCCCTCGGGTACCCGACGTCGACGCCGGGTCGCACCATCGTCATGGCCGTTCCGGGCGTTTCGGAGCGGGACCCGGTGGTTCCGAAATCAGTGGTCGTCAGGAGCACTCGCATCGGGTGGCGGATCAGTTGATGTTCAATTAATTGATCCCGCCCGGAAAAATCGGGCAAGTAGTTGACCCGGATTATGGTCGCCGATTCAGGGTTTCAGTTTACTTTCAACCGAACGGGCGGGATGCCCCGGCGCCGGGTCAGCATTTCGGCGCGAGACTGAGCGGGCTGGACAGCCCGAGGTCCGATACGAGGTTCCAATCCCGGTACTGTAAGGAGGGTGTTCGTGAGTACCAAACGTTCGAGTTGGTTTCGTCTCTATTGCGGATTGATGCTGTTCTCGATGGGGTCGGGCTGGGTTCTTGCCGAGGAGAAACAGGCCACCTCCACCGCTGATCATAGCAAGTTCGAGGAGTTGCAACAGGAGTTCGCGAGCGGGCCCGAGGTTACGAAGGCCTGTCTCTCCTGCCATACCGAGGCATCCAAGCAACTGCACCAGACGACCCATTGGACCTGGCGGTACGATCACGAAAAGACCGGCCAGCGGCTGGGCAAGAAGTACGTCGTCAACAGCTTCTGCGGTAGCGTAACCGCCAACTATCCGCGCTGTACCAGCTGCCATATCGGCTACGGTTGGAAGGACGGAAATTTTGACTTCACCTCCGAAGAGGCGGTCGACTGCCTCGTCTGCCACGACACCACCGGCACGTACAAAAAATTCCCCACCGGGGCGGGCCACCCCGCCTATGAAGACACCAAGTTCATGGGCAAGAAGCTGTTCAAGGCGGTGGATCTGGCCAAGGTAGCCCAGAACGTCGGCAAGACCAGCCGCCAGACCTGCGGCGCCTGCCATTTCACCGGCGGCGGCGGGGACGCCGTGAAGCACGGGGACATCGACACCTCCCTGGGTAAGCCCGACAAGGCGCTCGATGTGCACATGGACGCGGACGGGCTGGATTTCTCCTGTGCCACCTGTCACGAATTCACCGGCCATGACGCCGCCGGCAGCCGGTACCAGGTGCGGGCCAAGAACGAGGTTGGGGTGGCGATCCCCGGCCGCGAGAGCACCCGGCCGTCCTGCGAGTCGTGTCACGGGGTCGAGCCGCATTCGCGCCAGGTGAACAACAAGCTCAACGAGCACGTGGACAAGGTCGCCTGCCAGACCTGCCACATTCCCGCCTTCGCGCGCGGCGGCAAGGCGACCAAGATGTGGTGGGACTGGTCCACGGCCGGCCGCATGGGTCCGGACGGCAAACCGCAGGAGAAGAAAAACGACAAGGGCGAAGTCGTCTACGACACCAAGAAGGGCGACTTCGAATGGGCGGAGAACGTCGTACCCGAGTACCACTGGTTCGACGGCAAGGTCCGCTACTCCCTCGTCGGCGACGCCTTCGACCCGAGCGGCGGGGTGGTCGACATCAACGAAGTCGAGGGCAGTTACGGAGACCCGAACGCCCGCATCTGGCCGTTCAAGGTCATGCGCGGCAAGCAGCCCTACGACACAGTCAACAACAGCTTCCTGGTGAGCCATCTGTTCGGCAAGGACGACGCCGCCTACTGGAAGAGCTTCGACTGGGACAAGGCGCTGCGCGCCGGCATGGCGGAGGCAAAGGCGGTCGGGCAGACCAGCATGGATTACAGCGGCGAGTTCGACTTCGTCGAGACGCGCATGTACTGGCCCCTGACGCACATGGTGGCGCCCAAGGAGGATGCCCTCGCCTGCGACCAGTGCCACAGCAAGGACGGGCGTCTGGCCACGCTGACCGGCTTCTACATGCCGGGCCGCGACGCCAACCCCTGGATCGACCGCATCGGCTGGCTGCTGGTGCTCGCGACCCTCGCGGGCGTGCTGCTGCACGGCCTGATGCGTCTGGTGTTCGGCCGCAAGAAGGCCTGAGGAGGAGAGGAAGTCATGAGTCAAGTCCAGCTTTTCACTGGTTTCGAGCGCTTCTGGCACTGGTCCCAGGCGATCCTGATCTTCGGCATGCTGTTGACCGGGTTCGAGATTCACGGGAGCTATCACCTGTTCGGCTTCGAGCAGGCCCTCGACTATCACCTGATCCTCGCCTGGACCCTGATCGGGTTGTGGGTATTCGCCATCTTCTGGCACCTCACCACCGGTGAGTGGCGCCAGTACGTGCCTACCGGCAAGGGGTTGCTGCCGATGGTAATGTACTACGCCTACGGCATCTTCTCCGGCGAGGCCAAGCCCTACCACAAGACCCGCAGGGCGAAGCACAACCCCCTCCAGCGGCTCGCCTACCTGGGCTTCAAGGTCGTCATTGCCCCGGCGCTGTGGATCTCTGGTCTGCTGCTGCTGTTCTACGCGGATTGGAGCCAGACATCCCTCGGTGCGGTTCTGCCCTTACAGTGGGTTGCTTGGGTGCACGTGGGCGCGGTGTTCGCCCTGCTGACGTTCCTGGTCGCCCACATCTACCTGGCGGCTACCATGGGCCAACCCTGGTATTCCCTCCTCAAGTCCATGTTCACTGGCTATGAGGAGCTGGAGGAGGCCAAGTAACCCCTTCCGGGAAACGGTAAGGAGGGACATGGGAGGCGCCTTCGGCGGCGAAGGCGCCTTCCCTTTGGGGCCGACCCTGGCAAGCGGGTCGTGTCGGGAAGGCTGGCTCGGGTTGTGTTAATCTTCTCCACCCTTCGCTCTCCTTTCAGACTCGCCGAGCAAGATGACCAAGCAATTAGTCCAACCGCTGTCGCTCTTCCTGCTGTTTGCAGCGCTCCAGCCTGCGTTCTCCCAATCACCTGAGATGCCCGGAACGCTCGCGCCGTCGGGGGGCGAGCAGCAGAACTGGGTCATGGTGGAGCGGCGCGCAACGGGGGGGGCCGCCACGGTCGGCGGTACGGTGGTTCCGGTGGAGGAGATCACCTTTACCGCCCAGATGCCCGGAAGCGTCGAGATGATCGCCGGGGCCGAGGGCGACTTCTTCAAGCGGGGCGATGTGCTGGCGGTGCTCGACGAGTCCGAGATCCGGGCCCAGCGCCAGGCGGCCATCGCCGAGATCCGCAACGCCGAGGCGGCCTACCGCAACGCGGGGGTGCAGTACTACCGGGAGCGGGAGGACCCCACGCCCCAGCAGAGCGGAAATATGATGAGCCAGATGATGCCGATGCCCATGCCCTTCATGGGTGGCGACGGCAGCGGCGTCCACCGCGGGGCCACTCTCCACCAGTACAGCACCCAGATCGAGCAGGCCCGCGGGGCCATCGCCACCGCACAGGCCAGGCTTCAGGAGATCGACGCCAAGATCAAGGACACCAAGAGCGTCGCCCCCTTCGATGGCTACATCACCCGCAAGCACGCGAACAAGGGCGACACGGTGCAGCCGGGCCAGCCTCTGCTGAGTTTCGCCAACATGGGGCAGCTCCAGATCCAGACTGACGTGCCGACCCGTTTGTCCGCGCCGTTGCAGCCGGGATTCATGACTCAGGTGCGGCTGGATGATCCGGATCAGACCATCGCCCGCGCCCGCGTGGCGCAGATCTTTCCCATGGCCGACCCCACGCGGCACACGGTGCGGGTCAAGTTCGATCTCGAGCCGGGCGCCCCCGCCAAGGCTGGAATGTATGCCGAGGTGCTGATACCCCAGCCCGGACAGGAGCAGGGCACCCTTCCCATGATCCCCGTCTCCTCCGTCGTCTACCGCGGCGGTCTGCCGATGGTCTACGTGATGGACACCGAGGGGCAGCCGCGCCTGCATCTGCTGCGTCTGGGAGAGCAGTTCGGGGATCAGGTGACGGTGCTCACCGGGCTGCAGGGAGGCGAACGCATCCTGGCCAACCCGTGAGGTAGCGCGGCGGCGCGCCGGCGCTCGTGGGGGCGAAGGATCTCAAGGACAGCGACACGACTGTCCGCAGGAGCCCTCGATGCGGAGACTCGCCGGTCCAGCTCTCCAGCGAAATCCTATTGTTCCTTCCCCGTGAGGCGGTTACGGCTCGGCTTGAACCGGCGACGCCCGCGAGACCAGAGGCGATTCATCCATGTCCGAACATAACGCAAACGTGACGGAATCCAGCGCGCACAAGGGGGGGCTCGGGCTCGCTGGCCTGACCGCCAGGGCCTTCATTCACTCGCCCCTGTCGCCGTTGCTGTTCTTCGCCATGCTGGGCATGGGCCTGCTGGGGTTGATCGCTACCCCGCGCCAGGAGGACCCGCAGATCTCGGTCCCCATGATCGACATCTTCGTGCAGTATCCGGGAGCATCGACGGAGCAGGTGGTGAGCCTGGCCGTGGAGCCTCTGGCGAGGCTGCTGAACGAGATCCCAGGCGTCAAGCACCTGTACTCGGCGGCCGAGCGCGACCAGGGCATCATCACCGTGCAGTTCGAGGTCGGCGAGCAGATGGGACCGTCCCTCGTGAAGGTGCACGATAAGCTCCAGGCCAACCAAGGGGTGCTGCCCCCCGGCGCCCTGCCGCCCATGGTCAGGCCCAAGGGCATCGACGATGTCCCCGCGGTCACGCTCACCCTGTGGTCGGACATGATCGACGATGCCGCGCTGCGCGCGCTCGCCTTCAAGCTGCTGCAGAACCTCGCGCAGATTCCGGATACGGGGCAAGGCTTCGTGGTCGGCGGTCGCGCCGAGCAGATCAGGGTCAAGGTGGTGCCGCAACGCCTGTCGGGGTTCGGGGTCACCCTGGACGCCATCGCCCAGACCATCCAGACCGCGAACGCGGAGCGCCGGACCGGCCACATGGAGGCCGCAGACGGCCACTTCACCATCTACACCGGCTCTTTTCTCAAGACCGCGTCCGATGTGGAACGATTGATGGTGGGAACCCACGCCGGTGCCCCCGTGTACGTGCGCGACGTGGCCCAGGTGTCCCTGGAGCCGGAGGACTATCGTCAGCAGGTCAACTACTACACGGGGCCGAGCTACCCGGGAGCGGCGCAGGCGGATGGTATGCCGGCGGTCACCATCGCGATCGCCAAAAAGGAGGGGAGCAACGGGGTCACCGTCGCCAATGCCATCCTGGAGAAGGTGGAGCGGCTCAAGGGTCAGCTGGTGCCGGACAACGTGCGCGTCGAGGTCACCCGCAACTACGGGGAGACCGCGAACGACAAGGTCAACGAGCTCATCTTCAAGCTGTTTATCGCAACTGGCGCGGTGACTGTGCTGGTGTTGCTGGCGCTCGGACTCAAGCCCGCCATCGTGGTGACCCTGGTCATCCCGGTGGTCCTGCTGATGACCGTATTCTCCGCCTGGCTCATGGGCTACACCATCGACCGGGTCAGCCTGTTCGCGCTGATCTTCGCCATCGGCATCCTGGTCGACGACGCCATCGTGGTGGTGGAGAACA
>CAYNBI010000050.1:0-26255 GCA_964395315.1 uncultured Chromatiaceae bacterium | reverse complement strand
CCGGCCTGGCGGAGCGCAACGAGAACCGCACGCGGGTCTTCCAGGGCCGTCCCGCTGTGGCGAGCCTCGCGGAGGCCCAGAGGCGCATCGCCCGACTCGGCCTGTCCGGACGCCCGGCAGACACGCTGGCTCGCGGTCCTGGCGGCCCCCATCAACGCTGATGCGGACGAGGGCAGCCGCCAGTGCTGGCCGGGCCCGGCTCCGGCAAGACCGGTGTGGTCGTGCACCGTTACGCCTACCTGCTGCGGGTTCGCCGGGTGGATCCTCGAGGCATCCTGGTGGTCTGCTTCAACCGCAATGCGGCCCTGGAGCTGCGCCGTCGGCTCGTCGGCCTGGTCGGCGAGGATGCCCGCGGCGTAACCGTGCAGACCTACCACGGACTCGCGATGCGGCTGACGGGCTGCTCGTTCTCCGAGCGCATGGATCGGCACGTCGACGCCGGCGCCGAGCTGGACACCCTGATACCCCGCGCCTGCGACCTCTTGGAGGGGCGCGCCGAGATCCCGGGCATCGAGCCCGACGTCCTGCGCGACCGGCTTCTCGCGGGCTCTCGCCACATCCTGGTAGACGAGCACCAGGATATCGACGCCGACCAGTATCGTCTGATCTCGGCGCTCGCCGGCTGCACCCGGGATGAGGGCAAACTCGCCCTGCTCGGGGTGGGGGACGACGACCAGAACGTCTACTCGTTTCGCGGCGCCAACGTCGCTCATATTCATCACTTCCAAGACGACTACCAGGCCGAGGTCCATTTCCTGGTCGAGAGCTACCGTTCGAGCGGTCATATCAATTCCGCCGCCAACGCCCTCATCGCCCACAACCGCGACCGCCTGAAAACAGGCCGGCCGATCCGGGTGGACGCACGGCGCTGCCAGGACACGGCGGGCGGAAGCTGGGAGAGCCTTGATCCCTTGACCCGCGGGCGGGTGCTGGTGCTCGAGGCCCGGGACCCTGAAAGCCAGGCGGGAGCGCTCGTCGAGCGCATGAGAGAGCTACGTCGGCTCGGCGACGCGCAGTGGTCGCACTTCGCCGTGCTCGCCCGCGCCCGCTCCGCGCTGGAACCCTTGCTCGCCCTGTGCGAGATAGCCGGTATTCCGATGGCATGGCCGACGGACCTACCGCCCGCACATCGCATGAGGGAGATCGCGGGTTTCCTTGATTGGCTGAAGGGGCTGGGCCAGACGACCCTGACGGCGGAGTCTCTTCTCGGCGCCTACATACGGCGGATGGCCATTGATGTGGATTGCGGCAACACGCAGCCGCGTCCGCCGACCGGGCCCCTCGCCCCCTCTACGCGCGGTCCATCGGGCGAGCGCTCTCAAACCCCGATATGCGAGGGTAGCAAAGAACGCCCTATCAAGAAGAACCCATGGGAGGACATCATCCGCGACCTGATCCGCGCCTGGGCGGACGAGGCGGGGGAGGCAGGGGTTCCCGCCAACGAGATCCGGGAGCTCTGGTCCGAGACCCTGGCCGAGCAGCGCCGTGACCGCACCCTTGGCCGCGGCGTACTGCTGGCGGCGCTCCACGGCGCGAAGGGCCTGGAGTTCCCGCACGTACTCATCGCGGACGACGGGTGGCGCGCGGGCCAGCGCGGCGAGGATGAACGCCGTCTCCTTTATGTCGGCATGACGCGCGCCCGCCAGACCCTTACTCTGTGCTCCGTGATCGGCGCCGGCAACCCCTGGATCGACGAAGTCGGAGGAGACTGGTTGATGCGACTGCATCCGCAACCGGCACCTCCGCCTCGCGAGATCACCGCCCGCCGCTACCATCTGCTATCGCCCGCCCACCTCGACCTCGGCTACGCGGGGCGCTTCGCGCCGGACCACCGGATTCACGGGTGCCTGAACGCGCTGCAGACGACCGACATGCTACAGGCCCGTGCCGCGGGTGACCGGATCCTGCTTTGCGGTGATGACGGCTTCCCCGTTGCCCGCTTGTCCTGGCGCGGATCGGGCGAGTGGCTGGCGGAACCGGCGCGGATCGATTCGGTCAAGATCGTCGCCATGCTGCTTCGCCGCCAAGGTGACGGCGATCCCGCCTTCGCGAAAGGATGCCGGAGCGCCTCATGGGAGATCCCTTTGGTTGAGGTGGTGACTAGCGGATAGATCGAGCGAGTAGCGCGACATCCCAAGGGGGCGCCGGCAATGCTTGATGCCCGCGGATCGGCGCGTGGACTCCTTGCCAACTGTCGGCCGTCTCGATCCCGCTCCGACCGGCAGGCCCGTTGATCTGTGACCCGCCACGCAAAAACCTGTTGACCCGCCGATTACCATTGGAATCACCGTGTTGCGCGCGGATGCGGACTCTCAGACCCATCCGCCCAATTCGGCGGGGGCGACGAACTGGGATTGATACCGGTGGCCCTGGCAACAGGACAGCACTTTGCACGCTCGCGGGAGCGAGGACAAAGCCCTGATCCGTGTCGGCAGCCCGCCTGCTGAACCTGGCCAGCTTACGGAGATGCGTCGTACGGCCAATCCAGGCTTTCACCACCCGAGCCCGCTCGAACGCCCTTTTTCGGCTAACCACGTACTCAAAGGGACCGACAGCAAAATGAACGCACTCGCAGACAAGGGCGCACCGCGCCGCAGCGTATCTCGCCGCTTCAACCTGGCCTTGTTGATGCTTTACCTGCTGAGCATCGCAATCGCCGCCCCCGTCATCTACGTCACAACCGAACGCCAGGTCTACCAGCAGGCAGACAAAGAGCTCAGGATGCTGGTGGACATGGTGCGATCCATTCAGGGCTATGTGGCCGGCCACCTGCGCCCCTTCTTTATGGAAAAGGGTATGTTCCTTTCCGCCGGCTTCTCGGGCATCGTGGCGACCTCGCTCGTCGCGGAAGAGTTCGCCAAGCACCAGCCCGGTTACTACATCAAAAACGTCTCGGACAATCCCCTTAATCCGAAGAACTCCCCCCAGCCATTCGAGCAGCAGCTCCTGAGCCGGTTCCGTGCCGACCGCTCCATGGGGGAAATCACGGAGGTCGGCGCCCTCAACGGCAAGCGCATGCTGGTCTCCGCGGCACCAAAGGAAAGCAAGAAGGGCTGCCTCAAGTGCCACGGTGAGCCAAGCAAGGCGCCGGACGAGATCAAGAAGACCTACGGCGAAACCTACGGCTACTACTACAAGGACGGCGACGTGGTCGGTGTGAGCCTGGTTGGCGTACCCGTGAACGACGTGCAGGCCGTGGCGACCCAGCGCAGCCTCATCGCCATCGGTCTCCTGACAGCTCTGTTCGCCATGATCTTCCTGAGCATCAACGTCCTGGTGCGCCGTAACCTGGTGAAGCCGATTCTCGAGATTTCGGAGGCGGCAAAGGCCATCAGTCAAGGCAGAATGGACAGTCCGATGGAGACTCAGCGCAACGACGAGGTCGGCGACCTCGTCAAATCCATTGAGCTGCTGCGCCGCAGCTTCGTGCAGGCCATGAAGCGGATGAGGTGAGGCGAGACCAGAGACCCGATCCTCAGCGGATCGGGTCTCCTTCGATGCTCAAGCCACGATAGAGGGTTGGCACTGCGGCTGGAGCTGCAAACCGTATGGTCAGATTGCCAGGCAGGTAACACTCCCCTCCTCTTCTCCCTTCGTTCCTCGTCTCCTACTCTCTTTCCAACCCATCTTCGGAAGCGCCAGCAAAGGCTGTACCAGGCGCTACGATCGAATGCAGAACGGCTTCGCTCGCGTGCACACCCGCGGACCTCACAAAGGGAGCGATTGCAGCATGCCTTTCCGCGATGTAACCACGTCCGCGCGGCTTCGGTCTGCCATGCAGGCCGCTCACGATCAGGCGCGATCAACGCGTGACGGAGGGGCGGAGCGGCTATTAGGGAAGCGGACCCAGAATCGAGAGCCCAGGCGAATAGCCGGACACGGCTATCCAGTGATCGCGTTAAATGCATCTCGACCCGCGATTTACGGATCGAAGTGCTCTATCTTCCTAATCGGGTTTTCAACGGCACAGTATACGGCCGTCAACGTTGCGCGCCGTGGGGGGGGTTAGGAACAAGGACGGCGGGAGACCTCACGCGCCGATTCGGTCCCTTGTCCGCCGGGATGCCCGAGGGTCAGCACCATGTGGAGGCATGGTCGCCCAAAACGGCCCACCAAATCCCTGGGAAAGAATCGCCCCGCGGCCATCGCGGCTCCTCGGGAGACCCAAGGCCGGCAAGCCCCGCGCAGCGGGTCAGCTCAGGACGGCAGCGAGCTCCGCGTGGGCCCGGGACCGGAAGCTCTCTGCCTCGGCCATGTCGTCGATCTCGTGCGCCAATTTCTCGACCACCTGCCTGCACTTGTCCGGAGAATCGAGGCCGCCGGCGGAATCGATTGTCTCCTGGCAGACGAGCGGAGCGATCGGCCCCATGTATTCCTTCAGCATCTTGCACAGTACGCTTTGCACCCACTGGCAATCGCTCACCTTTGCGTCGCCTTCCTCCTCGACCATCAGGAGTGATAACAGCGTATCGCTCGGCGGCAATTGGCCCCCGAGCCCACGGTGCGCACTGGCGCCTTCTTCCAGGCGGAAACTGCCGGAGTGCATCTTGCGGATCATGGGAACCGCCCGCTCTCCGCGCTTGGGACCGCAGATCAGCGAGACGATCTCACCGCTATCCACACTTGCGATGATCAAATGATTGTCGTCCGTGCGCACGTAGACGGTGCTGGTGCGACGGTCTTTGACCAGAGAGCTGAGAAGGTCGATGAACTGACTGCGAGTGATATTCCCATTCATTTTCTTGGCCTCAAGTAGGAGCCGGTCGCGGCTATCATAAGCGCGTCGGCGCCATCGTTCGTTTTCCTGCGCTGGGCAAGTAGCGTGCGCCACTCGCCGCCACTGTCACCAGACAGCATTGCGTCTGCGCCGGGACCGCTTCGGCTCTGGAACCATCCGCGGAACCGAAGCCCTCATCCATGCCCGTCGGAGTCTGGTGAAGAGTACGGACATATTCCTGCAGCAGGCGGCGTGTGTCGTTCGAGCTAGGATCCGGCGCGTCGCGGCACGCTGCGTTTCGTCATATTCTCCGCCCGGACCGTACGATTATCATTCTACAGGCTTCACCGCCTTTTTCGATTCACCACATCGCCTTTTGTGACCTGAGGCCTTCTTTTCGCCACCGATCCTTGTGTTTTGTGACCTGTAACGCTCTTTTTCCGACCCCGATGAAATGCACCCCCCGAACCGGCGCCGCCCTACTGTTCGACGTCCTCACCGACCTCGACGTGAACTACATATTCGGTCACACCGGAGGCGCCGTCATTCCGCTTCACGTTGAGCTCAACCGACGCATGAAGCGGGGAGAGAAGACCCCCAGATTCATCCTATTCCGCCAGGAAGGGGGCGCGGGGCACGCCGCCGAGGGTTACGCCCGGACCTGCGGCCGGGTCGGAGTGGCGCTGGCGACCTCCGGTCCCGGGTCTACAAACCTCGCCACCCCGATCGCCGATGCCTACAAGGACTCGATCCCGACCCTGTTCATCACCGGCCAGGTGCCCAGCTTCGCCATCGGCACGGATGCCTTCCAGGAGGTGGACACCATCGGCATGACGCGTCCCATCTCCAAGCACAATTACCTGGTCAAGGACGTGCGGGATCTGGAGTGGGTCCTGCGCGAGGCCTTTACCCTGGCCCAAAGCGGTCGCCCCGGGCCCGTCGTGGTGGATATCTGCAAGGACGTTCAACTCGCCACCGTGACAGAGCAAAACGCGCCGCGCAAGCGCCATCGGGAGCCAGTCCGTTTCATTCCCGCGCAGGCCGATGCCATTCTGGATGAGCTAGCCGCCGCCGAACGCCCGGTGATCAAGGCTGGCGGTGGCGTCATCCACGCCAATGCGGCAGAGATCTTGCGCCGCTTTGCCGAGCGCTTCGACACCCCGGTCACCACCACCTTCAACGCCCTCGGCGCAATGCCGTTCGGGCACCGACACAATCTGGGCATGCCGGGAATGCACGGCAGCATTCCCGCCAACTACGCCCTGCGGGAAGCGGACTTCATCCTGACACTGGGGGGGCGGTTCGACGATCGCGTCGCGGTCAAGGGATTTTCCGCGGGCAAGCGCATCGCCCACGTGGACATAGACCCATCGGAGATCGACAAGACGGTGAAGACCGACCTCTCGGTCGCAGCTGAGCTCGGCACATTCTTCCGCCACGCGCTGGCGAGCGGCCGCAGCGCCCAGCACCCGGACTGGCTTGCGCGTGTCGCCGCCTGGCGGACCCAGATGCCGAAACCCTATCTGCAAGCGGATCACGTCAAGCCCCAGGCCGTCGTCGAGGCCATCTCCGAGGCGACCGCCGGCGATGCCACGCTGGTCACCGGCGTGGGGCAGCATCAGATGTGGTCAGCCCAATACTACCGCTTCAGCCGACCGCGGCAGTGGATCAGCTCCGGCGGGCTCGGAACCATGGGCTTCGGGTTGCCGGCCGCGATCGGGGCCTGGTTCGCCAACCCCGAGAGGCCAGTCGTCCTGATCGACGGTGACGGCAGCTTTCAGATGAACATCCAGGAGCTGGGCACCGTGGTCGCCAACCGGATTCCGATCAAGATGTTCGTGCTCAACAACAGCTTTCTGGGTATGGTCCGCCAGTGGGAGGACATGATGGACGAGGGCCACCACTACGAGACCTGCCTCGCGCGCACCTCCGAATGCGAGCCCGGATGCGTCGACGTGGAGCGGGACTGCCGCCGCCAGATTCCCAATCTCACCGGCCTGCGCTTCGTCTACCCGCGGCTCAAGACCATGCGCATACGCGAGCCCCAGCGCCTGCGCGAGCAGGTGCGGCAAGCCCTCGCCGGGGAGGGGCCGATGCTGGTGGACGTCTGGATCGACAAGACCGAGAACGTGCTGCCCATGGTTCAACCCGGGCGGGGACTGGGGGAAATGATCGAGTCCTGAGGAGACGCTGATGGCTGGCCACCCTGGCCAAGACCAGCATGCCACCCGAGAAGCGCGGTACCTGTGCCGCGGGAAACGAAGCCCGCTACTTCTTTTGCTGCTGCATGGACTCGCGCAACAGATCCCCGAGGGTTCCGAAGCTCATTTCGGGCCGTTCGTAATCGACGTACGACGCCGCCTGCGGGGCGTCGGACGCCTGCTTCGAGGCATCCAGCGACAGGCTGATGCGACGCTTGTCCGGATCGACTCCGAGCACGGTCGCCTCCACTTCCTGTCCGCTGTTCACCACCTCCTGCGGATGGCTGACGCGCCGTCCCGCGCCAAGCTCGCTGATGTGCACCAGTCCCTCGAGCCCGGGCTCGATCTCGACGAAGACGCCGAAGGGCTGCAGCCGGGTCACCGTGCCCTTTACCTGCGACCCGACCGGGAAACGCTGAGTCGCATCCTGCCACGGGTCCCGAGCCAGCGCGCGTATCGATAGCGCGATCTTCTCGGGGCGCTTCGGATTTCCGGTCTGCTCGATCCGGAGCACCTGGACCTCGACCGGCTGTCCCTCGCGCAGGACATCGCTCGGATGATTGACGTGGCCATAAGCCAGCTCGCTGACGTGGACCATCCCCTCGACCCCGCCCAGATCGACGAAGGCACCATAGTCCTTGACGGACGTCACGGTACCAGCGAGCACGGCACCCTCCTCGATGCGCGCCCGCGTTTCCGCCGCCAGTGCCTGCTGCTCATCCTCGAGAATCGCCCGGCGCGAAACCACCAGGTTCGGTCGCCTGCCGCCCTCGAGCTTGGTGATGCGAAAGCTCAGGTGCTGACCGACGAACTCGCTCAGGTCTTCGACGAACCGGATATCGACCTGGGAGGCAGGGCAGAATGCCCGCTGGCCCGCGATCTGGACCTCAACCCCGCCCTTGATGGCGCCGGTCACCCGACCGTCGACGGGCAGCTGCTGGCGATAGGCCTGCTCCAGCTCGGCGAGCCCGTGCAGATGGCGAGCCTGTTGGGCGCCGAGCAGCAGGCTGCCCGTCTCCTCGTCGATACTGGTGACGGTCGCCTCGACCATGTCGCCAACGCCCGCGATAAGGTTGCCGTCGGCATCGGTCAGGGCCGCGACCTCCATGACGCCCTCGGACTTGCCCCCGAGGTCGACGAAGACTTGCGTCTCGCCGATCGAAACCACCTTGCCTTGCACCCGGTCACCGACACTGATGCTCGACGGCTCGGTGGCCCCCGCATGCTCTTGCTCGAACTGCGCGAGCAACGCCTCAAAATCGTCGCCGTTTTTCATGGGCGCGAGTCTACCACCAAACCCGCACGGGAACGCCTTTCGTCCGCCCTCAGACGACCGCCCTCCTCGGGCCGATGACGGCGATCCCGCTGCCCAAGGCTCGCCCGGTGATCGCGACCCAGGGCGCCCTTTGCGTCAATGCGACGGTAGCGGCTGCCACCAGGGCCAGCAGCACGCCGTACAGCCGCCGGGGGGAGGGACGGCGACCAGGTTCCAGCGGCCAGCCCCGGCCGGTAACAGCGTGAGGTCTCCAGGCGACTGCTTATCCCCGCGGCAAGCGCCGGGTCCGCGCGAATGCGCGCGAGCAGTTCCGCGGCCCGCACTTCGGCACCGCCACCGGAGCGATCCGGACTGAATACAGGTCCGCTGAAAGCTGAAGCGATCCGGACGCACGAACTTGTCCCTATTGGCGTCCAGGTGCATCCGCAACTCGGCATCGCTCGGCGCCGACTGTTCGGTGAGGCCTGCGTTCAGGAACTCCATCTTCTGGCGCATACGCCTTCGAATGATGGGATCGTCACGGTCGAGGCCGAGGGCCACCGCCTCCCGATGGAGCATCTCCTCCTTCACAGAGTCCTCGCCCAGTCCCTCCAGCTTCTGTCGGGTCGGCGGGCGCATCCACGTGCGCTGTAAATGCTCGGCGAGCCCCGCCACGCCTGTCTCACCGACGACGACACGATCCGGCACCTCGAACGAGGAAGTAGAGCAGGAAGAGCCCGATACCGAGCGCGAGAAACGGCACCAAAGGCTACCGCAAGATACTGGGAAGACTCTGGCCACGAGGCTCTGCTAACCTATTTTCGGCTGCACCGCGCTCGATAAGCGTTCGGCCATAGGGGTCGGAAATCATACCCACTCCTCCCACCCGGCGACAGGCCGCGGCCCGCGCGCGGCGCGGGATTCTTGGTGCATCACGCCAATCCGAGCGGCGGGAAAAATAATCCGGGGGCTTGTATTCCCGCAGGCGTCCCTGATACAGCATTGGGCGGAACGGGTGCAGGATCGAAGGACGGTGGGGCGTGCGCGCCCGGTCAGCCGAATGGCCCCTGCTTAGAGGTCGTCCTGACCTGGGACGGTGGAAAGGGACGGATGCCGCTATTCTGGATCAACCACTGCAAACCGGGAGGAGCAGCAGATGCTGACCTGGCGTGAAGTCCTGGACCGAGCCGAGCGTGGAAATCCGGCGCCCGCGCGGGTTGTCGAGAAGACCGAAGCCCAATGGCGAGCCGAGCTCACCCCCGAGCAACACCGGGTCACCCGGCAAAGGGGCACGGAGCGTCCCTTCAGCTCGGAGATGTGCAGCCGGTTCGAGCCGGGCCTGTACGGCTGCGTCTGTTGCGGCACCCTGTTGTTTGACGCTCGGGAAAAATTCGAGTCGGGCACGGGCTGGCCCTCGTTCACCCAGCCGGTAGAAGCGAACGCCATCGCCTACCACACCGACGGTTCCCACGGCATGAGACGGGTGGAGACGACCTGCAACACCTGCGGCGCCCACCTGGGGCACGTCTTTCCGGACGGACCGGAACCCAGCGGACTGCGGTATTGCATGAACGCCGTGGCACTGCAGAAGACAGCGAAGCCCGAGGCGACGGACGACCACGGAGGCGCGCAGCCGTGACCAGGATCGAAGGCCACTTCAAGCCCTGGTGCCTCTACGGCGACCAAACGAAGTCTCCGCCCACGTCGAAGGGGCTGAGCGACGAGGCGACACAGCAGACATAGATCGTCACCGCCGCGTGAGCGATTTCCAGCCGCAGGATCGCGCGCTGTCCCCTGGGCGGGTATCGCGGAGCCTCGCAGGGAGACCTAACCGCCGCATTGCTCCATCGGACTGTTGGCGATCTCGTCCACTTCCTCCTGCGGCAGCACCGACGCGGTGTAGGCGGACCCCGCCAACTCGATGTTCTTGACGAACGAGCGCAGGTGGTTGCGGGAGCCACACAGCAGGCTTCCGTACACGTCCTTGATGTCCTGGTGGTCCGCCGCGTCGATCGCCGCCTGTATGTCGTGCATGTCCTTCTCTTCGATCAGACCGCCCACGTTCAGCCCAGCCAGCGCGTTCTGTTCGCCGAGATCCATCAGGTAGGTGAAAAGCGTATCCAGCTCATCGTTTACGAAGCGCCCCACGTCGTCTTCGTCAACAACGGGATCGGGCAGACCGTACTTGTCCAACAGCTTTTTCATCGCGTCCATGTGCTGCTGCTCGGAGATCGAGATATTGGAGAACACCGCCTCTCCCCAAAGCTCGTGGAGGACGATGTAGGAATCGCGCGCGAGCTTCTCCTCCTCGCGCATGAACAGAAGGTCGGCGATTTCCAGGCCGGAAAGGTCACTCGACGAGCGTGACCCTTTTTCTTCACCCCCGCGACCGGAGAATGCATTGGATGCGACGACGAGCAGCGAGACCGACACCAACGTCGAGATGGACTTGAGCACCTGAACCTCCCACGTCTGAAGAACACAGCGGATCGAGAGCGACACCCGATCTCGGGCTTAAACACCCCGGACGCGACCCGTACGAAGGCGACGGTTAATCGATCAACGCCCCCGCAAAAGACTGTTATTTTCTGCGGGAAATGGACTCGACGCATTGAGATCCGTCATTGGTAGCGGCAAGCGCGGGAAGGCACCAACCTGCCCTCCACGGCCTTGTCGGCATGAGACAGGGAAGCATGCCCTCGGTGGGTGCGAGCACGACCTCGGTCGGCAATACCTGGGGCGACAAGGATCGCCCCCAATGACGCGATCGAGAAACCACCCGCATAGCGGGTGGTTTTGGCTGACCTGATCGAACTGCGTGCCAGAACAGAGGGATCGCTCGCGGATCAACCGCACCGGCCGCCGGTTCAACCCCGGGCGGACCCTTTCGCTCGCGAGCGATGCAGAACCGAACCAGGCTAGCCTAAGCGCAGGGGGCAGAAGGTTTCGTGGTCGTGGTGCCTGCGACCCTTCTTGCCACCGGCAGTGGCCTGCCCGCCTCGATCACCAGCCAGCAAGGGCAGGAGTGTCGGGTTCTCGCGATACCTACGGCCCTTTTTGTCGCCAGCGGTAGCCTGACCTCCGCGACCGCCCGCAAGGAGTTGGCCATCGTGACCATCGGGCTCGTTCCTAATCTGGTCGCCAGGACCGGCGCATTTCCTGCCTTGACATCTTGCAAGCTCGTAAGCTCCCTGCAACCCCCAATCGACACCCAATGGGATCTGAGCCTGTTCGATGGTATGCCTGACCTCGGAATTGCCTGCCTGTGCGGAGACAGGAAGAAGCGCAATCAACACGGCTATCGAAAGTGCTCTCATTTTGTATTTTCTCCCTCGCTAAGGTTTGGAGAGCACGGTTCTAGAGAATGTATTTACCCGTTCTTGTGACGCGTTGCTCCTTTCTTCGGCGATGATTCACGACATCCGCACGACAGAGGACGGCGGGCGCGCCACCGGACAAGCGTCCCGCTGGTCCCCAACCGGTTCATTCGCGGGTGGATCTCCGCTTCTCGCCCGCACTTTTTGCCAGCAGTGCGACCCTCTGGGCACCGTCGACCAACCGGAGCTCGGATGTCTTTCGTTTGCCTTTGATGCTCGGGGCAGCGCTGCCCTGCCCCCAATGTGCTGTTCCCTCCTAGTCCTCCGGCACCAATCGATGTTACGTTTCGTCCATCACTTCGGAGAACGCCGATCGATCCGGCACCTCCCGAGGCACAGGGATGTGACGCCATTCTCAAGCATGCAAGCGATTGAGAATTAAGCCACCCAAGAACACTGCTCTTTGGATGGCGTGCTGATTTCGGCCAGGATGGCCAATACTCAGCGTGGGTAGCCAATGACATCGAGCCGCGCATTGGGCGGCTGACACCACCAAGAAGGAGGACTGATCGTGAAAAACAAAAGCATTCGTGTATGCGTCTCGATGGGGTTGATCCTGTGCAGCACGGCCATCGCAGGCACGGCGCAGGGGCAGGGTCCCTACCAGGGCATGCCCTATGGAGGTCCCATGATGGGAAACCCTTACGGTGGCCCGATGATGGGACCACCTCCCGGCCCCACGATGATGGCTCCCCCAGCCGGCGGGCTCATGATGGGCCATCCATACGGCAATCCGGCGATGGGCTATCCCCAGGCGGGACCCATGATGGGCCGGCCAGGCTACGCTCGTCCCCAGCACGGAATGAGTGGCATTTCGGGGATGCAAGGCATGTCCGGAATGAGCGGTATGCAGGGTATGTACGGGACCGCTGAAAACTATGCCTGGCGCCCTCTCGGCATGAGCGGGATGCAGGGCATGGATGGGATGTCCGGTATGAGTGGGATGAGCGGCATGTCTGGAATGCAGGGCACGGAAGGTATGACCGGCATGGGCGGAATGAGCGGCATGTCGGGGATGCAAGGCATGGAAGGCATGTCCGGCATGGACGGAATGAGTGGCATGCCGGGAACGCAGGGCACGGGCAGCCTGCCGGTCTACATCCGCATCAGTCCGACCGGCGAGGTGTCCTACGGCCCTCAGCCTGGCATGTGAGGGCCGGGCGGGCAGCGACCGGGGTGCGTTACCCGACACGTTAAGAGTAGAGGGCGCGAACCGTTCCCTGCGTTCTTTGCGGGTGTATGTGGAGGTCAGGGCTCGTCGTTGCGAGCGTGGCAGGTGGCCACAGCACCGCCGGTGGGACGGTCAGGATCTGATCCGCAGCCATCCGGGGGCGCGACCTTGTTCGCTTCGTCTACGTGAAGGTCTGCCTGGCCCGCGCCACCTCGGTCTCGCTCCTAGTGTAGTGCGCGTCAATTAACGGAATTTATTGAGACGGGTCCTGTCTTTTGCGAGTGCTGATGCAGACAGGGGGCTTACGATGCTAATGGCGCCGGATATTGAGTCGTCTCCCGAGGAGAGCCAGCGGCTGAAGCGAATGCACAGTTCCAGTACCGTCAGTGTGCGCGAGGCACGGCGCGCAAAGATCATGCTGCTGGCAGCGGACGGAATGACCAACCAAGAGATCGCCGCGCAACTGGGGGTGGGCCGTGCGGAGGTCGGCCGCTGGCGCACCCGTTACGCCGAGGGCGGGTGGGCGGCGATTGTGCAGGATCTCCCGCGTGGTGGGGGCCCGCGCCAGGTGGATGCCCAGGGGATTGGGCGCCTGACCACGCAGACGGCACCGCCAGCGCCGACGCACCGGAGTACCCGCACGCTGGCGCAGGCACTGGCATCAGTGCCTCGAGCATTCGCCGGGTGTGGCAAGCGCATGGCCTGAAACCGCATCGGGTTGAGACCTTCAACGTCTCGCGCGATCCGCGTTTTATCGAAAAGCTCGAGGACATCGTCGGGCTGTATCTGAGCCCGCCCGAACACGCGCTGGTGCTGTGCTGTGACGAGAAAAGCCAGGTGCAGGCCGTGGATCGCACCCAGCCGGGCTTGCCGTTGAAGAAGGGACGCGCGGCAACCATGACCCACGACTACAAGCGTCACGGCACGACCACCTTGTTTGCCGCCCTCAACGTGCTCGACGGAACCTTCATTGGCCAGTTTCAGGCGCGCCATCGTCATATCGAATGGTTGAAGTTTCTCCGCCAGATCGAGCGCAGTACGTCCAAGGAGAAGGGCCTGCATCTGATCTGTGACAACTACGCGACCCATAAGCACCTTGCGGCACCAGCCCTGGTCGGTCCATCGCTGTGAGAGTCAGGCCGCCCAGGAGCAACTGGCATGTGCATTCTTACTGTCGGAATGATGGATCACCTGCTCGGGGCGACATTGCCATAGGGCCATGTTCAGCGCGTTGAGCACGAGTTCGGTACGCAGATGGTTGGCCATCGACCATCCGACAAAGCGACGGGCGCAGCATCGGGTCCGACGGTCGCTGCAAGGAGCCGAGGGGGAACCAAGGGAATGTCGAGCGGGCGACCTACACCAAAGCAATCGGCGATGCGGTGCTCGGCGCCTACTGGCAGGATCCCGAGTTCGATCCCGCCCAGCGCGCCTTCCACTACGTGCGGAACTAGAGGTCCCGACGCCGCGCCGCACCACCCGGGACGCCAAGTTCTTCGGCGTGAAGCGTCCTCAGGATGTGTCGGCCTTCATCCAGGAGCGCGCCGACACCTCGCCGATCTGGCGTGTGCCTGCGTCCTAGCTGGATCGGGCGCCCCCGGCGTGACGACCGGCGTGTGGATGCCACCGCGCTTTCGTAGGGGGAGCACAAGGCGTAACCGTCGCCCCATCTGCGTCGCCGCCGTCTATCGCCTGCCTCGCGGGGGCAAATGGTCGGCTCTATCGCGGCTGCGGGGGACGAGGGCGGTCAATCGCTGGACCTGGCCTCGTTGGGCCTTTACTTTAACGGCACGCTTCCGGCCTCGGTCCGAAACCTAACGACAGACATCCGATGACGGCGATCCGGCTCCTGACACTCAAGCTCTCGGTGGATGCCATCATCCTGGCCATCGCCTGCTTCACCCTCCATTTCGGCATCACGGTGTTGGTGGCGGCCTCGGTTACCGGGCTGCAGACGGCTGTGATCGTGGCGGCATACATCCTGACCGCCGCGGCGATCTCCATTCCATACCTCAGGTGGCGTCGCGGCGCCGGGGCGGATGCCCGCGCCACGTTAGGACGCGAGGATTAGTCACCCACCGCCCGCACGCGATAGGGCAAGACCAAGCTGGGAGGAATAACATGCAAATCGTCGGATCGCGCGAATACAAGCTCATGCTGCGGGCGTCGAAGTTCAAAGGTGACGAGGCGAAGATGCTCGAATCCGCCGGTGCCCTGTGGGGAGAACTGGCGGCCATCATCGTACCCCACGCACTATCCGTGAGCGGGACGTCGGATATCGAGCACAAGCGGCGTGAGGTCCGTTTTCTCGACACTGCGGAGAAATGGCTGCGGAGCAACGATTACGTCGTGCGCGAGCGCGTGGACATCGAAGCGAGCCAGCGCGTGGTGACCCTCAAGTTTCGTCACCCCGACCGCTACATCAGCCAAGGCCGGGACATGGCGCCCACCAAGGAGTTCGAGTCGGACATGAAGTTCGAAGAGGACATCAAGCCCGAATTCCTGAAGCTCTACAGCTTTTCGAGCAACACCCTGGTCCCGCAGGACCTGAAGCTCGCGACCCTGGCGGATGTCGCCGCAATCTATCCCGGCCTGCCCAAGGCGGTCGATCCCTTTCCCGAGACGGAGAAGCTGAGGACTGTCGGCGGCTTCACTGCCCACGAGCGGGTGGTGAAGGGCACCAGCTTCCAAATCCGCAAGAACCCGGAAACGCTCGCCGAGTGCTGCCTGACCCTCTGGTACGGGGGAAAAGCCGACGATAATCCACTGGTGGCCGAGTTCAGCTTCAAGTACGAGGACCCGGAGGAAGGCTATACGGCGAAGATGGCGAGTCGCGCCTACGATGTCTTCATGGCAATTCAGTCGCAGCTCGGCACGTGGATAGACCCAAAATCCACGACCAAGACCGCGTACGTTTACGCGCGGGCCAAGTAGCGGGGGAGCCCGGAGTCCGTGGGCATTGGAATCGGTCCTCGGATGCCGGGACGGCTGGTCCACAATACAGCCGGGAAACTGATTCGGTGCAGGCGCAGCGGAGGATTGACATGATTACCTACTTTTACTGGGCGGCGGTTATCGCTTTGGTCGTCGCCGTGGTCGTTGTGATCGGCATCAAGATGGACAGCCTCAGGACGGCGCTCGTGGCTGCGGCGGTGCTGCTCTTTGTCGGTTGGGCGGCCTACTATTTCTACTTGCAGCAGATCTTTGTGAAGCGTTGGGGTGGCGTCATGACGATCAGCGTTCCCAGCGGGCAGTACCACATCGCTACCACCTGGAAGGACGACAACCTGTGGGTCGAGAACTACGACCCGGAGACCAACAAGTGTGTGTTCAGCGAATACTCCAAGGGGAACCTGCTGCAGGGCCGGGTCACGATCAAGAACTGCAATCCGATCATGTTCTTGGTCGGTGCCGGCACGAAGCGGCCGGACGGCCCCGATACCGCACCGCAGACCCAGCATAATCAGGCTCAGCCATTGGGTGGTGGGCCGAACTAGCGTCGGAACACCGAGGGCACTCGCGCACGGCCAGCATGGGTGTGCCGTCGATCTTCTCAAACCGATCGGGTTGGAGGTGTGTCCGCCGAGGTCCCAGACGGGAGACATCCAGCATGCAGCGTCTACGCATCAGTCATTCGACCGAGTATCAGTTCGCCGGCCCCGTGACCCTGGAACCGCACAAGCTGTTGCTGCGGCCACGCGAGGGGCACGACGTTCACATCGAAACCTCGAGGTTGACGATCTCACCCGCCCACGCCGTAAAGTGGCACCGCGACGTGTTCGACAACTCGGTGGCGATCGTGAGCTTCACTGAGCCCGCTGACCGGCTCACCATCGAGAGCGAGGTCCTGATCAATCACTTCGAGAGCGCCCCATTGGATTTCGTGGTGGAGGAATATGCGCTCAATTACCCCTTCCAGTATCAGCTGGAAGAGCGAGCCGATCTGCTGCCCTACCAGCAACCCGCCTACCCCAATTGCGAGCACGGGGTGGCCGAGTGGGTCCGGAGTTTCGGTTTCGGGTCCGGGCCGATCGAGACCTACGCCATGCTGGATCGCATGAACCGGGCCATCGCCGCCGGTTTCGTGTCCTCGGTGCGTGAGGCCGAAGGCGTTCAACGCCCCACCGAAACGCTGGCATGGCATACCGGTGCCTGTCGCGACTTCGCCGCATTGTTCGTCGACGCCTGCCGATACCAGGGGCTCGCGGCGCGATTCGTGAGCGGCTATTCGCACGGCCCCGCCACCGAGGCGGGGAATGCCTCGACCCACGCCTGGGCCGAGGTCTACCTGCCGGGGGCGGGATGGAAAGGGTTTGATCCGAGCTCGGGAGAACTCACCGGGAGCCATCACATCCCGGTGGCCGTTGCCCGTCACCCGGAGACGGTACCGCCGGTCTCCGGCAGCTTCGTCGGCGAGCCGCAGCAACCGCAGCTGAGCGTCGACGTGCAGGTAGTTGCCGTCTAGAGAGGCACTTACCATTGGCCATCCCAGCCAAGCGCAGCATGCCACCCAAGAAACGTGGTTCTTGAATGGCCCCATACCTGTGCCGCGGGAAGCGCTGAATCGATCAGCGTGCCCCCAGCCCGGGCAATCGGGAGTTCCCCCCGAATCCTCCGCCGTTACTTTGGCCCGCCGCCGCTCTGGTCCAGCATCGCCCTGATCGAACGTACGACACGGTCCTGGAGGTCTCTCGCCCAGGGCGGCTGTGGCAGGTTCCAGCCGATGAAGATCCCGATGATCAGGATGGTTATCGTGTAGAGCATTGTTTCTCTCCCGGTTTCCTGAACGGAGTCATAGTCGGTCGCCAAGCTTTGCGTCTGGGGCATCGATCCAAAGCGATGCCAGCCGTCGCTTCCCATCTGCCGGGCGACGAGCCGGCGTTCGCCATCAAAGCTGCCCCTCCACGGGCAGAATCCCGATGAAGCCGGCTACGAAGCGCTGCCCGGCCGTGCTTTCCGGGTCCTTGTCGGAGCGCACTTGCCGGCCGTCGCACTCGGTCACCCACTGGAGTCCGCCGTCCTCCTCGAGCAGACCCGGTAGCTATTTTGGGGCAATACCCCCTCGTCCATCCATGCCATCACCCGGGTGGCCAGCTCTGGACTCTCGACGTACAGCCCGGCCTCGGTGTTGGTGTCCGCCGAGCGCGGGTCGAGGTTGAAGCTGCCGACGAACAGATCCTCGCGGTCGCAGACGATGACCTTGGCGTGCAGGGCCGCTTTGGCTCCGAAGAAGGCGATCCGCTTCCTGACCGACCCGGCATCCGCGCGCAGCTCGTATAGATCGGCTCTCTTTCGAGCACCTGCTTGCGTCGGCCGTCGTCGCCCGCGTGGGCGGCGAGCACGTCATTGGGGTCCAGGGAATTGGTCAGCACCCGGATACGGAGGCCCCGGTCGTGCAGCGTGCGCATTTTTTCGATCCCACGGTCCCTGGGAACGAAGTGAGACGTTTCGATCAAGAGGCCCGTCTCCAGCCTTCCGGCCCGTCCGTGCAGCACCTCCAGCATATGGCTGATGCCGCCCGTCTCGACGATCTCCACGGGGTCGTCCCAAACGGTCTGGCCCGGCGTCGAGATTAAGCGATCGATCTCCGTCTCCAGGGTCGATTTCAGCGCTGCGGTGTCCTCGTCGATCGAATAGAGATGGTCGTCCGCCGCGATCGACTCCCGCATGGCATTCAGGGCCGCTCGCAGGTCCGCCTCCGTGTGGGGGCGGTCGACGAAAGCACTTATCGGCGCCGCCCAAGTGCCGTTCCAGAAGTGGTGGAATACCGAGAACACTTGGCGCACCACGGGCCCAGCGGCGGCCACGTCGAGTTCTCGGAGGTTGGCCTCCGTATGCACCTGGAACTAGTGATCGCTGATTTCACGGCCACCGACGATCGCCACCGCGTTGTCCATCGCCATGAGCGTGTTGTGCATGCGGTGATTGACCCGACCGAAGTCGGTGACGTAATCCAGTCCCCGCGCGCCGCGATGGGCGAAGGGATTGAACATGCGGATCTCGATATTGGGATGGGCGCCCAGAGCGGCGAGGACCGCGTCGCGCCCCTTGACGCCGATGTCGTCGAGAAGGATGCGCACACGCACCCCGCGGTCGGCGGCCTGGGCCAGGCGCTCGGCCAGGATACGGCCGGTGGCGTCCGACACCCAGACGTAGTACTGCAAGTCCAGGGTTTTCTCGGCGAGCTCGGTGAGCGCGACCCTGTCGGCAAACGCTTGGCGCCTGGCGTGGGTGAGGGCGAAACCGGACTTCCAGGGGTGGTGCGCGGCGGATCTGGCGAGGTAGTCAACGATCGCGGCGCCGGAGTGGTCCTGGAGCGCTGTTGAATAAGTGCGCGGGTAGTCCTTCAGCACGCTTGCGCAGCCCGCCAGCAGCAGGCTGCCGAGCAGGCTCAGCCAGGCTGCTCTCCTGATGCCTGTGACGCGGAAAGCCGGTGGTGGGGTCGTGCGGTGGCGCAGTTCGACGGATCGGCGGACGAGCACGGGCGCCGAGAGTGGTGTCGTCCACGCATCGATCTTGCTGCGCTCTGGTCGGCGCCGCCGAGGAGAAGCTGGTGTTTGGCCATCCTGGCCAAACACCAGCACGCCAAATCACTGGGCCGCGGCAGGCGTTGGATTGACCAGCGCTTGCCTAACCGGACAAACGGAAGCGTAAGGCAAGATCGTTACGAGAATCGGCATTCTCCAACGCCTGCTCATGCGTGATGCGGCCGCTTTTGTAGAGATCGAACAGTGCCTGATCGAAGGTCTGCATGCCATCGGTCCTGCTCTGCTCCATTGCGTCTTTGATGTCGCCGAACTCTCCCTTGCGGATCAGCTCGGAGATGTATTTCGACAGCAGCATCACCTCGACGGCCGGTATGAGGCCGCCCTTACCGTCGGGAATAAGCCGTTGGGAAACAACGGCCTTCAGGTTGAGCGAGAGATCCATGAGAATCTGGCGGTGCGCGGAATCGGGGAAGAAACTGATGATCCGGTCCAGCGCCTGATTGGCATTGTTGGAGTGCAGCGTGGACACGCACAGGTGCCCTGACTCGGCGTAGGAGATCGCGTACTTCATGGTGTCCAAGTCCCGAATCTCGCCGACCAGGATCACGTCGGGGGCCTCCCGCATGGCATTCCTGAGCGCCGCACCGAACGACTCGGTATCCATTCCGACTTCCCGTTGGGACACGACGGACCGCCGATGCGTGTGCAGATATTCGATGGGGTCTTCTATCGTCAAGATATGGCCATCCCTTTCCCGGTTCCGGTGATCGATCATGGAGGCCAAGGTAGTCGACTTCCCCGATCCCGCGGCCCCGACGACCAGTATCAGCCCGCGTGGCTCCACGGCCAGCTTTTGCAGTACCGGCGGCAAATTGAGCGCATCGATACTGGGGATATTGTGCTTCACGAAGCGGATGACCATCGCCGTCTCGCCACGCTGACGGTAGACATTGACGCGAAAGCGGCCAACGCCCTCCACCGGGACGCCCAGGTTGCACTCCCAGGTCTCCTCGAACTCGCGCGCCTGACGCTCGTCCATTACCGAGCACGCCGCGCTGTGCACCATTTCGCCGTCCAACGGCTTGTCCCCCATGCGCACCGCTCGGCCGTTGACCTTGAATACCGCCGGCGCGCCCGGAATGAGGAAGAGGTCGGATGCGTCCTGTCGCTCCATCAGTTTTAGAAATGGCAGCAGGTTCATGTGGAGTATCCCTCGTCACCCTATTGAACGTACCGGGTATCAATATACCGAGATTTGCTTGACCTTGCCCTGACGTCATCGGGGCTTTCAGATCTGGGAACCCCCAGCCAGACGGGAACGGCTGCCCTCAGGGATGCAGGGCGCCCGATGCCAAGCCGCCGAGTAAGATGTGCGCGCACCGCGCCGTATGTGGACGCTTGCAGGCGACCGTCCCGGTGGCTCCCAACGCGCTCAACGAGCGAGCTTGCCGGGCACCAAGATGCGCGTCGGCCCTATGCTCGAACGGGGGTTTCCCGCAGCTTATTGGAAACTTGACCGCAATCTGGGACCTTGATCACGGTTTAAACTGTGTATTGTGGGAACTTAGAATCATGCGCCGGGAAACCGCGGAGCCGCGGAATCATCCGGCGCTCATTTTGTGTCCGGGGGACACAACAAACGGAGGGACCAAGATGCACCGCAAGCCGTTTTTGCCTCTCGCGACGCTCGCTGCGCTGATCTGCGGCGACGCATTCGCTCTCGGATTGGGCGATATCCAGGTGTTCTCGGCGCTCAATCAGGCGTTCAACGCCGAGATCGAGCTGGTGGACATCCGCCCCGATGAGTTGGACGCCATCAAGGCGAGCCTTGCCGGCGAGAAGGATTTCATGAAAGTCGGAAGTGAGCGGCACTACTTCCTCACCGGGCTCAGATTCCGGCCCCAAGTCTCGCGAAGCGGACAACCGGTCCTCAGCGTAACCACCACCGAACCTATCCGCGAGCCCTACCTCGATTTCCTGCTCGAGGTCAACTGGGCGGAAGGCCGGATTCTGAAAGAGTACACGGTCCTGTTAGATCTACCGGTAAATCGGCACGGATTGCCAACTCAACCTCGATTCGACCGTTCCCGGCGCGATGCGCCTCGGAGACCGGCGCTCGAAACCACCCGTCCGGCCATGACCGCGCCGAAGATGACGGTGGCCACCGCTGAGGCGCCCAGCCACACCATACCCGATGTCAAACCAATCCAGCGCCAGCTCCGCGAGATCGAGGAACGCAGCGCGAGCAATCGCCTGGAGACGGAAGAGCTGTTCGAGCGACTCAAGAAGCTCGAAGACGAGGTGAGCGATGCCCGAATGGAACTCAAGCAGGCAGACGATGAGCTCGCCGCGCTGCAACCTGCAGGTGCCCGGGGAACGACAACAGCGGAAAGCTCTGGCGGCGCTTCGGCCGAGCCCGAAATGACACCTGAGTCCGACGCCCGATAACGCCAACGGCACTCCAGTCATCCCGCCACGACGGACTGCGAACCCGGCTCCAACGGCATCGAACACGCGCTTCAGGAAGCCGAAAATAGAGCTGGAGTTCGCCGTCCTACCCTGCCTGCCGCGCATCGACAGAGCGCACGCTCCCCATCCTTACCCCTCGTCTTCGTCGGCCGTGGTTTGAGCCGAGACCGCCTCAGAAATGAAGCTCGACGCATACAAAACGCCCCGGTATCGCTACCGGGGCGGAAAACACCACTCTGGAGGAGGATACAGACCAAACGCAATCCCTGGCGCGACCCTTGCCCAAGACACCCGTACCCTTTGGACGCTTACAGACTAATGTTTTTCCGGCACGCGTTTCGTGACCGGCTTCACAGGAACGAAACCTTTCGCTATGGCGCGACTCTGGAAGCGATGGCGTGACAGGGAGGAAGGAGCCCTGGCGTCCCGCGAGATAAACGCCACCGGGACCAACGCTATCATGCGACGTATCCACGAGTGGATGCCCGCAATCCTCCCGCATTCTCAGTACGGGGATCGGCTCGATCCGGAGAATCGGGACACCGATACCCTGTTGGCGACGTAAGGTCCACCGACCCGGCACAGTGGGCAAGGCACCCGGTGGCCGGGTCGCCTTGGACTTCGTGGCGGTCCGTGGATACCAAGAAGATCGGCCGATTGGCGTCGGTGCTCAGTCCTGGGGACTGTCTGCGATGCGGTCTGGCGTCCCATCGGTTCGCCACGCGGTGACTCTAAGGCAACGCAAAAACAAAGAGGTCAAACGAGAATCGTCTAACCCCTTGTTCTGATTGGCTCCCCATTGTGCATGCGTATCGAACTGTGTGCGTTGTGCCGTCGCGCGAAGTGCGAGCGGTGTTCGACGCCTACCGAGACTTCCGCGCCGGGGTTTAGCGAGAGACTGGCCCCTCTGAATCGGCTCATCGCCACCTCCGTCTTCTATCTGGCGACCGGCGCTGAAGCTGCTTCACCGCAAGGGAAAGGGAGGGCTTGACAAGCGTACGCGAATGCGTACGCTCATTGGGATTAGCCACCGGAGTGCACCCATGTCTGCCGTAACCGCAAGCGAGGCTCGATCCAATCTCTATCGCCTCATCGATGAAGTCGCCGCATCCCACGACCCGTTGCTGATCACCGGCAAGCGGGGGAATGCCGTGCTTGTCGCCGAGGACGACTGGAACGCAATTCAGGAAACCCTCCACTTGCTGTCGATTCCCGGAATGCGGAAATCAATCCGCGAAGGCATGGAAACGCCCATCGACCATTGTGACGAGGAATTGGATTGGTGACCTGGAGGGTCGCCTACACGAAGCAGGCACAAAAGGACGCGAAGAAGCTGGCTGCCGCAGGACTGAAGTCAAAGGCTCAGATGCTGCTTGAGCTGGTCGCGGAAGACCCGTTTCGACATCCACCTCCTGTCGAGAAGCTCATGGGTGATCTAAAGGGTGCCTACTCGCGGCGCATCAATATCCAGCACCGCCTCGTTTATCAGGTTCTGGAAGAGGAAAAAATCGTCAAAGTTCTACGGTTATGGACCCACTACGAGTAGCCGGCGCTCCTGGAACAGCAAAGATCCTCTCCGCCTGAGGACGCGAGGGAAGGTGCACCGCTCGGATCAAAGTGACTAGCGAACGTCTTCACCCTGAACGGACGCGCGCCTGAGCGTCTGGTGGGCGCTGCCCGACAGGACTCGTGCGCCCTTCACATGGATCCTTATTATCGTAACGGGCGATGCAGGGCGTCGACAGTTTCTGGCGACTTGTCTGATCCTTCATTGCCAACCCTTTTTTGATCGGGTTGTCCCGGGAGCCGACCTTGGCCGCTGCGTAGCCGAGCGGCAACGTTCCGCCGAAAGCCGACATCAAAGGCGCGGGGCCGGGCTACCTGGTCTGTGCTTTCACAGCGGCCGTCGTTTGATCGGACCGACTAACAGCAACCGGCCAAAGCAGTCACTCAGCTCAGAGTATCCGAGCGCCCGGTTGACGCTGTTGGAAGACAGCGGACGGGGTTGACCGTGCAAGGAGAATCAGGACCGACATCCGTCATCCGGATCTCGCGCCAGCACGACCGTTTCCCGGTGCATTCCCGACATTGGGCAACCAAATAGGTTGCCAAGGATCTTCCTGCACGGCGACCACCAACGCGGAGCGAAAAGCTTCTCCCCTTTCGAGACTAGAAGTCCGAGGCAGCGACCACGACGCCGGCCATCTCTATCGTCGCGCCGGGCCTATTGGACGCCCCCTCTTGTTGGGCCGTTGGATGGTCCGGTAAGGCCGATCCGCACGCCGGTGATTCCACTGTACTATTGCACCTATGTGGCGAAGATGGGCGCTTACCAAGACGACGGACGTGAACGTCGCAGCATGCGTCATGATCGTTCTGCTCTCGCTTACGTCCTGGATCGTGCTTGCGCGGGCCGAGGGCACTGAAGGCGAGGCCCGACGCGTGGTGATCCTGAACGCGACCGATCCTTACCTGCCAGCTTTTCGTGCGTTGGACAGCGCCCAGCGTGAGGCCACCGCCACGGGCAGCAGGATGCCCGTTGAGTTCTACGCCGAAGCGCTCGACATGCACCGTTTTCCGCGGAAGCTGCTCGATGAGGACGAGGTTGCGCTGCTGCGCAAGAAATACAGCGACCTGAGGGTCGACGTGGTTGTCGCGATGGCGCCGATCGCGCTCGATTTCGCCCAGCGCCACCGCGCGGAGATCTGGCCGGGTGCGGCGATTGTCTTCAACAGCGTGTCCGCCTCCTTGTTGAAAGAGCGCAGCCTGGAGCCGCGCACCATCGGTTTGCCGGTGACACTCGAGATTGGGCCAACCCTCGATCTCGCATTGAAGCTGCGGCCGCAGACGCGGCGGATCGCCGTCGTCGCCGGCGATGATGAAGAGTGCTGCGCGCGCGTGACGATCGCACGGGAGGCGCTCGCGCAATACACGGACAAACTCGACGTCCAGTACCTCGTCGGCCTCACGCTCGCCGAGACGCTCGCGGCTGTGAGGGAAGTCCCGGAGGACGCGCTGGTGCTCTATTTGACTATATTTCGCGACGGCGCCGGCGTGCCGCACGTTCCGCGCGACGTGCTGACCCAGATTGTCGCCGTCTCGCGCGCTCCCGTCATCGGCGTGTTCGAGACCTATCTCGGCCACGGGATCGTTGCCGGTTCGATCGCAAGTTATGCGGCACAGGGGCGGCGCACGGGTGAGCTCGTCGCCCGGGTGCTGAACGGCGAGGACCCTGCAGCAATCGGGATTCAGGCGCCAGTCGAGTCCGGCTGCATCGCCGACTGGCGGCAGCTGCGCCACTGGGGCATCGATGAGCGCCTGCTGCCCGCGGACTGCGAGGTCCGATTCAGAGAGGTCACGGCCTGGGATCGCTATCGCTGGCAGATCCTCGCCGTCTCGGCCGTGATCCTGGCGCAGGCGGCTCTGATCTTCGCGCTCGTGCTCAACCGTCGCAGGCTCCGGCACGCCCAGGAGACTCTGGCGGAAGAATACGCTCGACGCACCCAAGCAGAAGGGTTCGCGGCGAGACTGCGCGCAAGGTTGGCCCGGTTCAGCAAGGAGCGCAGCCTGGGTACCATGGCCACCGCCATCGCCCACGAGATCAATCAGCCCCTGATCGCGATCCAGAACTACGCGCAGGCGGCCAAGCGGCGCCTACAGAGCGATGTTGACGACAAACCCAAGCTCGTCGAGCTCTTCGAGAAGATCGAGGACCAGGCGGAACGGGCGGGCACCATCACCGAGCGCGTCCGATCGTTGATCGGCGCGAGCGATGCGCGGTTGCTGCCCGTGTCCCTTTGTCCCCTGTTCGAAGAGGTCATCCGGATGATGGAGCCGGAGACCGGCAACCACGGTTGCCGGATTGTATGCGAGCCTGGCGGCGAGCTCCCCGCGGTCCTCGCCGACGCCCTGCCGATCCAACTCGTCCTGGTCAATCTGGTGCAGAATGCGCTGCAGAGCGTTTGCTCGAGTGATCAGTACGAAAAGCGGGTGTCGGTAGGTGCACGCCAGATCAGTGAGCGGGAGGTTCAGGTCAGCGTGATGGACCGGGGGTCTGGGGTTCCGCCGGAACGGGTCGCGGACATCTTCGAGCCCCTATCTTCCGGCACGAGAGGCAGGATGGGAATGGGGCTGGCGATCTCTCGGGCGATCGTCGAGGCCCACGGCGGGCGGCTCTGGTACGAGCCGAATCCTGCCGGAGGCGCTATCTTCCGTTTCACGCTGAGGATCGTCGAATCATGAATGCCTTCGGCGGTCAGTTTCCGTCCAGTTGCGCAAAGATGCAGTCGAGGGCGCCTTGGTTGGACCCCGTTGGATAGAATGCGTTGATGTCGCTGGTAAACGCGGCCTTGTCGATTTTTCCGGCCGACAGCTTGCTCAACTCATCGATGAAATAGACGTCGTTGTTGTTTATGTCCAGGAGATAATCGATCGGCTGGCTTCCGATGCTGAGCCTGCCGCAGTTCGCAGAGACTTGATCGAGGAAGGCATTCGCTTGTCTTCCCTCCGGTGCCACGAGATCGCCGCCGCAGCCCGAAAGCACAGACATCGCAAGCGCGATAAGGAATGTGGTCTGC
>CAYNBI010000049.1:0-26493 GCA_964395315.1 uncultured Chromatiaceae bacterium | reverse complement strand
TTGCCGATGGTGTGCTGGGTGCCGCCCATGCACCAGATGAAGGTGCCGGGGCGGTTGTCGGCCATCAGCTTGGCCGCCCGGTAGACCAGCTCCTCGGGCACGCCCGTGACCCGTTCAACCTCGTCGGGCGTCCACTTGGAGATCTCGGCCTTGACCTCGTCCATGCCGTACACCCGCTGGCGGATGAACTCCTTGTCCTCCCAGCCGTTCTGGAAGATGTGCCAGAGCATGCCGTAAACCATGGGCACATCGGTTCCGGGACGGATACGGACGAAGTGATCGGCATGGGCCGCGGTGCGCGTGAAGCGCGGATCGATCACGATCAGGGGCGCGTTGTTGCGCTCCTTGCCGCGGAACACGTGCTGCAGCGAGACGGGGTGCGCCTCCGCCGGGTTGCCGCCGATGATCAGGATCGCCTTCGAATTGTGGATGTCGTTGTAGGAATTCGTCATGGCGCCGTAACCCCAGGTGTTGGCGACGCCGGCGACCGTCGTGGAGTGGCAGATACGGGCCTGGTGGTCGACGTTGTTGGTGCCCCACAGGGCCGCGAACTTGCGGAACAGGTAGGCCTGCTCGTTGCTGTACTTGGCGGACCCCAGCCAGTAGACCGAATCCGGTCCGGACTGCTCGCGGATCTGAAGCATCCGGTCCCCGACCTCGTTCACCGCCTCGTCCCAGGAGATGCGCTTCCATTTGCCGTCAACCAGCTTCATGGGGTATTTCAGCCGGCGGTCGCCATGACCGTGCTCCCGCACCGACGCGCCCTTCGCGCAGTGGGCGCCCAGGTTGAAGGGATGGTCGAAGGCCGGCTCCTGTCCGGTCCACACCCCGTTCTCGACCTTGGCGTAGATTCCGCACCCCACCGAGCAGTGCGTGCAGATGGTGCGCGCGGTTCTGGTCTCGCCGGGCGCCGCCGGCACCTCGGCCGTGGCGCTGGCCTTGCGCATCATGCCGGGGGACAGGCTGGCGGCAAGTGCCGCGCCACCCGCCACCAGACCGCTGTTGCGCAGGAAGTCGCGGCGGTTGACGGCAAGCCCGGTGACCGCGCCTTTGCGGCTGATCTCGGGGGACGGAATCGAAGACTTTTTGACGAGTTTCATCGCTCTCTCCGGCTCGGGACACGCGCGCGTATCCCGAAGTGGCATTCAAACAGACTCGAGAAGGCGGTCGGGCGAGCCTCCGCGGGCGCCCTTCTAAATCTTTGCCGACCTGTAGTAATCGAGGACATGCTGCGTGAGCTGATAGCCCTTTTTGCCTTCAACCGGCGCGGCCGTTTCGGCTTCCTCCGCCCCTGCGGCGCCAGGTAACAAGGCCGATGCGGCGGCTCCGGCGCCGACGGCAGCGCCCTTCTTGAGAAACTCGCGCCTGCTCTTGATGCGGCTGTCCTGCTCTTTCATGTTCAGTAGCCTCTCGTGTGTCGATGGTCGCGGCTGCTTACCGCGCGCAATCTGGGTAGCCGGGTGCGTATGCGACCGGTCGCGCGCTGACGCGCATCAGGTCTCCATCTCCAGGTAACGCCGCTCGAGGGCGGTGAAGGCGGCGCCAAGCCGCGCCACGGCCTTGTAGAAAACGGCGGTCTCCGCCGCGTCGAGATCCGACCAGAAGCGGTCGATCCAGGAACCCAGGTGCGCCCGGAAGAACGCCCGCTGGTGCTCGATGGATATCGCAGGATCGACCGCCAGCTGGCCCATCACCTCGCACAGGGCCGCCACGTGGTCCTCCGGCTCGCGGACATCCGGCTGACGCTCGAAACCGAGACGGGCCAGATCCCGCCTCAGCACGCCCAGGGGTTGCTCCATCAGGAAGCCGGTCTGGTACCAGGAGCCGTACGGCACCAGCTCCCCCCTGCCCAGCCCGATGAACAGCAGGTGGAACTCGTCGTCGAGCTCCGCCGGCCGCACCTGCCTTGCGCCGAGCCGCAACCCCTCCCAGGAGAGCGCAAAGTCGTCGCGCCCGGTGGCCGAGTCCAGGTGTCGGACCTGCTCCAGCAACCGAGCCGAGGGCACGTCGCGCAGCAGCGCGCCCAGCAGGGCGTACACGCCGGCGCGGGCGCTGCCGTCGGCATCGGGGATGGAGGGTATCTCGGCGGCAACTGCACTCATTGAATCGGGCTTCATGCAATCCTCACGTCAGGGTGACTTGCAAAGCGGGCGCCAGCCCGGAAATGAAACCAGGGAGGAAAAGACGGAGATCCGCGCAAGGCGGCGGGCGGACCTGGCAACCATTCCGGGCGCGTCCCTCGGAAATGCGCGCCCGGATCGCCACGGAATCAAATTTCCTGCTCCCGCATCATGTCGGCAACGCGGCAGTCGCCGCACATCTGTATGCGGCCCAGGGCCTTGGGCCCCTGGAACATGGAATGTCCGGCCAGACGTTGCTGCATACGCCCGATCACCGCCGTGGTCGCGAAGGGCTTGCCGCAGCTGACGCAGTGGAAGGGCGAATCCTCCCGCAGGGTGCGCACCTTGCCGCGGGCCTCGGCGTCGAACAGCATGCGGGGCGTGATCCAGATCGCGTCCTCGGGGCAGGAGCGGGTGCACAGCCCGCATTGCACGCAGTTGGCCTCCAGAAATCGGAGCTCGGGGACATCGTGGCCGTCCAACAGGGCCTTACCGGGACAAACTGTCACACAGGCCATGCATAGGGTGCAGGCCTTCTCGTCGACCGCCGCCGCGCCGAAAGGCGCCCCCGTCGGCAGGCTCACGACGGGCTTCGCGCGAGCGGCCGAGGCGAACAAATGATCGACGGCCGCGAACAGGATCTGGCGCTTTGCGCCGACTGACGCGTGGCGGGCGAGCGGGACCTCGGGCATGAGCCTTGAGGCTGGCAAAGTCGCATCCTCCTCAAGCCAGCCCAGCGCATGCTCGGGATACCCGAGCCCGGCCAGGATGGCCCGGCCGAAACCGATCTGTTCCACCAGCTCGCGCCGCGAACGATCGGGCACCCGGGGCGTATCCACCAGGCGCACTGCCCGCGCCCCGTAAGCGAGCGCGGAAAGCCACGCATCGAGACCGAGGCTCGCCACCTCCTCCACCATCAACGGCAGCAGATGACCGGCCGCGGCGGATGGCTCCGCCAGCAACCGCTCGACCCGCTGCACACCCGCTGCGGCGTCGTGGATGACCAGTACCGGCGTAGCGCCGCCCGCCTCCAGGTAGGCGGCGAGCAATCGCCGCACCCGTGTCAAGGTATCCCCGACCGGGGGGTAGGCGTAGGTCAGCGCCCCCGTGGGGCAAGCCGTGGCGCAGGCGCCGCCGCCCTGGCACAGGAAGGGCTCCACCGCGACCCGCTCCACCAGGCTGGAGATGGCACCCGCGGGACAGGCGTCGATGCAGCGACGGCAGGCGGTCGCGCCCTTCATGCCGTGGGCGCAGATGTTCGGGTCGTAGTTGAAGTAGCGGGGCTTCTCGAACTCGCCCACGAGGTCGCGCAGCTCACGCAGCGCATCGTCGACGCCGTCCTCGCCGGGTCCGGGAACGAGGTAGCCCGGGGGCGGCATGTCGACCGGGATCAGGGGCGATCCCGTCAGGTCCAGCACCAGGTCGAAGCGTTCCTCCCCCTCGCCCTGGCCGTCGAGACGCAAACGAAAGTCCCCCAGCCAGCCTGAGAGCCGAACCGCATCGCGCTCGCACCACCAGGTCGTCACGCCCGCCAGCGCTTCCCGCCCTGGGCCGATGACCAGGGCCGCGGGGGACAGGGGCGCGGCGGTGCGGATGGCCTTCTCGACCTCGTCCCGCTCGTCGCCTACTACGAGCAGCCGGCCGGCGGAGCTGTAGTTGACCAGACCGGTCACCTCGACCGGCGTCTCGGCGACGGCGGACATGGCGCGCTCCCGGGCGCGTCGGTTGGCGGCATCCCTGTCTTCCACAAGGGCGGCCAGCGGCGGATTCATACGGCATCTCCCTCTGTCGGGTCTTCGTCCGGATCGGCGTCAGGATCGTCCGTGGGTGCGGACGGCTGCTCGGCGGCGACCTCATCGGCGCCGCCCGCGAGGCGCGCCTGCGGGTCGTCGTCCCCGAGCAGACGCCTCGCGGCCCGCTCCATGCGATAGCGCATGTCCGCGGTGACGATGTCACCCAGGGGGGCGAAATTGGTGAAATCCTCGGCGTAGTCGTCGAGCCCGTCCGTGACGTTGAAGTGCGCGCCGCGGAACAGCTTCGACAGGGCCTTGCGGCGCAGCGCCTCGGAGACACCGCGGGAGAGGAAGCCCGAGTAGTCGGAATCGGCGCCCAGCGACTCGAGCGGCGGCATGTCGTCGTCCGTCAGGAGGCGCTCTGAATCGCCCGCCGCAGGCGGGTCCGGCTGATCCGCGGCAGCCTGGGGTGCATCCCCCGGCTCCGCGAGGGCCTGCCCACGGCGGGCATGCAGCTTGCGCTCCGACCAGCGGGAGAGGAAGGTGCCGTCGCCCCGCTCAGTGTCGCTCACGGGAGTCCTCCTTCCAGTTCTCCAGGTTGCGCTTGCGCTTCTTCTCCGGCACATAGTGTGCGATCACGAATGCCTCGGCGGCACGGTAGAGCTCTGGAGGCAGCGGGACCGCGTAGACGGTCTCGTCCGCCTCCTGATAGGCCTGCCCGGCGTCGAAGCTCAAGGTCACCAGCACCGGCTCTGGCATGCCGTCCGCTCGCGTACGTGCGACGATGTAGCAACCCGGGGTGCCGACCATGAGATTGTGGTAGTAGCTCTCCGTCTCGTCGGGGAAGAGCTCGACCGTGAGCCCCGTCCACAGGTACTGAGACGCGTCTTTGCCGCTCACCAGGCACAACGGGTTCTCGTCACCCCCGGCGGCGGTTCGTGCGCCGACGGCGACACCGACCGCCTTCCAGCTCTCCGCGACCCACCGGTTGCCCTCGACGCTGCGGCGCTCCATGACGACCGAGACGGGAAAGCGCAGCGCAAGGCCACCGGGTTCGATTGCCTCTGTCATGCTCGCATAGCTCCAAGATTTATCGACGCGGACCGAGTTCGGCAGCGCGCCGTCACCATAGAGATGCGGCAAGTTGCATACCAGACGATCGGAACACCGGCCCGGAACGCAGAAACGCGGAAACCCGGAAAATTCGAACCAATCGCGGCAAGAAGGGAAACGGGACAGATTGTCGCAGCTGGAAGGTTCCACTGGGGTCTTTTGGCCCGGGGAGGCGGACAGGGGGGGTTCGCATCACCGCCTCGCCCACCCCCGCAAACAGACGGACGCCAGCCGGGCGCGACGGCAGCCTGCCATGCCCGCGGCATGACTGCACGAGGGAATGAATCTTGCTGCTATGCTGGAGCGAACCCTTGGAGACGGATGGGGATGCCACCGACGAGCAACGCGCTGCCCGAGCGACTCATAGACCGCTTCGGACGCCACATCAATTACGTGCGCCTTTCGGTCACGGACCGCTGCGACCTGCGCTGCGTCTACTGCATGGCTGAGGATATGACCTTCCTGCCGCGCAGCCAGGTACTGACGCTGGAGGAGATCGCCCGGCTCGGCAAGTGCTTCTCCGAACTGGGCGTGACCAAGCTTCGCGTGACCGGCGGCGAGCCGCTGGTTCGGCGCAACATTCTGTGGCTGTTCGAGCGCCTGGGAGCGCTTGACGGCATCCGCGATCTCACCCTGACCACCAACGGCACCCAGCTCGCGCGCTACGCCCGCGACCTGCGCGCGGCAGGAGTCACACGCGTCAACATCAGCCTCGATTCCCTCAGGCCCGAGCGCTTTCACGCCATCACGCGTCTGGGCGAGATCGGCAGGACCCTGACTGGGATCGACGCCGCCCTGGAGGCGGGCTTCCAGCGGGTCAAGCTCAACAGCGTCGTCCTCAAGAACCGCAACCACGACGAGGTGCGGGACCTGGTGGCCTTTGCGGCCGGGCGCGGAATGGACATCAGCTTCATCGAGGAGATGCCGCTGGGCGTGATCGGCGATCACGACCGCGCCGAGGCCTACTACTCGAGCGACGAAATCCGGCGTGACCTGGCCGAAGACTACGAGCTGATCCCCACTACAGAGACCACCGGCGGGCCCTCGCGCTACTACCGGCTGGCGGGCCACGACATCCGCGTCGGCTTCATCTCGCCACACAGCCACAACTTCTGCGGCGACTGCAATCGCGTACGGGTCACCGCCGAGGGCCGTTTGCTGCTGTGCCTGGGCCAGGAGTTCTCGACCGACCTGAGGCGCGCGCTGCGGGCCAATCCCGCGGACGACGACGCGGTCAAGCGTGCGGTGGTCGCGGCCATGTCGATCAAGCCCCGGGGGCATGACTTCAACCTCGAGGCCCAGCCGGTCATCTTCCGCCACATGAACACCACCGGAGGCTGACGTGGCGACCCCCATGCCGAACGAGCGCTACGCGCCGATCCTGTCCAACGCCGGATTGAAGCCGTCCTACGCGGTAATCGCCGTGGACGAGTACGGCGAGCCCAGGGAGGGCCACATCGCCGGCGAGCAGCCGCTGACGCTCTACATCGACAAGCGCGAGGTCGTGACCCTGATGACCCTGGGCACCCACCCGGAGCTGCTGGTGCTGGGCTACCTGCGCAACCAGCGCCTGGTGCCCTGCCTTGAGTCGGTGGACGCAGTACAGGTGGACTGGGAAAGCGAATCGGTGGCGGTCACGACCTTCGACGGGGTGAGCGACCTCGACGACAAGCTCAGGCACCGTACCGTGACCTCGGGCTGCGGTCAGGGGACCGTTTTCGGCCGCATCACCGACCAACTGGACCGTCTGCGGCTGCCCCCCGTAACCATTCGCCAGTCCCGGCTCTACGCCCTGCTGGACGCCCTTAACGAGTACAACGAGGTCTACCGGCGCGCCGGAGCCGTCCACGGCTGCGCCTTGTGCTCCAACGCAGGGATCGATCTGTTCGTCGAGGACGTAGGGCGCCACAATGCCGCCGACGCCATATCCGGCTTCATGTGGCTCAACGGCGTGGACGGGGCGGACAAGGTGTTCTACACCACCGGCCGGCTCACGTCGGAGATGGTTATCAAGGTGGCCCAGATGGGCATCCCCGTCCTGCTCTCGCGCTCCGGCGTCACCCACAAGGGCCTAGAGCTCGCGCGCAAGGTCGGTGTGACCATGATCGCCCGCGCCAAGGGGCAGCACTTTCTCGTGTACAACGGCGCCGAGCGCGTCGTGTTCGACGCCAGGCCGTCGCGAGAAAGAAGCAATCTTCGACCGGGCCGGAACCCGGAGCCGCGGGCGTTCCGCACGCGGCGGCCGCGCTGACGGTCGAGGGCGCCCCCATGTCCGCGGTGCTCGACGAGCTTCCCCGCTACCTCGACGTCAGGCAGGCGGCGGAGTACCTGAACCTCAACGAGAAGAAGGTCTACTCCCTGGTCTCCGAGGGCCGCATTCCGGGCACCAAGGTCACCGGCAAGTGGATGTTTCCACGTGAGCTCATCGACCGTTGGATGCTGGAGTCCAGCCACGGCGGCCTGCTCACGGACCGCCTGGTGCTTGCCGGAAGCGACGACCCCCTGCTCCACCGGGTGGTCGTCAATCTCGCCCGCGACATTGGCGGCCAAGGGCTGGTGAGCTACGCGGCGACGGGCACCCGCCTCGGCCTCGATCTGCTGCAGTCCCATCGTGCGGACGCCTGCGGCCTGCACTGGGGGCCGAGCAACGAAAGCCACCTGCGCCACCCCGCCCTGCTGAGCCAGTACGGCGGTCACCGTCGATGGGTGCTGATCCGCGCCTTCAAGCGCGAACAGGGTCTGATGGTGCGCCCCGACCTGGCCGGCGCAGAAACAGAGGTGGCAGATCTGCTGCACCAGTCCCTGCGCTGGGCCATGCGGCAGGAAGGCGCCGGCGCGACGCGCTTCTTCCTCGAGACCCTCACCCGCCATCAGGTCAAGGCGGAGTCCCTCGAAACCGCCGTCACCGCCCTCTCCGAGCGCGAGGCCGCGGTCGCCATCTCGCTCGGGCTGGCGGACATCGCGCCCGGCGCCCGTGCCGCCGCCGCCGAGAACGGACTCGCCTTCGTCAGCACCGGATGGGAGAGCTTCGACCTCGCCCTGGAGCGCGGTATTTATTTCCGCAAGCTGTTCCAGGACCTGATCGCCCGCCTCAGCACCCCCGAGACGACCCGCTGGGCGGAACTGCTCGGCGGCTACGAGCTGGGCGAAGCGGGCAAGCTGGTCTGGGGCCAGGACTGAGCCATTAGGGGACGGCCGCAGCCTGTGCTGTGGTCTTGAGAGGCGCCAATGATTGGCCATCCTGGCCGAAATCAGCACTTCCATGTACCGCGGGAAACATTGGATCATCGGCGTTTCCTTGAGACGTACGGCGTCAAGGTACCAGCCGAATTATCGGCGTCGACGACTACCTGACGGGCGCGGAATCCGCGCCCCTAAAGCACGCGTACCTCGCTGGCGAGGTGGTCGCGATGGCCGATGCCCTCTACTACCCGGACGTGTTCGCCACCCGCGACCCGGCCGATGGCCGCGAAAGCGTCTCCAAGCGCTACCAGGCCCTGATGATCGCGGTCCTTCCGGACTCGACCGGGCCGGCGCCCAGTTCGCCCACTACCGGCAGATCGACTCCCTGCCCGAGTACGTCCTCGGCGAGCCCGCGCGCCGGAGCGCCCAGAGGTGTGCCCCGGTCGCGCCTGGTGGATAATGGCCACCGCCGTAATCCAACGCCAGCTGGAATCCTCCCCAGATGACAACCACGCCAGAAGCCTTCCGCGCCCGCGCCATGGAGCAGGGCCTCTCCCGCGACGAGCTCGACCCCGATCCCTTCCGCCAGTTCCAGCAGTGGTTCGAGGACGCCATCGCGACCGGCATCCCCGAGCCCAACGGCTTCAGCCTGGCAACCGTGGACGAGCACGGCCAGCCCTGGCTGCGCACGGTGCTGCTCAAGCTCTACGATCAGCAGGGGTTCGTCTTCTACACCAACTACGAGAGCCGCAAGGCCCGCCATATCGCCAACAACCCCAGTGTGTCCCTTCTGTTTCCCTGGGTCGGCCTTGCGCGCCAGGTGAAGATCAACGGCAGCGCCTCGAAGGTGCCGACCGCGGAATCGATCAAGTATTTCGCCACCCGCCCGCGGGGGAGCCAGATCGGCGCCTGGGCGTCGCCGCAAAGTCAGGTCATCACCTCCCGCTCCCTGCTCGAGGCCAAGTTTGACGAGATCAAACGCAAGTTCGCCCAGGGGGAGCTGCCGCTGCCGGACTTCTGGGGCGGCTACCGGGTAGTACCGCAGCGCATCGAGTTCTGGCAGGGTCGCGAGAACCGGCTGCACGACCGTTTCGCCTACACCCTGGAGGCCGACGGCGGCTGGCGCGTCGAGCGCCTGGCGCCTTGAGCTGGGACTGAGCGACTTGAGCGCACCCGGCAGTCCGGCTCAAGCGGCGATCCCCTGGCGGCGTACCGTGCCGCTGTGGCTCGGGCTCACCGCCGCCGTCGTGCTTGCCGCCTGTGGGCGGGGGGAGGATCCCGTCATCGAGCTATCGGGCCCGACGATGGGGACCTACTACAGCGTCAAGGTCGCGAGACCTCCGGCGGGAGTTACCCGCGATCGTCTGCAGACGGGTGTCGACGCCGTCCTGCAGGAGGTCAATCGCCTGATCTCCACCTACGATCCGGGCTCCGAGCTTTCCCGCTTCAATCAGAACCCCGGCACCGACTGGGTCGCGGTTTCGCCCGCGCTGCTCGGGGTGATCGCGGAAGGACTGGACATCAGCAAGCTCAGCGACGGCGCGTTCGACATCACCGTCGGCCCCCTGGTCAATCTCTGGGGGTTCGGCCCCGATCCGGTTCCCGAAGAGACCCCCTCGGACCAGGACATCCGGAACGCCATGGCCCGCGTCGGCTACGGGCTGCTGCGTGTGCGCAAGGAGCCCCCGGCCATCGCGAAACAACGGGACGATCTCTATATCGACTTATCCGCGTTGGGAGAGGGATACGGGGCGGACCGGGTCGCGGACTACCTCGACGCCCTCGGCATCTCGGACTTCATGGTCGCGGTAGCGGGCGCGATCCGGGCCAAGGGGCGCAACGCCAAGGGATCGCCGTGGGCGATCGCCATCGAAGAGCCCTCGCCCGGCAGGCGCGCCGTGCAACGGATCATCCACATCTCCGGCGAGGGGCTGTCGACCTCGGGCGACTACCGCAACTATTTCGAGCGCGACGGCAAACGCTACTCGCACGAGATCGACCCCCGCACCGGCCGTCCCATCGAGCACCGGCTGGCCTCCGTCACCGTAATCGGCGAAACCGCCGCCCGCGCGGACGGCCTGGCGACGGCGCTGATGGTGATGGGCGAGACCAACGGCCCGGCCCTGGCGGAGGCCGAAGGCATCGCAGCCCTGTTCATCGTCCGCACGGATGACGGCTTCCGCGAGGTCGCCAGCGCCGCGTTCGCGCCCCACCTCGCCGAATGACGCGGGGCCTCCCCGTGGACGCGCCTACTCGATGGACACGGAGAGGGTGAAGGGCACCCCCTGCACGGAGCGCATCAGCTGCCCCACCTTGACCCTGTAGGTCTTCCTCTCGGTGACGAAGCTGTATCGATCCTGGGCCTCGACTACGCCGTCGATCACGAAAATGACGTTGGGCCCCTCGACCCGGAGTTTCGCCGTCTGGCCCGCGCCCGTGGTCATCTCGTAACACACGAAATCCTCAGGCGGAGCCACACCCTGTACGGTCCCCGAGCTGTGGCCGCGTTGGAACCGGATGGTCTCACAGCCGCCGGCATGGCCGACCTGGGTGCCAAGCGTCGCCCCGAGGAGACCGATGGCGAGGACAAGGCGCGCTTTTGAAGCCTTCATGACTGAACCTCCCCGGAGAATGCACGCATGCCGCGGCAGAGCCGGGACGAAGACGATTCGGGTCGGAAGCCGGGATCGGGCGCACCGGTACAACGCCCGAAATGCGCTTCGTCCCCTCGCCCGATCCCGGCTGCACGGCAAGTACCCTTGTCAATTGGAGAAGTAACCCATGACGTCAATGATCAGGTGCACGTTCCGGCTCGCGTAGACCGAGAAATCGGGATCTGCGCCCGAGCTCACGGTGGTCTTGACGATGCCCGCATTGGCGATGTTCTGGGTGCCGGCGGCATAGTTGATCCAGCTCGCCTTGGGCTGGCTCTCTCCCCAGGGCCACAGGCTGGCGAAGCCCTTCTCGCCGGCGGGGCCAAGGGGGACCACGGTGACATTCAGGTGCGCAGCCGCGTGCTCTCCGAGGGCGAAGGGGCATTCCGCCGGGTAGTCCGCCGGCGCGCTCCCGACGGCCTGGTTTTGATCGGCCACATCGCCGTAGCTGTGGAAATGCCGCATCTGACCGGCGGCAACGGCGCCTTCCAGGGTGTACCTTGTGTCGACGATGCGGCAGGGGTCCACCGCCGTGTAACCCAATAGACCGGGAACCGGATTGACGCTGCACTTGCCGGCCAGGCAGGGCAGCTCGAGCGTGTAGCTTGTGTTAACTGGCGTATTGACGTAAGCCTCGGCGACCACAGTGTAAATGCCGTCCTCCGCCAGCACTACGCTGGTGATGTCGGGCGCACTGGACCAACCGGCTTGAGCAAGCAATGCACCTAGAGGATCGTAGAGCCGGAGCCAGGAGTAGGCACCGATGAGTTGGATGAAGGGCCGGTCGCCAGCATTGCCCACGAAACGGAAGACATCGACATCAGATGGCGCTTCGAACACGCAGAGAACCGTGTCCGAGTACTCGATCAGCATGTTCGTCCCGGGGTCAGGATCACAGTTGACCACCGCACCCGAGGCGTGTGGGCTGGCGAAGCTTAGCCAAATGGCGAACAGCAAAGAAAACGGCTGAGTGGATTGGTGCATGGCGTGTCTCCTTATCGTACGAAGCCAGGGGTTCGTCCGCGGAAAACCCGAACCCTGCGTCTTCCCTCGCCGATGCAGTAAAGCCCGAGACCCTGTTGTTATTGAAGCGCTACTTTCTCTTGCTGAACCCGGAATGTGAGCGCGGAACCATATCGCTCGTGCAAAACGCCCCGAAGCAGGTCAGGTTAATGTTGTTTAAGCGCAGCTGATCGGAACAAGCGCTGTCATTCGTCGACACATCTGCGTCACCGCATGGGACATCCACCGCGGCCTCCTCGCAGCCCATGACCGCGGTTGCCATAGTCCGCCTAAAAAGACCGTAGACACCGGTTCAACCTCCTGCAATCGGTATTTACCGACCATCGATACGTAAGACTACGAAGCCCGAAACGCGGAAACTTGACATCTCCTTGACGGGTTCTGATCCCTCAAACTCGGATCGGGAACGTGCTTTTCCAGCCGTCGCCCATGGCGATCCGTGCTTTTCCGTCTGTCGTAACATCCGAATATGCTTGTCCTCAAGACCTCTTGATCCCGGCCTTCTGCGTGAGAACACCGGATGAGGCTCCGCAAGGAAAGGACCACTCCACCTGACGCGAGCACAAACCGATGAAACCTGCTCACACAAGAACCATTCTCGCCGGTCTAGCCGGTGGCATGGCCATGAACGTGACGATGCTTCTGACTTTCCGCCTAATCGGTTTCGGCTGGAATGGCGACGGAATCCTGATCGAGTCCGCCGCGCAGAGTCGAAAGCTCATCGCGGTATGGACGACCCTCGAACCGCTCCCATTGGTCGTGACTGCCCCCATTCCCATCGTCACCGGTATCCTGTTTTTCGGCGTGATCCACGCATACCTGTTCCGATGGATCTCACCGGCGTGGCCGCAAGGCATCGCCGGCCGGGGCCTGCGGTTCTCCGCATTGGTTTTCCTCATGGCATTCCTGTTCTGGGAGTTCTTCACGCCCTTCAATATGTTCGGCGAGCCGCTGCACCTGATAGGGCTGGAATTGCTGTTTTGGGCATGCATCGCGCTGGCGGACGGTATGGCCATATCCGCGGTCATCGGTAACGGCGCTGCCGGCCGAGACGGCCAACTGAAAACGCCGGCCGCAAGCCTCTAACTCCGACTACGGATATGCGGCCGCAGCCTCTGATCGCCGTTTGGCGTCGGGTTCTCATGAAAAGAATCCAGAAAACCATTCCGATCCAGATACGGACGCGCACGGACGCCGACCTCCCAGGCTTCCTCGCGATCCACCGCGCCGCCTTGCCGGATGAACCCGTGGCCGATCTCACGGCCGCTCTCATGTCGGACCCGACCGCCCGACCGATAGCCTCCTTGCTGGCGATATCCGCGGGCAAGCCGCTGGGACACGTCCTCTTCACCGCCGCGCGCCTGGTACCCGAGACCGGGCACCAAGTCTCGATCCTCGCCCCGCTGACCGTAGCGCCGGCGTGACAGGCACGCGGCATGGGCAGCGCGCTGGTGCCGCGCGGGCTGGCGATTCAGGCACAATCCGGGGTGAATCTGGTCTTCGTGCTCGGGCATCCGGCCTACTATCCGAGGTTTGGGTTCGCACCGGCTGGCGAGCGCGTGCGGGCTTTCAGCGCCGTATCCGATACCCCGTAGCAGCACGCGGGGGCCTGGATGGTTCTGGCCAGCGACGGAGGGCTTCCGGCGACCTATCGGGGCTGTTTCCAATGCGCAAAGGCGCTGGACTGCCCCGAACACTGGCCGGAGCAGACCGCACGCCCCTTGATTCAGCCGGATCTGTCACCCCCCATGATGTCCACAGAAGACGGTGTTCGTTCAGGTAAGGTACAGGTGATGTATCGGAGACTGTCGAAAACCAGGGCCAGCCGTACCCGGCAATGCGAAAAGGAATCCAAGCCATGCAAGACCACACCTCGCGCACGATCGTCCGGCTCACGGTCGCTGTCTTCTTCGCCGCAATACTGAGCGGATGCGCCACCTATTATCCGGGCTATGCCTCGGACGACATCTGGGTGGATTACTACACGCCGCAGTTCTACGACGGCTATCCGGTGTACTTCGACCGGGTAGGCGTTCCCTACTACTATCGCGGCGAGCGCATCGTTTACATCCCGCGGTCCTACCGCCGATACAAGGACTTGACCGTCCACTACAAGCGCCATCGCCCGCACTACCACCGCTGGTACGACGAGCGAGGGCACCGATACCGCCACGTCCATTACAAGCATCCGCCGCGAAAAGACGTCCGCCGCGCCGCACCAAGGGCGGATCCGGACATCTATTACCGCCGAATGCCGCAACGTCCACCGATGACCGGAGTGGAGCCTGATCCGCGTCGGCGTTATCAGCGGCCCGCGCCACCGCCGCAACCGGACATCCGTTACAAGCGGATTCGGAAGCCCCCTCCGGTAAGCGTGTTGCCGCCGAAATTCGACCCGCGCGATCAACAGCCCAAGAAGCGGCCCTCGAAACCAGTGGTGAAATACGGCGGGCAGCGCCCAACACCGGACGAGTCGGATCCGCGGGGTGGACGGCGAGACGAGATCGAGCCGCGTACCCGGGATGCCAGGCAATGGGCGCGCTGGCCATTCGGCCCAGATCCCGGGACGTCGCAGTCGCCCGGGGCATTGTTTCGGGGCGGCACGATGGTGTTCGAGCAATAGGGCCTGGTAAGGACGGTGCCAAGCAACTGGCAGATGAAGAGCGAACCGGCATTAGCGGAAAGAGGCGACTCGGCGAGCCGTATCGCACATGCCCTCATTGTCCGCCACCGGCGCCAGTCAGCCTGAGTTGGTCCGCCAGCGCAGTATCGTCGTCGCCGATCTGCGGTTCCGCCAGGAGCCACACCCGCATCTCGGTGCCTTCGCCGAGTGAGGACTCCAGCGTGATGTTGCCGCCGTATCGGCGCACGATCCCGTAGCTGATCGAGAGGCCGAGCCCGGTTCCCTCCCCTTCCCGCTTGGTGCTGAAGAAGGGATTGAAGACCTTCTCTGCCAGCTCCGGCGGTATGCCGGGCCCGGAATCGCGGACGCTCGCCATCACCCCCTTGTCCTCCCAGTCGCGGCTGCTGAACACAATGGATCCCCCGCTCGCCTCCTGGGCGTGGACGGCGTTGACCAACAGATTCACCATCACCTGCTGCAGCTCCTGGCGGCCGATGCGAACCGGGCGCGTCGCGGCGAGGTCGAGCCGCACCTCGATCTCCGCCTTGCGGGTGAGGTGGCTCACCAGCTTGACGGTGTCGCGCAACACCTCGTTCACGTCCAGCGTGTCGGTCCAGCCGGCGCAGTCGCTCGGGCGGGCGTACCCGAGCAGACCGTCGATGATGTCCTTGACCCGGTACACCTGCTCGACGATGAGGTCGATCTCCTGACGCACCGGCTCGGCGTCCTGGCCCAGCTCCTGCACCAGCACATCCAGATTGCCCAGGATCACCGCCATCGGATTGTTGATCTCGTGGGCCATGCCGGCGGTGAGTTCCCCTAGGGCGGCCAGCTTCTCCGCCGCCACCAGCTGGCGCCGGGTCGCGCGCAGCAGGCGGACGGTGCGCTCCAGCTCCGCGTTGCGGCTTCGCAGCTCGGCGGTCCGCTCCTCGACCTTGCGCTCCAGGGAGTCCGCCGCGTCCCTGATCTGGCGGCTGCGCTCCCTGAGCAGGTCGAGCATGGCATCGAAGCCGCGCGCCAGCTCGCCGATCTCATCCTGGGATTTCACCGGCCCGATGCGCCGGTGCTTCCCCGCGAGGGTTGCCTGCACCACGGCGCTCATGGCCTCGAGCGGCCGGAAGATGGACTTGGCCCCCGCCACAGCGAAGATCGCCGTCACCGCCGCCAGGGCGATGAACAACAGGACCAGCGTCGCCATCGCCTTGGTCAGCTCCCGGCGGAACGGAGACTCGAGGAAGCCGGCGTGGAGCATGCCCACGCGGGCGCCGTCCGCATCGCGGATCGGCTCGTAGGCGGAGATGTACCAGTCGTTGACGACGAAGGCCCGGTCGATCCAGGTCTCCCCCCGGTCCAGCACCTGCTCGCGGACCTCCCGCGACACGCGCGTGCCCAGCGCCCGCTCCCCCGGGGAGAGGGGCACGTTGGTGCTGATGCGCACGTCGTCCAACAGCACGGTCACCGAGCCGATGCTGCCCTCGGGCAGGCTACCTGGTCCGTAAACCAGATCGCGGATGGAATCCACGAAGCGGAAGTTGCCGTTGAGGATCAGGCCACCGTCGAGCACGGCGCGGACATTCTCGTTGGCGTCCCGCACCGGGTAGACGGTGCGAATGACCATGGCCCGATTTTCCGCCGCACGCTGGGTGGGCACCGCCCGCTTGGTAGGGACCAGGCGCAGCCGCAGCTGCTCGGCCAGGGCAGGGTTCTCGCGCTCCAGGTCAGTGGCGGAGAAGATCTCGATCCCGACCGCGGGCTCGCCGAGCAGGGCGCGCGCCACCAGGTCGGAGGCCCGGCTGCTGCCGTCTTCGCCGCGAAGCATCCAGCGCCCCTGGCGGTCGGACAAGTGCAGGAACGAAAAGCCGGTGCGCCCGGCCACCCGCTTGAGCTCCCGCTTCAGAGCAAGGGCATCGCCGCGCTCGAAGTCGGTCCGGAAGCGGTAGGACTCGGCGAGGCGGGCGAGGGTGTCGAGGTAGTCCCGCTGGGCTCGCTCGAAAACGTCGTGGGCGACGGAGAGGTCGGTGCTGACCTTGATGAAGAGCTGATCGTAGCCGAAGCGTCCGCCCCAATAGGCGGCGAGCGCAAGCGCGACCGGCAGAGCGAGCATGATGGGCAGGAGCACCAGCACCAGCAGCTTGTAGCGCACCGTGCGGCGGACGGCATCGCGGACCCGTCGCCAGGGTGTCATGACCCCGGCTCGTCGCCCGAAGTCGCCCTCCAGGGATCACGCCCCCTGCGCGCCGCGCCCGCATGGAGTGAGACCTTGCGGCGAGGCGTCTCGCGCCCCTGTCCGCCGGCTCGGATCATTCGCAGGCTGGGGCCTCGCTGTCCCAGATCTTGACCTTGCGTTCGAGGGTCTTGCGTGAGACGCCGAGCCTCCGCGCCGCAGCCGACTTGTTGCCCTCGCTCGCCTTCAGCACCCTCAGTATGTGCGCCTTCTCCACCGCCTCGATCGTGAGATCGGGGTCGCCCGCGTCCTGGCCCCCGCTGCCCGGCACCACGCCCTGCGGCGAGATGCACTGGCCGGGGCGCCGACCCAGCAGGAGACAGCGCTCGATGACGTTGCGCAACTCGCGCACGTTGCCCGGCCAGTCGTAACGCGACAGGGCATCCAGATCCCAGGCGTCGAGGTCCGGCGCCGCAAGGCCGAGCTCGGCGGAAAGCGCGGAGAGAAAGTAACGGGCGAGGGCCGGGATGTCCTCCGGCCGCTCGCGCAGGGGCGGCAGGCGCACCGCCACCACGTTGAGGCGGTAGAAGAGGTCATCGCGAAAGCGCCCGGCGTCGACCTCGGCGGAGAGATCGCGGTTGGTGGCGGCGATGATGCGCACGTCCACCGGCGTCTCCTGGTTGCCGCCGACAGGTCGGACGGTCTTTTCCTCGAGCACCCGCAGCAGCTTGGCCTGCATCCCCAGCGGCATCTCGCCGATCTCGTCCAGGAATAGGCTGCCACCGTGGGCGAAGCTGAACAGCCCCTCGCGCGCCTGGTGGGCACCGGTGAAAGAGCCCTTCACATGCCCGAAGAGCTCGCTCTCCAACAGCTCCGGCGAAACCGCACCGCAGTTGATGGCGACGAAGCTGCCGGGACGGCCGCTGCGATCGTGGATGGCGCGAGCGGCGAGCTCCTTGCCTGTGCCCGACTCGCCTTGCACCAGGACGGTGGAGCGCATCGGGGCGACCCGATTGATGATCGCGCACACCTCCTTCATCGGCTCGCAGTCCCCCACCAGGCCGTCCAAGGTGTGACGACGGTCGGTCTCCCGGTGCAGGAGGAAGTTCTCCCGCGACAGCCTGCGGCGCTCCGTGCAGCGTTCCATCGCCGAGAGCAGCTGGTCGATGCGGAAGGGCTTGAGGATGAAATCCGACGCCCCCGCGCGCAGGGCGGCGATGGCCGTCTCCAGGTCCGCGTGGGCGGTGATGAAGATGACGTCCAGGCTGCTGCCCTGATCGCGCAGCTCCTCCACCCAAGCCACACCGTTCTTGCCCGGCAGACGGATGTCCGAAATCAGCAAATCGAAGTGACAGCGACGGAGAAGGTCGTGGGCGGCCTCGGTATCCGCGGCGACCTCAACCAGCGCGAAATGCCTCGACAGCCCCCGCTGCAGAAAGCTGCGCATACCCGGCTCGTCGTCGACGATCAGCACCGAAATGCCCGGCAGAACACCGGCATTCTCGCCCGGCGGCGAAAACTCGGGCAGACGCCCGGCCGCTAGAGGGTCGGAACCCATGTCTCACCTCCAAATCCTCAGTGGTTCGGCCCGGCGTCTGCCCCTTTCGTGAGCGGAGTCCGCGGCGGATGCCGCGCCTCCGGCGCCGGTGCCTTTCGTTTCCCCGCTCGGGCACGGCGGCCCTTGCGACTTTTTGTCTACATCAGACCTCCCGCGGGGTCAAATGACTCCGCGGCCCCGGCCTCAGCCGCCCCTGAAGGCCAGCAGCAGACCATCGCGGATCGGCACAATGGAGCTGATCCAACGCTCGCTGCCGGTGACCAGCCGGGTGAACTCGCGCACGCCCTCGGTCGCGGCCTCCCGCTCGCCAGGGTCCAGGACGCGGTTGCCCCACAGCAGGTTGTCTACGATCAGGGTCCCGCCCGGACGCAACCTCTCCTCGATCACCGGCAACGACGCCGGGTAGCCCTCCTTGTCGATGTCACTGAAGATCAGGTCGAAGCGCTCCTCGCGCTCGCGCAGGGCCTCGACCGCCTCGCTGACGTGAAAGCGCACCAGGTCCGCCAGCCCCAGCGTCTGCAGGTGTCGCCGCGCCTGATCGGACAGGGCCTGGTCCCACACCGTATGGTGCACCTCGCCGCCCCCGTTCTCCCGCACAGCGCGGGCGAACCAGGCGGTGGAATAGCCGTAGCCGGAGCCGAGCTCGAACACATGGCGCGCGCCTGTCATGCGCGCGACCTGGTAGCACAGGTGCCCGCAGGCGGGCCCGATGATTGGGAAACCGTGCTCACGGGCGTGTCTTTCCATCGCCAGGATCTCTGGGTCCCGCTCCGGTACGAGCCCGTCCAGGTAGCTTTGCAGGCGCGGCGGAATGGCATCGGCGGGCATGGCGGCATGACTCGGTCGTGGTGTGCGTACTTTAGAATGGCGGATTCAGGCTCGAATTGCGAGGGACCCCGCCATGCGGAACCACCGATACGCGTTGCTGATCCTGGTTGTCGCCGTGCTCTCGCCGCTGGCGGCGCTCCGGGCCAGATCGGACTGCCCCGTCGATCTGCGCTGCACGGACGACGCACGGGTCGTCCACGCGGAGGCCATCTCACTCGCGGACCGCGAGGGCCCGGACGGCGTGCTCGTGGTCGTGGACATCGACGACACCCTGCTGACGATGGACCAGGAGCTCGGCAGCCATGCGTGGTTCGCCTGGCAGAATGAGCTGCTGCGCCGGGACCCGGCCAGTCACGCCCTGGTCGCCAGGGACTTCGGCGGACTGCTCGCCGCCCAGGATCTGCTCTACACCCTGAGCCGGATGCACGCGACGCAACCGGAGCTACCGGCCTTGGTCGAGGATCTTCAGAACCGCGGCATACGGCTCATCGCCCTGACCTCCCGGGGTTACGACCTGGGCGACGCCACCCGCCGGGAGCTGCTGCGCAACGGCTACGACCTGGGGCGCAATCCGATCGCGCCGCGGCCCGGCTTCGTCGGCGACGACCCCTATCTCCCGTACCGGCCCGGCAGCCTCGCAGCGAGCGGCCTGACGGGCGAGGACGCCGCACGCTTCGGGCTCGGCAGCCCGCGGCCGGTCAGCTACCGTAACGGAATCTACCTGACCGCGGGGCAGCACAAGGGCGCCATGCTGCGGAGCCTGCTGGCCCGGACCGGGAGCGACTTCCGCGCCATCCTCTTTCTCGACGATTCGGAGGAGAAGGTCAGGGACATGATCGAAGCCTTTCCGCCCGCCTCGGGAGCCGAGCTGCAAGCCTTCGTCTACACCCGCACGGCACCGCTCGCGGCCACATTCTCGTCGGCCGCGGCGAGGGCCGCGGCAGTCTCGGCCTGGAACCGGCTGGCGGCGACCCTCGTGGAGGTATTTCCCTCCCGCCGGGGCCTCGCCCCTTCCCCCTCTGGCGCGAATCCCGGCGACCCCTGAATGGCGATGAATGCCTAACGAACGCCGGAGAAGAAGCGCTGCCCCGTAATCGGCAATCCCAGCTCGTGACGCGCCAGGATGACCGCGACCCGGAACGGGCTGCGCCAGACGCACATCTGCTCGAATTAGTCACCCTCTCCCGCCGGGCGCACTGGAAGGATGTTGGCGTCGAGGTCATAGCGCTTGACTTCGAAAGGGGTGCCCTCGGGAGGCGGGCGGTCCGTGACCTGCCACGCGCCGCTCGCGTCGCGCCACTGATAGACGGGCTTGCTCGACGAGAGCGGGCTCTCCAGCGGCACCCGGGCGAGCCAAGGCCGCAGCACCTCCGGGTACAGATGCCAAAGCAGCGCCAAGGCGGTCACGAGCGCCAGCATCACGATCAGGGTCTTCTTCATGGTCGGTCTCCGCATCTTCACCCGGCAAGCCAACCCGCGGGCGCGTGCTGCTGGCCAGTTCGGGAATTTCCGCTAGGCTAGGACAGGAAACCCGTGTTCCGCCACCACTGATCCCACACGCAAGGCAGCAGGCAGCGCAAGGAGAAAGGCCATGAGCTCGATTCGACTCGGCACCTGGAACATCGAGTGGATGAACGACCTGTTCGAGACCGACGGCGGGCAGGCCGTCTTCAAGAGCGACGGCAGAGCCGTGCGCGGTCCGCGCAGCGGCAACACGGTCCGGCAGAGGGTCGACGACATCGCCGGTGTGATCGACTTGCTCGCACTCGACGCGATCGTCATCGTCGAGGGACCCAACCGCGTCGAGGAGCTGCAGCACTTCTTCGACAACGCCCCCCTGCAGGGAAGCTGGATCTGCGCCCTGCAGCGCTCTCCCCGACAGTCGCAGTGCGTGGGCGTCGCGGTGCGCACGGACACCGGGTTGTGGTCGAACGAGCCGATCCTCCAGCTCGACGCCCTCGATACGGCAAGCGGTGCGATCAAACGCGCGAGCGACCCTTTCGACTACGACAGCGACGACGACGGCTTGCTGGAGAAACACAAGTTCGAGCGGCGTCCGCTCTACGCCGAGCTGAGGATGGCCGACGGGGGACGCTTCCGCATCGCCGGCCTGCATCTCAAGAGCAAGGGCATCTTCACCGCCCTCGAGTGGAGCAAGTGGTGGCGCCAGGCCGGCGCCAACCGGATGCGGCTGCTGGCGCAATGCCGCCGATTCCGCGAGCACTTCCTCGAGCCCTATCTGAGCGACCCCGCCACCCAAGGCATGCCACTGGTGGTCTGCGGGGACATCAACGACGGACCGGGCTTCGACACCAGCGAGGCCAGGCTGGACGCCAGCGGCATCGAGACCCTCATGGGCGACGTCTGGCGCCCCGACCTCGCCCTCGGCAATGCCCTGTTCGACAGCCTGTCGGAACGAGATCGCGCGGCACGCGACTTCCGCGACCTCGCGACCACCCGCTTCAAGGACCCGATCTTCGACGGGGCCCATCACAACGTCTGGATCGACCACATCCTCTACACGCGCAACGCCGCTCCGGGCTGGCTGCGCGACGCTGCGGTGCACCGCAACCTCCCCGACGGCCGAGCTATCTGGCGCGCGTTCCCGGCCGCGTCGGACCACTACCCGGTGTCGGTGACGGTGACGCTTTGATCCCGCGGCGTCAGCCTGTCGCCCAGATACGGCGCAATAGGGCGCATCCACAGGTCAGCGGTGAGATTCGGTTGTCCCTGCACCCCGATTGCGCAGGACGGAGGGAGCACGTGCGGCGCAATGCGTTTGGGTAACGGACGCCTCGCGCAATTGCCCGGCCTAGCCTCGCCCGCGGAACCGACCGGCAAGGCCCGATCGCGCTTCAATGGCGGCGCCATCAAGCTCAGAACCGCACTCACGTATACTGTCTCTCGCATTCGCGTGATACCGGAGACCAACATGAAGAACGAGCCAGGGGACCCGTCGACAGGGCTTCGTGACGAGCAAGAGCTCAAGGCGTCGATTCGCCTCTTGGTGGAGGAGCTCAGGGCCTCTCGCGCGGACGCGGACCGTCAGAGGCGGTGGATGCGCGCCATGAGCCTCGCACTCGCGGGACTGCTCGCCGCTGGCGGCTGGTCCCTATTGCCCTCTCCCTCGGTGGCCCAGGCGCCCGGCGCACAACAGCAGACTGCGCTGCCAATGGGCGCGGAAGAGAGGGTCAAACGCAGGGCGGAGCTGGCTGCCATGCTGCCGGCCGACAAGCGCAGCGAGCTGGAGTCCTTCGAGCGGGAGGTCAACTGGCTCAACGCCTACATGCACACTTGGGACGAGGGCCAGGCGGGGGCAGTGGTCGCGATGATGTTGTATCGCATGGGACAGAGCATGGACACCATGCCGTCGATGGAACAGCAGATGCGCACCATGAGCGGACAGATGGGAGCGCTGCCGGCCATCGTCGCCGAGCTCGCACAGATCAACGCGAAGATGCACGTCATCACCGCGACGATGGATTCGACCATGGGGCGAGCCGGGCGCATGATGCCCTGGATGCCGTTCTCCCCCTGATTGTCCGCTGCAGGGCACACGGCGGCTAGGAACGGGCCGTTCCTGAACCCGCCCCGGCTCCGGAGGGGGGACTCCCGAGCAACTTGGTCATCGAGGGCGAAACTGGCGCGTTTCGCTCCGCTTCTACCGCACCTCGTTTCGTGACTCCGCGTTCAGTTCCTCTCTCCGCCCGCCGGCGTCGAGAACCTCGTCACGGTCGCTGGCGTCCCGCACTTCGTCACGACTTCCCGCGTCGGGCTTCTCAGCTCGCTGTTGCGCTTCCAGTACCTCAGCACGCGGCTGCGCATCGGGGACGGCGTCGCGGCCCTCGCTATCGGCGAGCGTCGCAACGGGAATGGCGACGCTCGCGGTGGAAGCCCAGACGGCGAGGCCGAAACATCGAGAGAAAAGGTCACGCTTCATCTTTGCAACGCTCGGTGGTGGCTGACGACTCGACAACGTCATCGTAGCGCACGTCCGGCGCAATAGGACACAGCCGCATGCCCGCGGTGAGAGTCGGATGTCCCCGCGCCCTCGCCGCGCCGCACGGTAGGGACACTTGCGGCGCAACACGCATAGCCAGCGCGCCGCGCCGAGAACCCGCTATTTCCGGACCAGCGTGATCTCCTTGTCCTTGTCACGGATTCCCTTCAAGGTCTTGTCGTCGACGCGCTTGAGCCGCACCAGGCTGTCACGGCATCCCTGAAGGACTGTCGAAGACCGGATCACGAAGGTCAGCTCTTCGGCTGACGCAGTCTTGACGACGATGGGGGCCTTTCGCCCCACGCAGGGGTTGCGGGTCGAGCTGCGCTGACCGTCGAAGCTACCGCTGTTGTCGGCGATGACGACGTCCGCCTGATTCACGTGATGCAGTACGCCCTCCGTGCCCACCCAGGTTGCCGTCCAGTCGCCGTTGTAGGGATTCGCTGCCTGGGCGATTGCCGTCGCACAGGCCAGCAGGGCGGCGATGACCACCTCGCCCGTGCGTTTCATTGCCTTGCCTCCCAATAGCAGAGACTGAGTAAAGGGGGCGGTTTCCGGGAAGACGAAACCACCGGATACGGGATGCTCGTTCGCCGCACCGCCCCTTGCGCCCGCCTGACCAGACCGGCGGGCATTGCACCCGTCCGATTCAAGTCTAGCAGCCTGTAGGACGATCTCGGCCGGCCGGTAGCTCACGTAGGGCGCAATAGGGCGCCCGGACACGCCCGCGACGGGAATCGGTTGTCCCCGCGCCCGTATTGCGCCGAATGGAGGGAATACATACGGCGCAATACGCTTCGCTATTGCGCCCTACCGAGCTTATCTGATCAACCCAAGGTCCTGTTGAACCAAGGTTGGAAATCATCACATTCTAGCATCCGAGCGAATACATGCTCTATTGCGTGATAATTGACTTCCCGCGCATCGTCAGCTCGGTCAGCGGGACCGAAAAAATGAAGCTGGGCGGCCGGATCATGCAATCCAAATGTCATTAACCTATTTGCTTTGTAGGTAATTTCGGCAGGATTTGAAGAAAAGGTCACTTGAGCAGCGACCAGATTTCCAGCTTCTCCGAGACCCAAGACATCGATGTCTGGAAGGGTTCGACCAATTGGCAAGAGAATTGAGGCCAGACCCAACTCTCTCCGCATAAACTCGTAGCACAGAATTTCGAGTTGAGATTCGGATAAAGAGTGCACATCTCGTGGCAGGGGCATACCGTTCAGGGCCGCCTCCAGATAATCGGCTGGAAGCTGGTGCCATTGACAAATCGCCCCCCCTCTCGGCTGAGAAAGTAATGCGGGATGGCTAACAACGAGCACTATACCTGCAGTCTCTAGTGTAATTTCCTTATAATGATGCCCGCCGACATGATTTATTTGGTGCTGATTGAAGTTGTTTGGAAATATTCGGCCAACCAACATAGAGTCAGGACGTATATCTCTAAAGGACGCAGCGACAATACACCCCTGAATAAAGTAGCCGCGCACTCGTTCAAATACCTGCGCCTCAGAGTTCAGACCTGCATTTTGATACGCTATCGGATCAAAGGATGCGATGTCCGAAAAAACGAGGGCAACCGTCTGCCGATCCCAAAGATCCTCTTGGTAAGCAGCGGAAAGGAAATGACCGCCTTCTGTCATCTCCTTGTGTCTGACGAAAATCTGAGGCATCACGGCGTCCTATAAATAGAGGAGGGGAAAAGCAATACCCTATCCAGCGAAACACCAGAGCCACAGTCGCCGCATGAGTGCACGTCGAATCCGATCTTCGTGCCCTGGGTCGCTCTCGGTTAAGTCACTTCGACCGAATCGGGTGAACCCGCTATGCATCATCATCCCGGCCTGTCACTCGGTCGATGACCCAGAGGATGGCCACGACGACGGTCGCGGCCAGGACAATCCTCGTCGAGATTCTGGACACCAGCTTGATCATTCCGTAATTCGTCTCGGCCTTCTCGTAGCCGAGCCAGCCGAGCAGGTTGATGATGGCATCGAAGGACCAGGCGATGAGCATAACCGGTAGGGCGACGAACAGGAGATAGTCGCCCACTCCCCAGCCGGCCCCTTCGCGGGAGGCCCCGACCGCCATGGCCAGTACTAGCATGTTCAGCAGCAGATACAGGCTGTTGATCGTGGCGCGAAACAGGAGCTCGAAACCGCGCCCGATGGCGCTGCCGCGGCGGCGCGCGGGCTTCATCGGATCGACATCGGCGAAGTCGGCGTCCTCGAAGTCCTGACGGATCCGGCTTCTCAGGTGAGCGATGACCTCGGCCTGCTCCTCCGGGCTCAAGCGTGCGTATGCCTCGTACGGATTCATTGATTCTCCGGATCGACGGGCAGCGCCGACTCCACGACGACCACCGTCGTGTTGTCCTCCGCTCCCGCCCGCTCCACCAGGTCGGTGATGCACCGCCCCGGGTCCAGGTCTTCCGTGTAGGCATATCTCACCGTGTCGCCGATGCGGGCGTCGCTCAGGTAACCGGTCACGCCATCGGAGCAGAGCAAGACGACGTCGGCCGATTTCAGGCGCGCGTAGCCCATGTGGACGAGGAAGTCCTCGTCGCCCATGTGGGCGGCGGTGACGGCCTCGAGCACTCCCATCGCGATGCTGCCGAAGTCGCAGTCCTGCGCATCGGCGGGAATCTCGCCGTCGTCTTTCAGTTGCTGGAAGGTCGTGTGATCCTTGCTCACCCGGCGGTGCTCGCCGGTCGTCTTGTCGATGACGTAGGCGCGGGAGTCGCCGGTGTTGAGCACCGTTACCATCCCGTTCCTGATCTCCGCGAGCACGATGGTGGATGCGCTCTCCGGTGGGAGGCTGCCGCCCGCGGCTGGCAGCGAAAGGATCCTCTGGGCGCGGCGGATCAGCTTCGCGTTGAAGGCCGTCTGCCCATGCCGATAGGCGGCGGCGCAGCATTCGAGCAACTGGCACGACATCCTCTCCGCCTGCGGCGAACGGGCGACGCCGTCGGCGACACCAACCAGCACCGGCTCGGCGCACGTCACCTGACCACTAACGTCGTCCGCCTGCAGGACCTGTATGCCGAAAAGCAGCGCGTCCTGCTGCCTTCGAGGCAAACCCCGAATCTGTCTGTACCGGACGATGCATTCGCTCATTGCTCTCCACCTGGTCTACCGTAATCAGATCAACCCCTCGGGCCGCAGCACCTCAACCGCGTCCCCAAATCCCAGCAGCCACCATCGCAGCTCGCCGGTATCGCGTACCCTCGCCTTGACCAGCACGCGCCCATCCGGCTGGTCCGTGAGCACCTGGTCCTCGCTGAGTCTCGTCTCGCGCAGGTGAAAGGCGGCGTCGGCGTCGAACAGGGCCTCCAGCTCGATCATCTCCCCGCCGTTCGGCGCGGCGAACTCACCCGCCGCGATGTAGGCGTCGAGATCGAACCCAGCGGGGCATCCTCCGCTTCAGGGTCCCATCCTCTCCCGAGATGGCCAGGGAGGAGAGGAGGACCCGGCCGTCCAGCGCCACCCGGTCGA
>CAYNBI010000048.1:0-27063 GCA_964395315.1 uncultured Chromatiaceae bacterium | reverse complement strand
GAGTAGCCGCGCTCGGCGTTGTCGCGGTGGATCTTCTGGATCCACTCCAGGTTGACGATGGGAACCACGCCGACGCCAAGGTCCACGTGCTGGGCGACGTTGTGCTCCTCCGTGACCACCATCCCGTGCAGGCCCTCGTAGAACAGGAGGTCGGTGCCCTGGGGGATATCCTCCCACGGCGTGAACTGGCCGGGCTTGAGGCTGCTGCCTAGCCTCGCGTTGTGCTCATCGGCCTCCTCCTCGCTGTGGATGTAGTATCGCTTCTTGCCGTCTCCCGACGCCCCGTAGGTACGGAACAGCTCTTCGAGCAGGTCGAAACGGTTGGCGTCCGGGCCGAAATGGCTCAGATTGCGATGCTCTTCGTGGGCGGTCGCCATCGCGACCTTCATCTCCGCCCGGTCGTAGCGATGGAAGCTATCGCCCTCGATCACGGCGGCGTTGAAGCCGTCACGGTAAAAGATGTGCTCGAAGGCGCGTTTTACGGTTGTGGTTCCCGCGCCTGATGAGCCGGTAACGGCGACGATGGGGTATTGCTTGGACATTGTGCTCTCCTCTTCTCTTTGCTCAGGGTCGTACCGGCTCTACCTGGGTCGTGGAGCGGCGGGACGCGATGAATTCGGGGACTGGCGGATTTCCGGCGCCGGCCGGCTCGCCGCCGACTGGTTGGATGCGGCGTGCACGAACCGGTATCCGGCGGAGTATTCGACGTTTTCCGTGCCCGTTGCACGAGGGCGCAAATGAAGTTCTGAAGTATCGACTAATATATCACGATCGGATGCTATCCGAACCTCCCGCTGAGCCCGTCGTCGCTCGGCACCCGAACGACGGGAGAGGGGCTCGGAAACGGACACTAAGCGTTGAGGGAAACCGGCGGTGCTGAAACTGACCCCTGAGCTGCGCAGCAACCCGGAGCTGCAATCCGCCCTGGTCCGCATCGGGTTCTGGATCTTCGCCGTCGCCTACGTCGGGCTGGGCGCGGCAACCGGCTACTACCGGGTAGACATCGGATATTTTTTCACTCTCTTCGCCGTCTATCTGTTCCTGTTTCTTGGCATGCTCGCGAGTGTGCTGATGCGTCCCGTGTGGGAAGCCCGGCGGTACGTCGGGCTCGCCTTGGATATCACGGCGACTAGCCTCGCGATCTTCCTGACGCGCGAGGCGATCAGTCCTTTCTATCTGATCTACATCTGGATCTTCATTTCGGCGGGCACCCGCTATGGGCGCACTCACCTGATCGTCGCCTCGGTGCTCAGCGTTTTCGCCTACAACCTGGTGCTCATCGCACTCGACGAGTGGCAGAGACACACCTACGAGGCGGTGTTCTTTATGCTGCTCCTCGTGCTGTTGCCGCTGTACCAGCATTCCCTTCTGCGCAAGGTGCAGGAGGCGCGCCGGGAGGCGGAGACGGCGAACCGCGCCAAGGGTAATTTCCTCGCGGTCATGACGCACGAGCTGCGCACGCCGCTCACGGGCGTGATCGGCATGGCGCACCTGCTGCAGACCACCCGGCTCTCGGCCGAACAGCGCGAGTACGTGGATTCAATCGCCAGCTCGGCGGAGGTGCTCCGCGCCCTCATCGGCGACGTGCTGGATTTGTCCAAGATCGACGCAAGCAAGCTGCACCTGGAATCCATCGCCTTCGATCTGCGCGCCACCCTGCACGAGGTCTGCGCCAGTCTCGAGAACCTCGCGCTCGGCAAGGGGTTGGAGCTCATTCTCCGGATCGATCCGCAGCTTCCGAAAGAGGTGATTGGAGACCAGCTGCGGGTACGCCAGATCCTGTTCAATCTGGCGGGCAACGCGATCAAGTTCACCGACCGCGGCGAGGTGCGGGTGCGGGCCAGCCTGCGTCCGGCGGAGGGAGGATTGGAGCGTCCGCACGTGCTGCTGGAGGTGGAGGACACGGGCATCGGTATCTCCAGCGACAAGCTCGAGGAAATCTTCGAGGACTTCTGGCAAGCCGATGACTCCACCACGCGCCGCTACGGGGGGACAGGCCTCGGGACCACCATCGCGCGCGACCTTACCCGCCTCATGGGCGGACGCATCGGGGTGGATAGCGAGGAGAACGCGGGCAGCCGTTTTTGGGTGCGCCTGCCCCTGTTCCCGGACGGCCTGCGTCCGGTCGCGTCCGTGGCAAAGCGCCGTCTGTCCGGATATCGGGCGATCGTGTACGACGACAACCAGACCAGCCGCGATCTGATCGTCGAGGTCTGCACCAGCGAGGGCATGGCGTGCGATCCGGTCGGGGACCTCGGGCATCTCAGCCGGATGTCGGGCCAAGCGGAGGCCGCAGACCTGCTGATCATTGCGGATTCGCCGAAACGCCAGGATCTGGGCGCACTGCTGGAGCTCTTCCACCGGGTGCTGGGCGCCGAGATTCCGTATCTGTTGCTGACCTACCGCGGGCGCCGCGCCGACGACAACGGCGCGCGCAGCCATTGCTTGAACAAGCCTTTCCTGCCCGAGGATCTGGTGGAGCACATCGGGCGTCTCCTGGCGCCCGACGATCAGGACCAGCCGGAGCCAGAGGAGGCGGGCGCGAGGGCGGAAGGCGCGCCGGCCGCTGACGCGTCAAGCCGAGCCTTGCCGGTGCTGGTCGCGGAGGACAACGAGATCGCGGCCAAGGTGATAACCAAGCTGCTCGCCAAGCAGGGCCTTGCGGTTACCCTGGTGCAGGACGGCGCGGCGGCGCTCGAGCAGGCGGCGTTGACGCGCTTCGCCGTTGCCTTCGTCGATCTGCGCATGCCCAAGCTCGACGGCATCGCCTTCACCCGCGCGTACCGGAAGATCGAGGGGCCGGGTTCGCGACTACCCATCATCGCGCTCACCGCGAATGCCTCGTCGGACGTCAAGGAGCGCTGTCTGGCGGTCGGCATGGACGACTTCCTCGGCAAGCCGGTCAAGCCGGAAGAGCTGGCGGAGATGGTCCGCCGCTATGCCCGCGCGGGCGTCGAAGGAGGTTCCTCCGACGGCGTGGGTTGAGGTGGCCGGTTACGGCGGCCGCACGGCGACTCGGCTCGTGCCTTCAGGGACTCAAGCCGCAGCGCGAGTCTCGCCTGCGCCGGCCGGCAGAGCCCGTACCGCCCGTGATTGCCTCGCTCGCTTGTCGATCAGGTTCTTCAAGGCGATCAGCAGCCCGAGACCGATGAAGGCCCCCGGCGGCAGGATGGCGAGCAGGGCGCCCGGGAAGTCCGGCCCGAGACTCATGGACAGGCCGCGGGCCGCTTCGCCCAGCATCAGGTGCGCCTGGTGGAACAGGGTTCCCTGCCCGATGAGCTCCCGAATGCCGCCAAGGGCGGTGAGCACCAGCGTGAACCCAATCCCCATCGCGAGCCCGTCCAGCAGCGCGCGATCCGCACGGTTCTTGGATGCGAAGGCCTCAGCGCGGCCGATGATCGCGCAATTGGTCACGATCAGGGGAATGAACAGGCCCAGCACCTTATAGAGCTCGTAGAAGTACGCCTGCATGCTCAGCTCGACCGCCGTCACGAAAGACGCGATCACCAGCACGAACACCGGGAGCCGCACCTCGGGACGCACCAGGTTGCGGATCAGCGAGACGGTCAGGTTAGACAGCACCAGCACCGCCGTCGTCGCCAATCCCATGCCCAGGCCGTTGGTCGCCGATGTGGTGGTCGCCAGCAGCGGGCACAGCCCGAGCAGGGCCACCAGCGCCTGGTTGTTAGTCCACAGACCATCCCCGACGATGGCGGCGTAGCTCTTGTCAGGCATCAGGATGCCCCCTCGCTGCCGGGCGCGCTCGCCAGCGCCGGTCGTTCGTACAGGAGCGCGCCCTGCTGGCGGACGAAGAGCAGGGTGTTCTTCACCGCCTTGACAATCGCCCGAGGCGTGATGGTGGCGCCGGTGAATTGATCGAACTCTCCCCCGTCGCGCTTGACCAGCCATCTGTGCTCAGCCGGGTTGGCGAGGGACTTGCCCGAAAAGACCTCGATCCAGTCCGATTTGGTCTCCTCGATCCGGTCGCCAAGGCCCGGCGTCTCGTGATGGGAAAGCACCCGCACCCCGCCCAGGGTGCCGTCGGCGAGCACCGAGACGAGGAGCTTGATGGGGCCGGCATAGCCGTCAGGCACCACCGGGTTCAGGATCAGAGCAACCGGACGCTCACCGCTGCGCGCCCGGTAGACGCTGGTGGATGCGGTGCCAAGCAGATCCGGGTCGCTGACTTCGATTCGGTCCGTGAGCGGATCATTGTCCATCTGGTCCGTCGGTATGATGGCCTCCACGTTGCGCAACATTGCCGCACGCTCGTTGGCGGCGATCCGCTCGTCGGTGAGCTCGTGGGTGATGGCAACCAGCCCCACACCGCCAACGGCGAATAGGCCGAGAATGCCCGCGGCAATCAGAATCGGGGTCTTGTTCATCCGCTGCCTCTGTCGTGACCGAACACGCGGGGCTGGGTGTAATAGTCGATGGTGGGGGCGGCGATGTTCATCAGCAACACGGCAAACGCCACGGCGTCCGGATACCCGCCCCAGGTGCGGATCACGAACACCAGGACGCCGATCGCCGCCCCGTAGATCAGCTGCCCCCTCCTGGTGGTGCAGGCGGTCACCGGATCGGTGGCGATGAAGAAGGCGCCGAGGATGGCGCCGCCGGAGAACATGTGGAACGCGGGGAAGGGATAGGCCTGCGAGTCCAGCATCCAGAAGACACCGGAGGAGAGAAGCAGGCCCAGGAGCATCGACACCGGGATGTGCCAGGAGATGACCCGCCGCCACAGCAGGTAGAGGCCGCCGAGCAGGAACCAGTTACCCACCCATTCCCAGCCGCGGCCGCCGAAATCACCCCACAGGGGGCTTTGGCGGATCTCGTCGATCATCTGGTTCTGGGCGAGATAGGTGCGCATCTCGTCCAACGGCGTGGCCGAGGAGACCGCGTCCCAGGTCAGCCCTGCCGGCAGCGCGCCGGTGAAGATCAGGCGCGCCGAGTCGAGGAAGGAGAGGCTTACCAGGTCGCGCGTCTCCAGCAGCTCGGGGACGTTTGGCGGCAGCCAGGTGGTCATCGCGAGCGGGTAGGAGATCAGCAGGAAGACGTAGCCTGCCATCGCCGGGTTGAATGGGTTGTAACCCAGGCCGCCGAACAACTGCTTTGCAATCACGATGGCGAACAGAATCCCCATCAGCGTGAGCCACCAGGGCAGGATGGGGGGGACGGCGATGGCGAACAGCATGGCCGTGACCACGGCGCTCAGATCACCAATGGCGGGCAGGACGCGACGACCCCGAAGCTTCATCACCAGGGCTTCGGCCGCGACCGCGAAGGTGCTCGCGAGCGCCATGTTGACGAGTACCCCCCAGCCGAAATACCAGACCATGGCGAGGGTGCCGGGGACCAAGGCCAGGATAACCTCAAGCATCAACCGGTCGGTGCGGTTGGCTCGGGCGCTGTGCGGGGAGGAGACGATGACGCCTGGCATGACGGGCTACGAGCTCTCGCTCTCGGATTGCGGCTTTGCGGCCGCGCGCCGCGCCTCCGCGGCATCGACCTGGCGTTGCTGGGCAGGCGTCAGGTGCTCCGTGTTGCGGGGCGCGATTCCCCGCTCCGCCAGCGCGGCCTTTTTCGCCGCCGCTCGCTGCCTGGCTGCCTCGATGGCGGCCTTCTTCGGGTCTTCCGCCCCGGGTCCGGCTGCCGATTTTGCCGCCGCGGGTTTCCGGCTCAAGGCCTCCGTGCGCTGGCGCAGCTTCGCCTTGCGTTCGCGCTCCTGGCGCGCAAGTCGGGCCTCCCGGGCCTCGTGCCGGGCACGCGCGTGCTCGGCCCTGCGCTTGTCCTGCTCCTGAGTCCAGCTCTCGGTTTTGGCGTAACGATAGTAGTGCACCAGGGGGATGCGGGAAGGGCAGACCTGGGCGCAGCAGCCGCACTCGATGCAGTCGAAGAGGTTGTAGTCCTGCACCTTGTCCAGGTCCTTCGCTCGCGCGTACCAGTACATCTGCTGTGGCAGCAGACTTGCGGGACAGACTTCGGCGCACTTGCCACAGCGGATGCAGGCCAACGCCGGACCCGGATCGGGCGACTCCTGCGGCGTGAGGGCCAGCAGGCAGTTTGCCGCCTTGGTGACGGGGACCTCCGTCGACGCCAGATCGAAGCCCATCATGGGCCCGCCCAGCACTAGCTTGCGCGCGCTCGCGTCCATGCCGCCGACCTGCGCGATGAGATCCGAGACCGGGGTCCCGATCCGCACTTCAAGATTCTGCGGATTGGCGAAACCGCGCCCGCTCAGGGTCACGTAGCGCGAGATCAGGGGCTTTCCTTCGAGCACGGCGTCGGCCACCGCTGCAGCTGTGCCCACGTTGTGACACAGGATTCCGATCTGCGCCGGGACGCCATGGCTGGGGACCTCCTTGCCGGTGAGGATGCGGATCAGCTGCTTCTCGCCGCCGGAGGGGTAGATGGTCGGGATCGGGACCACGGCCGCGGAATCCCGGATGTCGCTCTCGGCCACCGCCAGGCGCATGCATTCGATGGCCTCGGGCTTGTTGTCCTCGATGCCGATCAGCGCCTCCTCGGCGCCGAGGAGGTGCTTGACGATGCGGATGCCGAGCACGATGCGGCCCGAATGCTCGCGCATCAGCATGTCGTCGCAGGTGATGTAGGGCTCGCACTCCGCGCCGTTGATCACCAGCGTGTGAATGACCTGGTCGGACCCCGTGTTGAGCTTGACGCTCGCCGGGAAGGCGGCCCCGCCCAGGCCGACGATCCCCGCCCAGCGGATACGCTCGCGGATCTCCGCGGGATCGCGGTTCTTGTAGTCGGCCAAGGGCTCGGGCAGCTCGGCCCAGGCATCCTCACCGTCGGTCTCGATCACAATGCAGGGAGCGCGCAGGCCAGAGGGGTGGGGAACGGGACGCTCCTCGACGGCCACGACGGTGCCCGAGCTGGACGCATGCACCGGCGCGCTCACGTAGCCCTGGGCCTCGCCGATCTTCTGGCCCTTGCGCACGGCTTCGCCCACGCGTACCAGCGCCTTGGCAGGGGTGCCGATGTGTTGCTGCAGCGGGATGGTCAGGACCTTGGGGACCGGGGCCTCGGCCACCGGCCTGGCGTTGGAAAGTGTCTTCTCGTCGGGCAGGTGGATCCCGCCGTGGATGCGCCACAGACGACGCGGGCCCGAGATTGACTTGGGGTGATGCACTGAATGTCCCGCGGCTGGTCGATTCGGACTCGTCAAGCGGCTTGCGCGACTCCGCCGGACCTGGCGGGGTATGGCCACTTCCAATTGCCGATGTCTTCCTTGACCGGCACCATGTGGATGCACTCGACCGGGCAGGGCTTCAGGCACAGCTCGCAGCCCGTGCACTCGCTGGCGATGATGGTATGCATCTGCTTGGCGGCCCCCATGATGGCATCCACCGGGCAGGCCTGCAGGCAGAGCGTGCAGCCGATGCATTCCTGCTCGTCGATGACGGCAACGGCCTTGGGCTTCTCCTCGCCACCCTCCAGCGCGATCGGCTCCTTGCCCAGGAGATCCGCGAGCGCCAGCAGCGTCGCTTCGCCGCCGGGCACGCACTGGTTGATCTCGGCGTCGCCCTTGGCTACCGCTTCAGCATACGGGCGGCAACCCGGAAAGCCGCACTGGCCGCACTGGGTCTGCGGAAGGATGGCGTCGACCTGGTCGGCGATCGGGTCGCCCTCGATGTGGAAACGCATCGCCGAGTAGCCGAGCAGGAGTCCGAAGACGACGGCCAGGGCGGCGAAGGCGAGGATCGCCGTGAACATGGAGGGCGCCACCGTCAGGCGGCCACGAGACCGGCGAAACCCATGAACGCCAGCGACATCAGGCCCGCTGTGATGAGAGCGATAGCGCTGCCCTGGAAGGGCTCCGGCACGTCCGCCACCGCCACCCGCTCGCGGATGGCAGCGAACAGGGCGAGTACCAGAGAGAAGCCCACCGCCGCGCCGAAGCCGTAGAGGGCGGACTCGACGAAGGTCCGCTGTGCCTGCAGGTTGAGCAGCGCTACGCCGAGCACCGCGCAGTTGGTGGTGATCAGCGGCAGGAAGATGCCGAGCACCTGATAGAGCACGGGGCTGGTCTTGTGCATCACCGTCTCGGTGAACTGGACCACGACGGCGATCACCAGGATGAAGGCGATGGTGCGCAGGTACTCGATGCCGAGCGGCACCAGCATGTACTCGTTCACCAGCCAGGCGCAGACCGAGGACAGGGTCAGCACGAAGGTGGTGGCCAGCCCCATCCCGGTGGCCGTTTCCAGCTTCTTGGAGACGCCCATGAATGGGCACAGGCCCAGGAACTTGACCAACACGAAGTTGTTGACCAGCACCGTGCCGACCAAGATGAGGGCATACTCTGTCATGGGGCTGCGTGTTCTTGGTCGCGCACGACCAGGTGGCCTTGGCGCACCGGAGAATTCTGCCTCGCAAATCGAAAACCTTGAAACATCATAAGGTTGCGTTCTGGTAGATACAACGCGGAATTGGTGCGGGATTCCGCGGTTGCGTCGAACGGCGGCGCGGCTATCGCGCAATCTTACAGCAAGCGCCGCGCGGGAGGGGTTGATGTTTGTCAGTCCTGCCGGGAACGGGCTGGCGAGGGTGGGATTGTCTTCGCCCGTCCCTCGGATGGCGGGACGAAAGACGAGGAGAACGCGCTTTCCGCGCTGCCCGGTCCGGTCGTAAACCGATGCGCCCGGATACCTCGCCGCTAGGCCACCTCATCCTGTGCTCTGACTCGCCCGAGCGGGAGGTTGGCTCTCGCCACGCGCTGTTCAAGCGCGCGCTGGTTGAATACGCGGGTGGTGCTGGCGGGAAGTCGGGGTTTTGCCATTGCCGAGCGCAGGGTGGCAAAACCCGAGGCTGGCCGCAACTAAGGCCACCCTGTCGTTGCCGGCAACAGAGCGGCGAGCGGTTCCTCAGTCGCACCATCGGTCGATTTCGGAACGGCTAGATTCGAGGCGCTGCAATCGTGCGCGGTCCGAGATCCAGATCGGATTCCCTTCTGCGTCGGGAACGGCAATTCTGGCGCCCATCGTTTGCTGAAGCCAGTTGAACTCCCGCCTTGCTGTAGCGCATTTTTCCCGCCTTTCGGACAATCGTTGCGCCTCGATTCTCCGGTGCTCCTGCTGTCTGCGCAGCCGCTGTTGCACTTGCTCGTCCGCGAGTTCTTGCTGAACACGAGCCCGTTCACGAGCGCGCTCAAGCTCCGCGTCGCTCAAGCACGGTGGAGACGGTAGTTCCTCGCATGGCACGTCCGCCGGTGGACGGTCTCCGTAGTGAACCCCTCCTTCCGGGTCCATCCATTTGAAGAGGTCGCCTCCGTGAAGAACTACGGGTATCACCAGCAAGCTGAACAGTGCTGCAGCCCGCCTTGTCGTGTCCATACTACAAGTCTAGGCAACATCTGACTGGACGAAAGGTCCACCCGAACGCGCTTGGATCGCCAACCAAAGCGGCCGGCGCGAACCGACCGATGGACTCCGGGTCCGCGATTCCGCGTTAGGCTCCGCCTACTTGATCCTCATCCCCGGCTCCGCCCCCTCGTCCGGACGCAGGAGGAAGATGTCCTTGCCGCCGGGACCTGCCGCCAGGACCATGCCCTCGGAGACGCCGAAGCGCATCTTACGCGGGGCCAGGTTGGCAACCATGACGGTGAGGCGTCCGACCAGATCCTCAGGCTCGTAGGCGGCCCGGATGCCGGCGAAGACGCTGCGTTGCTCGCCTCCGAGGTCGAGGGTCAGCTGCAGCAGCTTGTCCGCGCCCTCCACCCGTTGCGCTGCGGCGATGCGGGCGATGCGCAGGTCGACCTTGGCGAAATCCCCGAACTCGACGGTCTCGGCGATGGGATCCCTAACCAGGTGGCCCTCGGTGGTGATCTCGTGGGGCTTGGATTTCTTGGCGTCGGCGCTGCTCAGGTCTTCCTTGCTCGCTTCCAGCATGGCCGCGATCTGCTTGGGGTCGATCCGCGTCATCAGGGGTTTGAACTTGGCGATCTCGTGGCAGACCAGGGGCTCGGGTAGCTGGTCCCAGGCGAGCGGCTCGATCCTGAGGAATTCCTCCGCGGCCGCCGCGGTTCCAGGAAGGATGGGGCGCAGGTAGCCGATCAGGAGGCGGAACAGATTGAGCCCCATGGAGCAGATGTCCTGCAGCTCCGCGTCGCGCCCCTCCTGCTTGGCCACGACCCAGGGCGCCTTCTCGTCGATCCATTGGTTGGCGCGGTCGGCAAGCGCCATGATCTCGCGAGTGGCACGGCTGAACTCCCGGCGCTCGTAGGCATCCGCGATGGACGGGCCGGCGCGCACGAACTCGGCGAACAGCTCCGCCTCCGAGACCTCGGCCGCGAGGCGCCCGCCGAAGCGCTTGGTGATGAAGCCGGCGCAACGGCTGGCGATGTTCACGACCTTGCCCACCAGGTCCGAGTTCACCCGCTGGGCGAAGTCCTCCAGGTTGAGGTCGATGTCGTCGACACCCGGTCCAAGCTTGGCGGCGAAGTAGTAGCGCAGGTACTCCGGGTCGAGATGGTCGAGATAGGTGCGGGCCTTGATGAAGGTGCCGCGGGACTTGGACATCTTTTGCCCGTCCACCGTGAGGAAGCCGTGGGCGTACACCGCCGTCGGGGTACGGAAGTCCGCCCCGTGGAGCATGGCGGGCCAGAACAGGGCGTGGAAGTAGATGATGTCCTTGCCGATGAAGTGGTAGACCTCCGCCTCGGACGCGGGGGACCAGAATTGGTCGAACGCCAGCCCCTCGGTGCGGTCGCACAGGTTCTGGAAACTGGCCATGTAGCCGATCGGGGCGTCGAGCCAGACGTAGAAGAACTTGCCCGGATGGTCCGGGATCTCGAAGCCGAAGTAGGGGGCGTCGCGGGAGATGTCCCACTCCTGCAGCCCGGCGTCGAACCACTCGTCGAGCTTGTTGGCTACCTCCTTCTGCAGCCCGCCGCCGCGGGTCCACTCTTTCAGCATGTTCTCGAAATCGCCGAGGCGGAAGAAATAGTGCTCCGACTCGCGCTGCTTCGGCGTTGCCCCCGACACCGCCGACCTCGGGTTCTTGAGCTCGTTGGGTGAATAGCTCGCGCCGCAGGCCTCGCAGTTGTCGCCGTACTGGTCCGGGGCGTTGCACTTGGGGCACTCGCCCTTGATGAAGCGGTCGGGCAGGAACATCTGCTCCACCGGGTCGTAGGCCTGGGTGATGGTGCGCTTGGCGATGTGGCCCTTGTCCCGGTTGCGCTCGTAGATCAGGCAGGCGAAGTGGCGGTTCTCCGCCGAATGGGTGGAGTGATAGTTGTCGAAGCCGACGCGGAAGGCGGCGAAGTCCGCCTTGTGCTCCTCCGCCACGCGGGCGATGAGCGCCTCTGGGGCGATGCCCTCCTGACGGGCGCGGAGCATGATGGGAGTGCCGTGCGCGTCGTCGGCACAAACATAGAAGCAGCGGTGCCCTCGCATCTTCTGGAAACGCGCCCAGATGTCGGTCTGGATGTATTCCACCAGGTGGCCGATGTGGATCGGGCCGTTGGCGTACGGCAGGGCGCTGGTGACCAGGATGTCTCGCTTGGCGTTCATGGCGGGGTTTTCTGAGAAGGGGGAATGGTATAACCCTAGAAGTATCTCACGAAGCCTCACGGCGCGGCCATCGGGGCGTCGTGCGCATCTTGAATTACCGGCCCGGAAGACCAACTCTCGCGAGGGTGATAGCCGTCAAAGTCGTTAGATTTAACGCACTCGATTCCAAACCGAAACCATCCCGGCGTCGTGACGCGGCCGGATCCCATTCCACGGAGCAAGTCATGTCTGAAGTTACGAGAGATACAGTCGAGGCCGCGATCAAGGAGTATGTCGAGCCCAATCTGGAGCGAGATCTGGTGAGCGCTGGATGCGTGAAGGGGGTTGAGATCGAGGGAGATCAAGTCAAGGTCCAGGTCGTGCTCGGCTTCCCAGCCAAGGGCGCCATGGACGCGGTCAAGGCGGCGGTCGAGGAAAGGGTGCGCTCGGTCGCGGGCGTCTCCGACGTGGGGGTCGACGTGAGCTGGAAGGTTGCGGCGCACTCGGTGCAGAAGTCCCTGAAGCCCATCGATAATGTGAAGAACATCATCGCCGTCGCGTCGGGCAAGGGCGGCGTCGGTAAGTCCACCACCGCCGTGAACCTGGCGCTGGCCTTGTCCGCGGAGGGTGCCAAGGTCGGCATCCTGGACGCCGATATCTACGGCCCGTCTCAGCCGCGGATGCTCGGCATCACGGGAAAGCCCGAATCCAAGGACGGCAGCAGCCTGGAGCCCATGAACAGCTACCACCTCCAGGCCATGTCGATCGGCTTCCTGATCGACGAGGAGACGCCCATGATCTGGCGTGGACCGATGGTCACCCAGGCCCTGGAGCAACTCCTCAACGACACCAACTGGTCGGATCTCGACTACCTGGTCATCGACCTGCCGCCGGGCACCGGCGACACCCAACTCACCCTGGCCCAGAAGGTTCCGGTGTCGGGCGCGGTGATCGTCACAACGCCTCAGGACATTGCCCTGCTGGACGCCCGCAAGGGGCTGAAGATGTTCCAGAAAGTCGAGGTGCCGGTGCTTGGCATCGTGGAGAACATGAGCACCCACATTTGCTCGAAGTGCGGCCACGAGGAGCACATCTTCGGCGAGGGTGGCGGCACTCGCATGGCTGAGCAGTACGGCGTCAAGCTTCTCGGCTCCTTGCCGCTGGACATCGACATCCGGGAGGAGACGGACAGCGGCAAGCCAACGGTGGTTGCCCAGCCCGAGTCGCGGATTACCGAGACCTACCGTGACATCGCGCGCAAGACAGCGGCGATGCTGTCCCTGCAGGCGAAGGACTACGCCGCCAAGTTCCCGCGTATCGTCATCCAGAACAACTGAAGCCGCACCCGGCGGGGGGCGCATCGCGCCCCGCATCCTGGTAGGAACCAAGTGGCGGGAAGCCGGATGATAGGCTCGCTTCCCGGCTCGTTCCCGAAGGTCGGTCAGCGGCTAGAGCGCGTGTGCCCGATGTGCCTCATGGAGCATGTTGGCGAAGGCGCGCTTCGTTAGTGCGTCCCCGCTCAATACCCTCGCCGAACCCTCTCGCAGGCGCTCCGCGAGACGATCTACGGGCACGGCGAGCGCGTTCTCTCCTTGCCGATTGGTGAACATGAAGATGTTCTTGAGACCGCTGACCCAGTTCAGTCGCAGGGTGGTGTTGTTGCCACGCTCGGTCGAGAACTCGACCCAAGCCCCCACTTCCAGGCTTTTCGCCAGATCGAGATGCTTGTTCTCGTCCACGTCTTTCGATGCGGCCGCGCGCTCCGGGCTCTGCGGCGGAGGCGTTGGCTCGATCCGCACGGGCGCGGGTGCCGGGGCAACAACTTCGGTCGACTCGTCGATCAGGATGGCGGCTTCCGGTGCGACATCCGCGCCCAACTCCGCCCTCACCTCGGCTTCCAGTTGGGTGGCCGGAAGCCGTGACAGGACAGACTCGCTCTCGCCCTGAGGCGATGCGTCCGCGGCTTTCGATTCGGGCCCTACGACGCTCGCATGCAGGCGCGCCAGGTGGGAGAAGAACGCGTCTTCGTCCCTGCGCGGGACCTTCACCGAGTGCATTCCATCGTGCAGCCGCTGGAGCAACCCCGGCAGCATGGCGAAGAACCGGTGGCGTTGGGTCGTGTCCGCCTTGCGCGCGACGCTCCAGACGAGGTCCCCCATGGTGCGCACGCTCTCGCGCCAGGAACGGCTCGACTCACCGTCCTGCGCGTACGCGAGGGTGAGAACCGGGCGCCAGATCTTGTTCAGGAACTCGCGAACAAGCGGCGGCAGATCCTGGGTCTCGGTATATCTCTCCACGCGCGCCCGGGCCGCTGCCTCGGCTTGCCGCACCGTCTCCCCGCGCTCGAAACCCCGGACGATTTCCTGGGTCTTGCCCCGCGCTTGCTGTTCCTCCTGGTTGACGAAGGCTTCGAGCTTCTCCGGTTGAGCGGAGAAGACCCGGAGGTCTGTGTCGAAGTCACGGACGATCTCATCGACTACGGACTTGATTCTGGCGTGGAGGCGGGGCGCATCCGCTTCGCTCCAACCGACCGACGCGCTGGCGATGATGTCTAGCAGACGGCGGGCGGGGTGCTGTTGACTCGCGAAGAATTGCTTGTCCATCAGCGCGACCTTGAGCACCGGGACCTGCAGCCGCGCCAGTTGCTCGCGCAATGGCACGGGTATGTCCCGGTCTCCCAGCACCTGGTCGAACAGGGCCGCCACGATCGCCGCCGTCACCGAGCCGAGTGGGTCCGCCTCGCTGATGAGTGGTGCATCGCGGATCTGCCACAGGATGTTGCTCATACCCTGCTGGGACGGTGCGACCTCTACGCCGGGGAGTGCCCAGCGGCTGTGGCCCTCTCTCTGGATGTGGGTGAGGGCCTGGTAGATGTTCGCTTGCAGCTGGGCCAAGGCTCTGTCGTCACGGAACGGCGCGCGCGCCATATCCCCGGCAGCCGAGGGGGCCGGCTGGAATCGGCTCGCCAGCTGGGCAAAGACATCCTCGGCCGCCGGCTCTCCCGCCGGCGATGTGTCGATGCCTTGATTCTCGGATGGGGCGGGCTCTGGCTGCTCCGCGACGCCTGTCTGCTCCGGTCGGCGCGCCGCGCCGCGGGGAATCTTGGGCAGCACGCCGCGCTCGATCAGGTAGGTGTTGAGCTGGGCGTAGAGTCTCGGCAGGGCCGCCTGAACCTGGCGCTCGAACTCCTGCAGCAGCGCGATACCGATCGGGCCTCCGATCTCCAACTCCTCGGTCGCCCGCAGAAATGCCTCGAACACGGCTCGTGGAAACAGCGGATTCGCGTCCGGGTGGATGGTCTTGATTTCCAGGATTGACGCAATGCGCCGATCCAGCAAGGTCAGCTGTTCAGAACAGCCATAGAGCGCGCGCGACGCGAGTCTGGCTATCGTCAGGTCGCGCTCGAAGTCTGCGTTCTCTACCAGACTCAGGTTGTCGGCATCCTGGGAATCGGATTGGGGATGCGCAACCGCCAAGGATTCGAGCGAGGCGTCGAACGAGCGAGTGAAGCCGGTGCGGAAGCGCTCCAGGATCTCGTTCCCCTTCCGGTCCAGGGTGCGTTGGGCTGCGAAATAGAGGGTTTGCACCTCGATGCTGGTCGCGCGGTCGGCAAGATCGAACAGACGATCCCGCGCCGCGCCCATGCCCTCGGAAAAGGCGGTGGCGACCCCGTGCGCTAGCTGATCCCGGCATGGGTTCAGCAACCCCAGCACCTCGCGCGCAGGCGCCGACCTTGCGGCGTTCGCGCGCCGCTCGAGCGAAATGACATTACTGCTTGCGCTTCCCGCCATCGGGAAACCTCCATCGCTTGCGCGATGTGCGAAAGTTTTGCCGCGAGGAGCGGCACCGGTGGAGGAAGCAAGGCGGGAGGAGGCGCGCCCCGCAGCGGCGGGCACGAAAGAGTCCCTCGCTTGATTCCTTATTCTTGGTTGTGGGTTTGAAAATAGATCAAAAGGGTCGTGGAATTCGTGATCGTGCTCACGCTTCCTGGCGGGGCGGCACAGCCCGGGGGCTGGCCTTGCTATCAGGGTCTGCTGGGTTGGCAGAGGCGAAGACGCCGTTATACTCTGCGCCATTTGGCGCTTTTCCGGTTGAGACATGACCATCAAATCCGACCGCTGGATCCGCCGTATGGCGGAAGAACAAGGCATGATCGAGCCGTTCGAGCCGGTTCAGGTGAGGGACGCCGACGGCGGGGGGCGCGTGATCTCCTACGGCACCTCGAGCTACGGCTACGATATTCGCTGTGCCGACGAGTTCAAGATCTTCACCAACATCAACTCCGCGATCGTCGACCCCAAGGGCTTCGACTCCAACAGCTTCGTCGACCTCAAGTCCGACGTCTGCATCATCCCCCCCAACTCCTTCGCTCTGGCGCGTACCGTGGAGTACCTGCGAATCCCGCGCAACGTGCTGGTGGTGTGCCTTGGCAAGTCGACCTACGCGCGTTGCGGCATCATCGTCAACGTCACGCCCCTGGAGCCCGAGTGGGAGGGACATGTGACGCTCGAGTTCTCGAACACCACGCCCCTGCCGGCCAAGATCTACGCCAACGAGGGGGTGGCACAGGTCCTGTTCTTCGAGTCCGACGAGGTCTGCGAGACCTCTTACCGGGATCGGGGCGGCAAGTACCAGGGGCAGCAGGGGGTCACGCTGCCGAAGCCTTAGCGGCTCCGCGCCCCAGGCTCACAGGGATTGGGCGAAGGGATGCAGATACACGAGCGTCGTGATCAGCACGATGGCGATCAGGTTGAGTCCCAGGCCGGCGCCCGCCATCTGCCCGACACTCACCCTCCCGGAGGCGAACACCACCGCATTCGGCGGCGTGGCGACCGGCAGCATGAAGGCGCAGCTCGCGGCCAGTGTGGCGGCGACCAGGATCGGCTCAGGAGGGAGACCCAGCGCCGAGGCGGTGGCCGTCAGCACCGGCAGGAGGGTGGCTGTCACCGCGGTGTTGCTGGTCACTTCGGTCAGGAACACCATGAGCGTCGTGACCGCCAGCAGGCACCAGATGAGGTCCATCCCCTGCAGGCCCATCAGGGACGCGGCGATGAAGGCGTCCACGCCGTTGCGCTCGATCGCCGCCGCGAGGCTCAATCCGCCGCCGAAGAGGATCAGGATGTCCCAGGGAAGCTGCCTCGCCGTCTCCCAGTCAAGCGCGAAGATCTGGCGGCCGGGCTCTACCGGAATGACGAACAGGGCGAGGGCGCCGGCCATGGCGATCACCGCGTCGTCGATTCCCGCCAGGCCGGACCAGGCCGCGAGCTGGGGACGCAGCAGCCAGCCCAGGGCGGTGAGACCGAATACAACCAGCACGACCCGCTCGCCGCGAGTCATCGGGCCGCGCGCGATCAACTGGCTGCGCAGCAGCTCGCGGCCGCCTCGGATGCTGTAGTGGCCGATCGGGAATGCGATTCGGGTCAGATAGAGCCAGGTCAGGGGTAGCAGCGCCGCGACCAGAGGCAGACCGATAGGCAGCCACCCCAGCATCGAGATTGTGGTTCCGAATCGCTCCTGCAGGAAGGCGGCCAAAATCAGGTTCGGCGGCGTACCAATCAGGGTTCCGATGCCGCCGATGGAGGCGGCGTAGGCGATCCCCAGCAGCAGCGCCGGGGAAAATCGGTCGCCGGGGTGCCGCGCCTTGGACAGGTTGCCGCCGAGGCGCTCGCGCATGGTCTCCAACACGCTCACCCCGATGGGAAGCATCATGATCACGGTGGCGGTGTTGGAGATCCACATGCTCAGCACGGCGGTGGCCAGCATGAATCCCGCGACCAGCCGTGGCGGCCGGGTCCCGAACGCGAGCAGCGTGAGCAGCGCGATGCGCCGGTGGAGACCCCACTTCTGCAGCGACAGCCCGAGCAGGAACCCGCCGAGGAACAGGAAGATCAGGGGTCGGCTATAGGGGGCGGTCGCCTCTGCGGCGCTGCCCGCCCCGAGCAGCGGGAAGAGCAGCACCGGCAGCAGCGCGGTCGCCGCCAGGGGGATGGCCTGGGTCAGCCACCAGCAGGCCATCAGCACGGCGACAGAGGCGGTTGCGCGTCCCGCTGGGGAGAGGGCATCGGGTCCCTCCGCCCCCACCCAGAGCCAGGCCGCCAGGGCCAGGACGGGCCCGAGAACCAGTCCGGTCCAGCGGGCGGTAGACCGATCGAGCGCTAGGTGTCGCATCGTCTCCAGTGTGCGTGAGCGATCACGACGGGCTGAAGCAGTAGCGCCTGCCGCCGCGGCGGCGGCTGACGCGTGTCACGCACTGGCGGGACTCCAACATTCACGGATTATCCGCCGGATCTCCGGCTCCTTGCGCTCGACGTCCGCCACCAGGTCGAACTGGACCAGCGCCTTGCGCAGGTTGTCGCCGGGAGCATCCACCCGGAAGTAACGGTTCCCCTCCAGATGATCGGTGAGGAAACGCAGTCCGAGCTCAAAGGGGAGCAGGCGCGTCGCGTCGTAAATCAGCCCGACTTCCGTCGCGCTCAGCAGGCCCCGGCTCTCGCTGGCGTAGGCCTCGAGGATGCCGCGGCAGATCGTGGTGTCGAGCTCCGCCTGTGGCGCCCCTGCTCGTGTCTCCCCGCCGCGGTTGCAGCAGGAGCGCAGGCAGTCCCCGATATCCTGCAAGACGAGCCCGGGCTGGACCGTGTCCAGGTCGATCAAGCCAAGCGCCCGCTCGCCGCTTTGGTCGAACAGGATGTTGTCCAGCTTGGGGTCGCCGTGGACCACCCGCAGCCAGAGCCTGCCGTCGCGCTTGCCCTGCTCCAAAACCTCGGCGAGGTCGCGTCGGCTGGCGACGAAGCCGATCGCCCGGCGGACGTCTTCGTCCCGGCACGCGTCACCGCCGCTCTCCACTGCCTGGTCGAGGCGCTGCAGGTACTCGGTTGCGCAATGAAAGCCGGGCAAGGTGGTTGCGAGCCGCCGGGGGTCGAGGTCGAACGTCAGGCGGTGGAAGCGGCCCAGACATCGACCCACCTCCCGTGCCTGGGCTACCGTGTCCAGGCGTCCAAGCACGCGGGCATTCGGGATCAGCTCCATCAGCCGCCATACCCCGCCGTCACGATCGCGCACGCAAGGCCGACCGTCGGCCGCCGGGAGGAGGCGGGGGATGCGCAGATCCGGCTGCGGCAGCGCCTCAAGATGCTCGGACAGCAAGGCCAGATTCGCCATGATGAGCTCGGGGTGCGCAAAGACCTTGCCGTTGATGCGCTGCAGGACCCAGCCCGACTCTCCCGCCGACACCAGGAAGGTGTCGTTGATCAGCCCGGCACCCAGGGTCTCGATACGCGTGAGTGGGGCAGGAATCGGGAAGCGGGTCGAGACATCGGCGGGCTCGGGCGCGGGCGGGTTGTGAATCATGCGCGCGACGCGTAAGACTTGTGCGCTGTCATGGGTACTTACTGTGCCAGCGCGAAGGGACCTTGTCACGCCGCGGCCCGAACGGTAGACACGCTCACCGTTCTCGGACCCCAGCTTGTGGCGTGCGGGGGTGGAGCTCGCGGCTACCAAGGATCCCGGGAGGAACCTGACGGGTACGATGAGCGGGAGCCGAGAAAGGGTGTCGGAGCTGGACAACCGGGTGTTCGTCTTCATCGCAGCGTCCCTCGACGCCGCGCTGTGGGACTGGGTGGCGCAGCAGATCTAGGCCTACCCGCAGCGGGAGGCCCTCATCCGGACCACGGCGCTTGCAGTGCGCGACTTACTGGAAGCGGAGCAGGTCAGCCGCCAGATGATCCTCGCCAACCACGCGGATGGTCAGTTGCCCGGTTCGCCCGGCCGCAGACGGATGGTCGCTGAATCGGATGGGACCTGTAATCTAGTCCCGCTGATCATGGTCGACGGCCGTGGCGGGCACGAAATCCTTTCTCGGCTCGATCAACCGCGGCGCAAGCTCCGTCTCCAGCTCCGACCGCAAACGCTCAAGCACGGCGCCGGTCCCGGCGACGTAGCGCGCGACAAGCTCCTCGCGCAGGGCCGCGCGCTGTTCCGCCAGGGCTGCGCGAAGCTCCGCCTCGAACGCATCCCGGTTCAGGTACTCGTCCGCCTCGATCACCGCCTTGTCCACCAGCAGCCAGGCCGTGACACCGGAGATAGCGCCTCCGACGAGGGCGCAAGCTGGGCTCAGGGGCGCGCCGGCGACCGAGCCGGCACACAGGACCGCCCCGGTCGCTGCCCCGCCGCCGGCCGCTCCCAGGGCGCCGCCGGCCTTGGCCATCGACTTGATCCCGAGCTTGGCCATGAGCGCCGACGCCGCGCCGACGGAGGGCTTGGCCGCGAGCTTGGCCGCTGCCTTGGCCACCGCGGCGCTGCCCAGCTTCTTTGCGGTCACGGCGCCTGCTGCCGCCCCGGCGGATGCGGCAATCCCCTGTCGGGCGATGTCCTCCGGGCTCAGGGCGACAAAGGGCTCGAGCCGCGACCCGAACTGCTCGCCTAACGCCCATTCCCCGCTGACCCGCACCTGATCCGCCGGCAGGCCGCTCGCGCGAACCAACCCCAGCAGCAGGTCGCGGACCTCGTCGACCGCGGCGTCCACCTGCGCCACGGAGGTCTCTCCCAGCCTTGCCCCGAGGGCGTCGACTGCCTCTGTCGTCCCGGCGGGGGCGAAGACCAGCTCGTCGAGCCGCTCCGCCAGGAAGGTCGCGAGATTGCCGACGGCCGCGTTGAACAGCCGCATGTACTCACCAGTAAGGGAGTAATACCAGTCCGCGAAAGCCGGAATCCGTCCCTCCGCCGCGATAAAGGCTTGTTCCAAACCCTGGTCGATTGCTCGCCCGAGGCCCGCCTCCGCCGCCGCGCGCCGTTCGTCCAGCTCGGTCAGCACCCGCATCCGGGTGCTGGCGATTGCTGCGGTATCCAGGTAGACCGACTCGCCGGGCGCGAGGGTGACGCGTATCGCCTCGGTGAAGACGGGTGGCAGTTCGCTCTTACCAAGCTGTTGCTCCAGCCAGACCGTGCCGCCGCGGATGAAGGCGAGGATGGAAACGGCGAGTCCGAGCAGCAGCACGGCGAAGAAGCCGCCCCAGAACCAGCGGCCGGCTGACCGGCGCGGTGGCTCGGCTCCCGATTTCGAAATCGACGAGGGTTCGCTCACGGGCCGCACCTATGGCGATGAGACGCCGGTGCTGTGCGGCCAGACGCTCCAGGGCCGGGCGAGCGCGCCCGTCAGGGCTCGGGTGTAGGTCCAGGCGACGAGGAGGGAGGTGCCGAATGCGGCAAGGAACAGTGCCCAGGCCATGAGCGCCTGGAGCGGTTCCTTCAGACCCGAGAACAGTTGCTGGGCGGACCATTGCGCGAGTGCCTCGGCAACGGCCGCGAGCCGGGCCAAGACCGCCAGGGCATCGCAGCCGACGGTCGGCTGGGCGGCACCGAAGGCGAGGACCTCCTCCCAGCGCAGGTTCGCGTAGTTTTCCTGGGGCGTGGAGTAGAGCAGAAGCATCCAGAAGACCCATAGCAGGAGGGCATTTGTCCGTGCCGCCCAGTGCCGCGCAATCGGCTCACGGTAGGGCGCTCGCACCTCGCCGCCGAGGAGCGAGGAGAAGCTTGTCAGCAGGATCGCCAGCACCGGGATGTCCGCCGCCAAGAGCAGCCACTGGGTGCCATCGAACCCGATCGCCGCGACCAGAAGGATGAGCGCGAGCCCGACCGACTGGACCAGCTGTCGCGCGATGATCAGGGCGCGTCGGCTGAGCAGACGGAACAGCAGCCCCTCGCGTTGCAGGTAACGGTCGAGCAGGGCCCGCCGGCGATAGAAGGCAGCCTCGGTGCCGGAGAGCATCAGGAGGCCGGCCAGTAGGGTGATCGCCACTGCCGTGGCGCCGCAACCCAGACGTTCGGCAGCGAGATCCCAGGCGAGCAGTCCGGTCCAGACCAAGGAAAGCAGCGCGAAGCGGCCGAGGTGGCGCACGGGTCCCCGCTCGGGGCCGGGCCGGCTGGCGTCAGCCGCCAGTCACCGGCGGGAAAAAGGCGACTTCGTCGCCGTCCTTGACCGGGGTCTCGGGCCGGGCCATCTCCTGGTTGACGGCGGCCATCACGGTCTGCCCCTGTCCCAAGACGTCCGACCAAGGGGCGCCGCGTTGGCGCAGTTGGGCGGCGATGTCGGCGACGGTGGCCAGGTCGGGGGCCGCCTCGATCTCCTCGCCGGCGGAGCCAACCTGCTCGCGCAGACGGGCGAAGTAGCGGACATGGATCATGTCAAAAGCTCGCTGAAGGGGATGAACTGCACCGCGTCCCCCCTTTTTAGCACCTGACCCTCGGGAATGACCACCAGACCGTCGGCCCAGGCAACGGACGACAGCACGCCGGACGAGCGGCTCGGGTATACGCCGGCTTCGGGCTCGCCGTCCGCTCCCCAAGTTAGGCGCGCGCGTTGAAACTCCCGCCGCTTGTCCGGCCGGGGCCAGTCGAAGCCCGATCGAACCCTGATGGCGCGCTGCTCATGCGCCTCCGCGATGCCCTGCATGCGGCGGATGTAGGGGCGGGCGAACAAGACGAAGGTGACGAACAGGGAGACAGGGTTGCCAGGGCTGCCGATGAAGGGCGTTCGTGCGTCGCCGATGTGGCCGAAGGCCAGCGGCTTGCCCGGGCGGATGGCGATCTTCCACAGGTCCAGGCTACCGAGGCGCTCCACCGCGGGCTTGACGTGATCCTCCTCGCCGACGGACACCCCGCCGCTGGCGAGGATCAGGTCCGCCCGCCGTGCAGCGTCCGACAACGCCGCGATCGTCGCGTCGAGTGTGTCCTCGACGATGCCGAGGTCGATGATCTCGCAGCCCATGGCGGCGAGCAGCCCGCACAGGGTGAAGCGGTTGGAGTTGTAGATCTGGCCCGGTCCCAGCGGGGTGCCTGGCATCACGAGCTCGTCCCCGCTGGCGAACACGGCCACCTTCAGACGCCGGTAGACCCCGAGCTCCGGCGCGCCCACCGAGGCGGCGAGACCCAGGTGCTGCGGAGAAAGCCGGGTGCCGGCCGGAATGATCTCGGAGCCGGCGGCGATATCCTCACCCGCGCGGCGGATATTGGCGCCGGGCTTGACCTCGGCAGGGATGTGGACCGATTCACCCCGGGGCTCGCAGATCTCCTGCACGGCCACGGCGTCGGCCCCCGCCGGAATCGGGGCGCCGGTGAAGATCCGCGCCGCGGTACCGGGTTCCAGGGGGACGCCGCTGCTACCTGCTGGGATGCGCTGGGCGACCCGCAGCAGAGCGCCACGGGGGTCGAGGTCCGAGCAGCGCACCGCGTAGCCGTCCATGGCGCTGTTGTCCCAGCCGGGGACGTCGATGGCGCTGTACACGGGCTCCGCGAGGACCCGGCCGAGTGCGCCCATGGTCGGGACGCGCTCGACGCCGGCGATGGGCCGCGCATGGGAGAGGAGCAGCTCCAACGCCTGCTCCATCGGGAGCAGGCCTGGACCGGTCGGAGTGGCGCAGCAGTCGTTGGTGCTCATGGCGGTCGCTCGGCGCTGCGGTGGCCTATCGCTCCAGCAGACGGGGGATGAGCTGGGCGAAGTTGCAGGGCCGGGTGCGATGGTCGAGCTGGGGCTCGAGAATCTTGTCCCATGCGGTGCGGCAGGCACCGCTGGAGCCGGGGAGGCAAAAGATAAAGGTCCCGTTGGCCAGCCCCGCGACCGCCCGGGACTGCACCGTGGAGGTGCCGATCTCCGCGAAGGACAGGGTCCGGAAAAGCTCGCCGAAGCCCTCGATCTGCTTGTCCAGCAGGGGGGCGATCGCCTCCGGGGTGCTGTCCCGTCCCGTGATGCCAGTTCCTCCGGTGGTGAGCACGACCTGTACCTGCGGGTCGGCGATCCAGCGTGAGAAGACTGCGCGCATCTGGTAGACGTCGTCGCGGACGATTTCCTTCGCCACCACCCGATGGCCCGCCGCCTCAGCCTTCGCTTTGAGTAATGCGCCCGATTTGTCGTCCGCCTCGGTACGGCTGTCGGAGACGGTCAGCACGGCCACATTGAGCGGGATGAAGCCGGTATCTTTGAAGTGCTCGGTCATGGCGGTGTGTCGGTTCGTGGTAGGGAGCGGAGGAGGTTAGGCCTTGGTCAGGCCAAGATACTTGATCCGGGTCAGGAACGGCAGACGTTCCTAGATCCACTTGGGTACCAGGATGAGCGCCCAGATGACCGCCGCGAAAACGATGCTGAGGAACACCGCGGCGGAGGCGATGTCCTTGGCCCGCGCCGAGAGCTCATGGTGCTCGGGGCCGACGCGGTCCACGTTGGCCTCGATCGCCGAGTTCAGCAGCTCCACGATGGGGATCATCAGCAGGCCGCCGATCAGCATCGCCCGCTCCAGCGGCGTTTCCCCGAGCCACAGGCCCAAAGGCAGCAGGGGCAGGAGCGCCCAGACCTCTTGCCGGAAGGCCTCCTCCTCGACGTAGCAGGCGTGGAAGCCCTGCATCGAATAGCCGAAGGCGCGGATGATCCGGCGCCACCCCTTGGCGTTCCGGTTAGCCATCGCCCGCGGCGGGCCTCCATGCCAGGTCGAGCTGGCGCGCGGCGCGGACGTCGTCGAGGCGGCGCACCGGCATGGTGTGCGGGGCCTCTTTCAGCGTATCCGGCTGCTCCTGCATCTCCTGACGGATGCGGGTCATGGCCTCGACGAAGCCGTCGAGCTCCTCCTTGGACTCACTCTCCGTGGGTTCGATGAGCAGGCACTCCGGCACCAGCAGCGGGAAGTAGGTGGTCGGTGCGTGATATCCGAAGTCCAGCAGCCGCTTGGCACAATCCATGGCGTTGACACCGTGCTCCCTGGCCTCGCGCCGCAGGGTGACGATGAACTCGTGACTGGCCCGGCGTTCGGGGAAGGCCGGTGTGAAGCCGGTCTCGGTGAGGCGCTTGAGCAGGTAGTTGGCGTTCAGGGTGGCGTACTCCGCCACGCGCCGCATACCCTCGGCCCCGAGCAGCCGCGCGTAGACGTAGGCCCGTAGCAAGATGCCCACGTTGCCAGCGAACGCGGTGAGCCGTCCGATGCTTTCAGGCCGCTCCTGTTCGGTCAGCCAGGCGTAATCGGTGCCGTCGAAGGCGACCATGGGCACCGGCAGATAGGGTTCCAGGCGCCTGGAGACGCCCACGGGGCCCGCACCTGGCCCGCCGCCCCCGTGGGGCGTGGAGAAGGTCTTGTGCAGGTTCATGTGGATGACGTCGAAGCCCATGTCGCCCGGGCGCGCCTTGCCGAGAATGGCGTTGAGGTTGGCGCCGTCGTAGTAGAGCAGGCCGCCCGCCTGGTGCACGGCGTCGGCGATGTCGCGAATGCGCCGCTCGAACACCCCGAGCGTGCTCGGGTTAGTGAGCATGATGCCCGCGGTCTTGGCGCCGACGACGTCGCGCAGGGCGGCGAGGTCCACGTCCCCCTGGGCATCGGTCGGAATCTCGCGCACCTCGTAGCCCGCCATGACCGCCGATGCCGGGTTGGTGCCATGGGCCGCATCCGGGACCAGGATTTCGGTGCGGGCGTCATCCCCCCGGGCCTGGTGATAGGCGCGGATCATGGCCACCCCGGCGAACTCCCCCTGAGCGCCCGCGGCGGGCGCGAGGGAGACCGCGTGCATCCCGGTGACCTCCTTGAGCATCTCTTGCAGCTCGAACAGGCAGGTGAGCACTCCTTGACTGTGGGTGTCCGGCGCCAGGGGGTGGCGGGCGAGGAAGCCCGGCAGCATGGCGAGGCTGTTACAGGCCCTGGGGTTGTACTTCATGGTGCAGGAGCCCAGGGGATAGAAATGGGTGTCGATCGAGAAGTTCTTCTGCGACAGCCGGGTGTAGTGGCGCACCGCCTGTAGCTCCGAGACCTCGGGCAGAGCGGGCCGCCGCTCGCGGCGCAGGTGCTCCGGAAGATCGGGGGTTTCGGTGCGTTCCAGCGGCGCTTGGGCGGATGCGTGGCGTCCGGGGCGCGAATGTTCGTGGATCAGCATGGGGCGAGGTGTCTTCCGGGGCGGGCGGCTTCCGCCGCCCGCGGATTTGGGTCAGCCCAGGGCCGCGAGGGCGGCGTCGTAATCCGGCTCCTCGGTGATCTCCGGGACCAGCTGCGTGTAAACGACCTTGTTTTCCGCGTCCAGCACGACGACGGCGCGGGCGGTGATCCCGGCCAGCGGGCCATCCTCGATCAGCACGCCGTAATCCTTGCCGAAATTGCGCGAGCGCATCATGGACAGGTTAACGACGTTCTTGATGCCCTCGGCGTCGCAGAAGCGTCCGGAGGCGAACGGCAGATCGGCGGAGATGACCAGCGCCACGGCGTCGCTCTTGCCCGCCATCGCCTGGTTGAACTTCTTGGTCGATGTGGCGCAGGTAGGGGTATCCAGGCTGGGGACGATGTTCAAGAGCTTCTTCTTGCCGGCATAGTCGGCCAGCGACTTGTCGCTCAGATCGCCGGCGACCAGCTTGAAATCGGGGGCGGTGGAGCCGATGGCGGGCAGGTCGCCCGCGAGGTTGACGGGACTGCCTTTGAGGGCGGTTTGGGCCATGGTGGTTTCTCCTGTGAGGGGTAGTCTCTTGGTCGTTTAGATCTTGGACGCGACTGGGCAACGGGCCTAAGTCCGGGTCGCGATCACCCGCGCGAGCTTGGTGGCGAACTGGTCCATCTCATCCCGCGTGCGCATCTCTGTGGCGCAGACCAGGACGGCCGGATCGAGCTCCGGGTAGTCGAGTCCCAGGTCGTAGCCGCCGAGCACGTTTTGAGCCGCCAGGGGGCGCAACAGGTCGGCCGTGGGCGCGGGCAGCCGCAGCGCGCATTCGTGGAACACGGGACGGTCGAACAGGGGCTCCACGCCGGGGATTGCTCTCAGCTTATCGGTGAGCGCGCGCGTGTTCGCATGGCAGGCCGCCGCCGCCCGCTCCAGGCCCTCCGCACCCAACAGGGCCATGTGAATGGTGGCGGCGGTGACCAGGAGCCCCTGATTGGTGCAGATGTTGGACGTGGCCTTGGAGCGGCGGATGTGCTGCTCGCGGGCCTGCAGGGTGAGGGTGAAGCCCGGCTTGCCCTCGGCGTCCAGGGTGCGCCCGGCGATGCGGCCGGGTAGCTGTCGCACCAGGGCCTGCTTGCAGCATAGGAACCCGAGGTAGGGACCGCCGGAGGACAAGGGTATGCCCAGCGGCTGACCCTCGCCGCACGCGATGTCGGCGCCGGCCTCGCCCCACTCGCCCGGGGGGCTGAGCAGGGCCAGTGCCACCGGGTTGACCACCGCGATCACCAGGGCGTTGCGCTGGTGCGCCCACTCCGTGAGGGCTTCGACCTCTTCGAGCACACCGAAGAAGTTCGGCTGCTGGACGACCAGGGCAGCGAATTCCTCGCGGGAGTGAGGTTCCAGCGGCTTGATGGCCGTGTGGCCGCCGGTCCGGTCGTAGTCGACCTCCACCAGTTCTATGCCCTGACTGTGCACAATGCTGTGCACCGCCTTGCGGTAAGCCGGATTCAGCGCGCGGGGCACCAAGACGCGCCGGGAGCTGGTCTTACGGTTGGCCCGCACCGCCATCAGCACCGCCTCGGCCAGGGCGGAGGCCCCGTCGTAGAGCGAGGCGTTGGAGACATCCATGCCGGTCAGGGCCGTCATCATGGACTGG
>CAYNBI010000047.1:11710-27165 GCA_964395315.1 uncultured Chromatiaceae bacterium | reverse complement strand
GCCTGGATCTTGTCGGAGGGCATATTCGCCTGCTTGGCGTTCTGAATCAGAAGCGCCTTAAGGGCCGAGGTCGTGAAGGACGCCCCCAAGTCATGGCCGCTGATGTCGTCAACGAAATAACCATAAGCGATATCGCTGACTTCTCCAAGCCGGGATAGCGGGGTATGCTGGACCATGGCCGTTTCGATCTCCGGTGTTAATACGCTTGCCAAAGCGCCGGTCTTGATGGCCCCCGGGGCGATCGCATTTACGCGAATTCCCTTAGGCCCCAAGTCAAACGCGATGTTTCGCGTCAGATGGCTAAGCGCGGCCTTCGAAGAACCGTACGCAGCCATGTGTACATTCTTGTTCTCCGCCGACATGGAAGAAATATTCAGAATGGCTCCTCCTCCTGTGGCTTCCATGTGCGGCGCACACAGCTGGCAAAGCCGAAACACCGAGAAAACATTCAGCCTGTAGGCCCACACGAACGTATCCATCGGCATCTCAAAAGGTTTCGGCCCGCCTCCCCCCGCATTGTTCACCAGTAATGTGATTCTGCCGAAGGTGTCGAGCGTCACCTTGACCAAGCGCTCCAATGCCTGGTCATCGGTCACATCACAGGCTACGGCGATAGCTTGGCCTCCGGCATTACCTATTCCTCGTGCTACCTCACTGGCATTGTGCTCCTTGAGATCGCTCACAACCACAGCAGCTCCTGCACTGGCAAACAGCTCAGCAATACCTCGCCCAATCCCCGCTCCAGCCCCTGTTACAATCGCGACATGGCCTTCAAGCCTGAAAGGATCTAGCTCTTGATAATTCATCTTCATTTCTGAATTCCTCTAATCAATATAAAGTTTCCCATAGAAAATCATATAGGCGGACGCCTCACATGACGCCCCTCACATGCTACAGGCCCGATGTTTGAGCGGGGCGGCGTGAACCATGTAATGGGCAAGCTCCGCACGAACGATTTGCTAGATCGGGAGGTGGATTTGCGCGGAAAAGGGTCACGAAGAGGGGTCTTTCCTTTTTTGCGCCTATATTGACTTTCCGCGCGGACAATCTTGCTTGTGCGCGGGCCCGGGTAGGTGGGAACTCCCGCGGGAGGTTCCGCGAATTGCCCGGGAATTGCAACGGGTTCGGAGACGGTGGATCGCCCTGTGGGCATCCTCCTGCATCAGTCTGCAGAGGTCCTCCAAGGGGTTCTCGAGCGGCGTGCCGCTGAGCACAAAGGCGTAGCGGGAGGGAGTGCGCTTGATCGCGGAGGCGATCTTGGTGCGCCAGTTCTTGATGCGCTGGCCCTCTTCGAGGATCAGCATGTCCGGGAGCAGGATCTCTTTGATGAGGGCGGCATCGCGCAGCGCCAGCTCGTGGTTGATGATGAAGAAGCCCGTTCGGTGCCGGTACTGGGCCGCCCGCGCGGCCGCCGGGCCCTGCACCACCTGGGTCTCCTGCCCGGTGAACTTGCGGATCTCCCGTGCCCGTTGCTGCTTGAGGGATGCGGGGCAGACGATCAGAACCCGCTCGGCCTCCGCCTGCTCCCGCAGCCAGGTGGCGGCGGCGATCGCCTGCAGGGTCTTGCCCAGTCCCATGTCGTCCGCCAATAGGGCGCGGCCATTGCCGGCCAGAAAGGCTACGCCGTCCATCTGGTACGGGTAGAGACGGGCGCTGACTTGCGGCGGCCGGCCGCCCGTGGCGCGAATCCGCTCGGCGGGATCCCGCGCCCGGACCTGCCGGGCGGAGGTCTCGGCGAGATGGCGGGCGTGGTCGAGGGCGTCCTCGCCCAGATCGAGATCGTTGCGCCTGGACGCGAGTTCGGTGAAGCGCAGCAGATCCTCCGGCAGCCGACGCTGGAAGGCGCCGGCGGCGTTGAAATATTCGTCCAGCAGGGTGGCGAAGTCTGTCTCGATCCCCGCTGGTCGCTGCAGTCGGACAACGGGAGCGTCGGCGGCCTCCCAATCCAAGTAGACGTAGGGGGAGGTTGGCGGCAGGTCCTTGATGCGCTTGAAGTCGCGGCGCTTGCGGATGCGGTGCAGGACCGCCTCGACGTGCTTGCAGGTGCCGAGCTGATTGGTCGCGAAGTCCGGGCAGGTGCAGTAGTTCGCGCGCCGGTGCAGGGCGCGGACGTGCACCCGGTATTGGACCGGGAAGTGGGTGGCGGAGGTGATGGATCGTGTGCTCCAGGTACCGGACCAGGGCTCGCCGGACAGTTACTCGACCTTGACCTCCGCCCGGCCGAGTTCGGCCCGCTCGTCGATCGCACTTTCCACCGCGCCCGCGACCTCTCCCGGCGAGTCAAAACGGGTCGCGTATGCGAACGGGGCGGCCAAGGCGTGGAGGCAGGGTTGGTCCCCTCGAGCAGCGCAGGCGCAGCTCGCTTGGAGATTGCCGTCGGCGTTGTAGGCGAGCGCGAAGGAGAGCTTGTCCTCCGTCTCCTCGTCCTCCACCTCCGCCCACAGTCGTTCGTTCTCCCGCTCCAGGCCCGTCACTCGGTTGTGCTTGAAGGGGCGCACGCCTGCGCGCGCGGCATTGGGTTCAGCCCGGGCCCGAATCTGGTCGCTGTCGAAGAGGAAGCCGTCCTGGTCGGCGATGGCGGACATGCGTGCGCTCATGGTGCGAGTGGATCCTGCGGTTCAGGGGCGGGCGTCTTGGCATCCGCGGCGGGGCCTCTTCGCGCTCCGCAATGCGCCGCCCCGTGCGAGCGGCTACACTGCGGGCCTTTGGCCCGGGACCGCTCGGAGCGGGTTTGGGCCGGATTCGCGACCCCAGGCAGGCACTTGTGCACAGTGCGGCGGACGCCTAGAGAAAGTTGCCGCGCTTGTCAAGAGGTTAAATCAGGTCATCAATCAAATATCGCATTTAGCTGATTTTCTTGCGTAAAGCGAATTGGTGATTTTTTGGCCAGAGGGGCAGGAATGCCTTTCTCGCGTGGCCTGGAGCGCCGTTTCCAGGACCTTTGCACAGATTTATCCACAGATTTTGTTAACGAATTAGTTTTTCCTATAACTGATATAAGCTTGCCAGACATTCAAAAAATCTGGCTTCAATATCGCTGGTAACCGACACAATGACGCAGCTCTTCCGCATTGCTGGTTTCCTGCCCTTCGTGGCGATGGTCTTTCTCAACGCCTTCGTCGACCTGGGGCACAAGATCATCATCCAGAACACCCTGTTCAAGGCCTACGACGGCGACGTCCAGATCGTCCTGACCGCGATCGTCAACTCCCTGATCCTGCTGCCCTTCGTGCTCCTGTTCTCTCCCTCGGGCTACCTGGCGGACCGGTTTCCAAAGAACCGGGTGATGCGGGTGAGCGCCTGGGCCGCGGTGGGTCTGACGCTCGCGATCACGGCCTTTTACTACCTCGGCTGGTTTTGGCCCGCGTTTGCGATGACCTTTCTGCTCGCCATGCAGAGCGCGATCTATTCTCCGGCCAAGTACGGTTACATCAAGGAGGTGGTCGGCAAGGAGGCGCTGGCCACCGCCAACGGCGTGGTGCAGGCGACGGTCACCACCGCCATCCTAGCCGGTATCTTCTTCTTCTCGGTGCTGTTCGAGCGCTTCCTCGCTGGCCGCGAGTGGGGCGGCCCCGGGGAGATCATGGGCCTGATCGCCCCTGTCGGCTGGTTCCTGGTCGGCTTCTCCCTGATCGAGCTCGCACTTGCCTACCGGCTTCCGGAAAAGCGCCCGCCGGCCGATGAGATGCGCTTCGACTGGGCGAGCTACCGCCGCGGGCGCTACCTGGCGCAGAACCTGGGCGAGGCCTACGGCAACCAAGTGATCTGGCTCTCCATCGTCGGCCTTTCGGTGTTCTGGGGCATCTCCCAGGTGATGGTGGCGGCCTTCCCCGCCTTCGCCAAGGAGACCCTGGGGGAAACCAACACCGTGGTGATCCAGGGCGCCATGGCCTGCTCGGGTATCGGCATCATCCTCGGCTCGGTCATCGCCGGCAGGGTCTCGCGCAGCCATATCGAGACCGGCTTGATCCCCATCGGAGCCCTCGGCATCGCCCTCGGACTGTTCCTGCTGCCCGGTCTGCCGTCGGCCTGGGCCCACGCGCTCAACTTCCTGATGATCGGCATGCTGGGGGGCTTCTTCCTGGTGCCGCTGAACGCCCTGATCCAGTTCAATGCGGGCGACCAGGGGCTGGGCCGCATCCTGGCCGCCAACAATTTCGTCCAGAACCTGGTGATGCTCGGTTTCCTCGGGCTTACGGTGCTGGCGGCCCTGCTCGCGAGCGGCAGCGTGCTCATCATCCAGGTCCTGGGACTGATCGCCCTGGCCGGCGCCGTATACACCGTCTACAAGCTGCCGCAATCCCTGGTGCGTTTCGTGGTGGCGCGCATCATCGCCGTGCGCTACCGGTTGGAGGTGATCGGGCTCAGGAACATGCCCGCCGAGGGTGGCGTGCTCATGCTCGGCAACCACATCAGCTGGCTCGACTGGGCCATGGTGCAGATGGCGAGCCCGCGGCCGGTGCGCTTCGTGATGTACCGGGCCTTCTACGAGAAGTGGTACCTGCGCTGGTTCCTGGATTTCTTCGGCGTTGTGCCGATCTCCGGCGGCCAGAGCAAGCGGGCGCTGGAGACCATCGCCGAGCTGGTGAACCAGGGCGAGGTGGTGTGCCTGTTCCCGGAGGGCGCCATCAGTCGCAACGGCCAGCTCGGGGAGTTCAAAAAGGGCTTCGAGATCGCGGCCGAGCGGGTGGAGGATGGCGTCATCCTCCCCTTCTACCTGCGCGGACTGTGGGGCACCGCCTTTTCCTACGCGAGCGCGAAGCTCAGGGAGGCCCGCGGCGGCGGGCGTGCGAGAGACGTGGTGGTCGCATTCGGCGCGACCTTGCCCAAGGACGCGAACGCGGAGCGGGTCAAGCAAGCGGTGTTCGAGCTCTCGGTGAGCTCCTGGCAGACCCATGCGCGGGATCTCCCGACCTTGCCGGAGGCCTGGCTCAGGGCCGCCAAGCGGCGCTTGGGGGCGCTGTGCGTGGCCGACTCCGTTGGGACCTCGCTGAGCAACCGCCGCTTCGTAACGGCCGTGCTCCTGTTCGCGCGGCGCATCCGGCGCATGGGCGCGGAGCCGAACCTGGGCGTGCTGATGCCCGCCAGCAGCGCCGGGGCCATCGCCAACATGGCAGCGCTGCTGACCGGCAAGGCCGTGGTCAACCTTAACTACACCGCGAGCCGCGAGGCGCTGCGCGCCGGGATCGAGAAGGCCGGTATCCGCAACGTCGTCACCTCGAGCCGTTTCCTGAAGAAGCTGGAGGGCAGGGGGATCGATTTCGCCGGTGTGTTCGACGGCGTTGCGATGCACCATATGGAAGACATCAAGGAGCGGATCGGCAAGGTGGAAGGCCTGTCGACGCTGGTGCTCGCGGAACTGCTGCCGGTGTCCTGGGCGCTGTCGCTGTTCGGCCACCGCGCCAGCCCGGAGGACACGGCCGCTATCCTCTTCTCCAGCGGCAGCGAGGGGACGCCGAAGGGTGTGGAGCTGACCCACCGCAACATCATGGCCAACGTGCGCCAGACCTCGGACGTGCTCAACACCGAGGCGAGCGACGTGATCATGGCCAACCTGCCGCTGTTCCACGCCTTCGGGTTGACGGTGACCACCTTCATGCCCCTGGTCGAAGGTGTCCCCATGGTCTGCCACCCCGACCCTACCGACGCCCTGGGTTGCGCCAAGGCGATTGCCCGCCACCGCGCGACCTTCCTCTGCAGCACCTCGACCTTCCTGCGGCTCTACACCCGCAACCGCAAGGTCCACCCGATGATGCTGGAGTCCCTGCGCAACGTGGTGGCGGGCGCCGAGCGCCTGAGCCCGGACGTGCGCGAGGCCTTCGCGCTCAAGTTCCAGAAGTCCATCTTCGAGGGTTACGGCGCCACCGAGACCACCCCCGTGGCGAGCTGCAATCTGCCCGATGCGCTGAACACGGATGATTGGCGGGTGCAGATCGGCAACAAGCCGGGCACCGTCGGCATGCCCCTGCCGGGCACCAGCTTCCGCATCGTAGACCCGGTGAGCCTGGATACTTTGCCAGCGGGCGAGGACGGGCTGATTCTGATCGGCGGCGTGCAGGTGATGAAGGGCTATCTGAAGGACCCGGAGAAGACCTCCGCTGCCATCGTCGAGCTCGACGGTCAGCGCTGGTACAGGACCGGCGACAAGGGTCACCTGGACGCCGACGGCTTCCTCACCATCGTCGATCGTTACTCGCGCTTCGCCAAGCTCGGCGGCGAGATGATCAGCCTGACCCAGGTCGAGGAGCAGGTGCGGCGTGTTTTGGGAGAACCGGAGCGCGAGATGGTTGCGGTCAATCTTCCGGACGAGAAGAAAGGCGAGCGAGTCATCCTACTGATCGCCGGTGACCTCGACCCGGACGGGCTGCGCAAGGCGCTGGTGGATGCCGGCCTCAACCCCCTCACCGTACCGGCGGAGATCCGGCCGGTGGAGCAGGTGCCGAAGCTCGGGAGCGGTAAGACGGACTTCGCCGGTGCTAAACGTCTGGCGCTAATGGCCTAGCCGAATTTCCCAGCTCGGGAGACCGATTTCACCAACGGCCGGTATTTGCGGGATAGGCCCGCTTGGCTTCGAGGACGCGGGGCACGAGGCCCCGCGTGCGGCGAGCCTGGTCAGAAGCGTACGCCGGGACCTACGTATGGCTTGACGTTCTCGCTGGTGCCCGCGCTGGTATCCGCTGCGATCGGGCCGCTTCGCTTGAAGAGGTCGGGATTGCCGTCGGCGAGGCCGTGATAGCGGTCGAAGCTATCGCCGACACCGGGCTGTGTGCCGACGTACTCGTCGGTCATGGCGCGCTTCACCGGCAGATCCGGATTGCCGTGCCCGAGGTCCTGGTAGATGTCGGCAGCGCTAACGGTCAGGGAGAAGAAGGAAGCGGAGACTGCGGTCAAAAGCGTCTTCATGGTCTGTGCTCCTGTCTGATCAATAACCGAGCAGTGTATTGCCCGTGATCACGAGATGGGCGCATAAACCGAAATGTCTAGGACAAAATCTTTTCGAGTTTCTGTGGTATTCCGCCTGCGGGGTTGGAGCGCGGCACGGGCAATGCCCTTGTCCGCGCGGTTCAGAACACATCCACGTGGTCGGCTGCCCGCTGCTCGGCCATGATCGCGTCGCTTAGCAGGCCGTTCTCGATCTGCGCGCTCATGTGATCGACGGGCGCCAGCACGCCGCCGTAGGGGTCGTGCGCGAGGAAGCGCCACATCTCATCCAGCGCGGGGTTCAAGTGGGTCCTCAGCTCCGCCTCCAGCGCCGGCTTTCGGTTCTCGTGCTCCATCGCCTGCCAGCCGGACACGCCGAGGGAGAGCAGGATCCCCGGGGCGCCCCCCAACGCCAGCCCGGCGATACTCGCGCCGCCGCGCAGCGCGATCTGGTCGCCCAGCTTGTCCGCATTGGCGCTGGTGACGGGCCGAAACAGCTCGGCGGAGAGTCCAGAGCCCCCGTCGTCGGGTCGGGTGCGCCGCAGGAGCGCGGCGTAACCGGGTATTCCGTTCGGGTCCCCGGCCGCGACCAGCTCGGCGAGGGAGACCCTGTATCCAGGGACCGACCGCAGCCGGATCGCGGTGATGCGCCCGAGCCTTGCCTGAAACGCGCTCTCGGGGAGCCGGTAGCGGTGCGGCAAATCCTTGATCGCGGTGTCCAGGTCCCGAACATAGAGGGCCGCGGACCGTTCCCTGATCGACTGCGGGTCCAGATCCCGCGAGACGGGTTCCAGCACGCGCTCGTAGAACTGCTCCCGCAGATACTCGGCGAGCTGCTTCGCCGCTGCGTCGCCGCGTTCGGGGTCGCTCAGGCCGTACCACCCGGCCTTGACGGAGAGCCACTGCTGGGTGCCGAAGCTCGTGTACCAGGGGACGAAGTCCCGCTCCGTCCGCTTGCGCACGCGGGCCATCCAGTCGCTCAGAGCGGCTCCGGCGTAGGCATCCGCCGCCAGCTTCGCGTCGCGGGAGGCGATCCAGACGTCCGTGTCGAGCATGTGCCAGGTATCCGCCGGGACTTGCGGAACCGGTGCGGCCGGTCTCTGCGTCTCGACCGGAGGCGGCGATGCGCAGCCGGCCAGGGCGACCATCGCGCAGGGGATCAGGAGGACCAGCTTCAAGGCTGTCGCATCCGGATTTTCCAACAGCCGTGGATGTGCGGGTTACGCGCGAAGTCCTTCGGCAGCGTCGCGGCGGTGATGTTCTCGACCACGAGATCGGACAGGGCGTCCAGTTCCATGCGGAAGCGGCGCAGGTTGTTGGAGAAGACCAGCACGCCGTCCGGTTCCAGCAGGCGCAGCGTCGCCCGGATCAGGGCCACGTGGTCGCGCTGGACATCCAGGGTGGCGGTCATGCGCTTGGAGGTGGAAAAACTGGGCGGGTCCAGGAAGACGACCCCGAAGCGCCGGCGGCCGGCGGCCTGCTCGACCCAGCGCAGGCAGTCGGCCTGGATCAGTTCGTGCTGGGGCCCGGAGAAGCCGTTGAGCGCCAGGTTGCGCCGCGCCCAGTCCAGGTAGGTGTTGGACAGGTCCACGCTGGTGGTGGAGACCGCGCCGCCGCTCGCCGCGTAGACGCTGGCTGTCCCGGTGTAGGCGAACAGGTTGAGGAAGCGCTTGCCCGCCGCAAGCTCTCCCACCAGCCGTCGCGTGTCCCGATGGTCGAGGAACAGCCCGGTGTCGAGATAGTCCTCGAAGTTGACCAGGAAACGGAGTCCGTGCTCCCCGACCTCGAAGAACCTGCGGTGCTCGGCCAGGCGCTCGTACTGGGCAGCGCCCTTCTGCTGCCGCCGGACCTTGAAGAAGACCTGGTCCTGCGGCACGTCGAGCACCTCCGGGATCACGCCCAGGGCCTCGCGCAGCCGCCGGCGCGCGCTCTTCGGGTCGATGCTCTTCGGGGCCTCGTATTCCTGCACGTTGACCCAGCAGCGCTCCCCTTCGTAGACGTCCACCGCGACGGCATACTCCGGCAGGTCCGCGTCGTAGAGCCGGTAGCAGCTGATGCCCTCGCGCTTGCGCCACTTGGACAGGTGTTTCTCGTTCTTGACCAGACGGTTGGCAAGCATCTTCGCTCCCTCGCCGCGTTCCTCCGGCGGCAGGGCGCGGGGCCGGTTGGAGACGAACGCCTCGGGCGTGATCTCGAAGTGCAGCAGCCGACAATCGATGGGGCCGTTGTAGAGGCTGTGGAAGCGCCGGGCGCGCAGGCCCATGTGCTTGCCCAGGTCCGGGTTGCCGGTGAACACTGCCGCGCGCCAGCCGAGGAATCGCTGCCGGAGCACCTCCCCGAGCAGGGCGTAGAGTCGGGGCAGGCCGGATTCCGCCCCCATGCGTTCGCCGTACGGGGGATTGGCCACCAGCAGCCCCTGGTCGCCTTCCCGCCCCGGGGTGCAGTCCGCCAGCTCGCGGCGCTCGAAATGTACCCGGCCTGCGAGGCCGGCCTGCTCCAGGTTGGCGAGCGCGTTGCGGATGGCGCGCGGGTCCCGGTCATAGCCACGGATGGAGCCGAGCCGCTGGATCCCTGCCGCCCGGCGGTCCCCGGCCTCCTGCGACAGGCCACGCCACTCAGCCGCGTTGTGCTGCCGCCAGCCGAGGAATCCCCAGTATCGGCGCAGCAGGCCGGGGGCGATGTCGGCGGCGATCAGCGCGCCCTCGATCGGGAGCGTCCCCGATCCGCACAGGGGGTCGAGCAGGACACCGCCGTCCGCGGCGATGTCCGCCCAGCCCGCGCGCAGCAGGATGGCGGCGGCGAGGTTCTCCTTGAGCGGTGCCGCGGAGCCCTGTTCCCGATAGCCGCGCCGATGCAGTGATTCGCCCGAGAGGTCCAGGCTCAGTGTCGCCTCGCCCTTGTGCAGGTAGGCGTGGATCTGAAGATCCGGACGCTCGGGACGCACGTCGGGGCGGCGGCCGAGACGCTCGCGGAAACGGTCGGCGATGGCGTCCTTGACCTTGAGCGCTCCAAAGCGGGTGTCGCGGATGCCGGGGCCGGAGCCGTCGAACTGCACCGCGAAGGTCCCGCCCGGGTCGAGGTGCTCCTCCCAGGGGATGGCCAGAGCGCCCGCGTACAGCGCGTCGGGGTCGCTGGCGTCGCAGCGGCCGAGCGACAGCAGCACCCGGTTCGCCACCCGCGACCACAGGCAGACGCGGTAGGCGTCTGCCAGGGTGCCGGCGAAGCGCACGCCACCCCGGGTCTCGGCGGCATCGGCGATGCCGAGACCGCGGATCTCCTCGACGAGCAGGGATTCGAGGTTGCGTGCCGCGGTGGCGAAGAGGGCGAAGCGGGACATGGCGCGGAGCTGTGAGGGTAAATCGATACTCTACACCAATGACGGCGGGCAGTTGCGGTGCCCGCGTCCTTGCCCCTGGGAGCGCGAGCCCTCAAAATTGCGAGCTTGGCAATCCCCCCGGAGAACAACGATGTCGGAAAAGGCCCCCTGGATCACCTACCGCCCTGAGCTGAAAGTGCTCGACTGCACGATTCGCGATGGCGGCCTCGTGAACGCGCATCGCTTCACCGACGACTTCGTCGGCGCGGTATACCGGGCATGCATCGATGCCGGCATCGACTACATGGAGATCGGGTACAAGAACTCGAAGCGCGTCTTCCCGCGCGAGAAGTTCGGTCCCTGGCGTCACTGCGACGAGGAAGACATGCGGCGCGTGGTGGGCGACCACGATCCCGAGGGCACGGGGTTGAAGCTCGCCGCCATGGCGGACGCCGGCAAGAGCGACTGGGAGACCGACCTGGTCCCGGCGGCCGAGAGCCCGCTGTCCATGATCCGCGTCGCCTTCTACGCCCATCAGGTCTCGGAGGCGGTGGAGATGATCCAACACGCCCACGAGTTGGGCTACGAGACGAGCGCCAACATGATGGCGGTCTCAAACATCAGTGAAAGCGAGATCGACACGGCGTTGGACGCCATCGCACCCACGCCCGCCGGCACCATGGTGATCGTCGATAGCTTCGGCTATCTCTATCGCGAGCAGATCGACCGCCTCTACAACAAGTACACGGCGGCCCTGGCGGGCACGGGCAAGGAGATCGGCATCCACGCCCACAACAACCTGCAGCTCGCTTTCGCCAACACCATCGAGGCCATCATCCTCGGCTGCAACCGGGTGGACTCCACCATCTACGGCTTCGGGCGGGGTGCCGGCAACTGTCATACCGAGCTGCTGCTCGGTTTCCTGCGCAACCCCAAGTTCGACGTGCGCCCCATCATCGAGGTGATCCAGAACTACGTCATGCCCCTGCGCCGCGAGATCGAATGGGGGCCGATGATCCCCTACAACATCACCGGTCAGCTCAACCAGCACCCGCGCGCGGCCATCGAGTGGCGCGAAGGGAGCACGCCGGACGATTTCATCGCCTTCTACGACAAGGTGGTGTCGGAGATCTGAACGCGGCTTGTCGCCGTCAGTCTCGCGGTGGGGCCGGCGCGGTCGCCGCCGGCACCGTCTCCGGGTTGCCCTCGGCCTTCGAGGCGGATGCCGCCTCGAGCGGCGCGATCGCGTCTGCGAAGGCCGCCGGGTTGACGTACTGGATGACCACGCCGCCGCGGCTGTCGAGCCCGATGTCCATGCCCCGGTCCGGGTACAGCCGGTGGATGACGCCGGTGTCCTCGGTGAGTGTCCGCACCGGCTTGCCGAAGCGCCGCTCGATGATCTCCGCGTCCAGGGACTTCCAGGGCAGATAGCTGATGGAGCGGATGGCGGCCCCACCGAGGGTCGCGGCGTCCTCCGGAGCGAGGGTTATCTTCTTGTCGCCGCTGCCGAGCTGACTGATGCGCAGTCCCCGCTGGTACATGGCGTCCAGGGTTTCCTGATCGGCCTCCAGGGTGATGACGAAGTCCGCCCGCAGCCGATTGAGGTAGATCTGGTCGAAGTAGGCCTCCGCGGTGTAGCTGTCGGGGCGATCGGGGTGCGCGAAGAGGTTGACCTTTCCCTCCTCGCCGAAGACCTCGCGCACCTCGGCGAGGGTGGTGACGCCGAGGGTGAAGCCGAACACCTGGGAGCGCCCCTGGGCATCGGTCGAAACCAGCCACGGCAGCCGCGGCACCCCATCGTCCCGATCCTCCGGGATCAGCAGCATGGTGCCCGCGAAGCCGAAAACGGCGATGGCAAGCACCGAGAGGATCATCTTGCGGTCCATGGTGTTCGGCTCCTTGGCGCTGGAAACGGCTTGGCGGCGAACGCGGCGCGAGACCGCGCGGGATCAGTAGACGATGAGTCCCGCGGCGACGCTGCGGCCCTCGGACATCAGGATGTTGTAGGTGCGGCAGGCGGCGCCGGTGTCCATGATCTCCACACCCATCCCCCGCTGCAGCAGGGAAAAGTACAGGCGCGGGTCGGGGAAGACCTGGCGCTCGCCGGTGCCGATCACCACCACCTGCGGCGTAAGACCGGCCAGCGCGGCGAGATGATCCTCGGTCAGCTCGTCGGCTGACGCGGGTCCCCAGCCGGGTATGATGCGCTCCGGGCTGACGATCAGGCTCTCGCCGTAGCCGCGCCCGTCGACGATGATCCGGCCGGGCTCGTACCCCTGGATGAAGTGGCCGTCGCCGCTGTCGGCTTGCGCGAAATTCATGCGCGCCAAAATAACCGATGGCCCGGCGGGCGACAAGCGCACCCCAGCGCGCGCTCGTTTGAATCCGCGATCCTTGGCGGTACACTTCTACCCTTTTACCTCCTTCCGCCATCCTCGCGAGGTCGTCCCAGTCGTGCCCGATCATGAATTTCGCCGAATCCAGCGGCTTCCTCCCTACGTATTCAACATCGTCAACCAGTTGAAGGCGGAGGCGCGAGCGCGCGGGGAGGACATCATCGACTTCGGCATGGGCAACCCGGACCAGCCGACCCCCCAGCACATCGTCGACAAGCTTGTGGAGGTTGCCCAGCGCAGGGACACGCACCGTTATTCGGTCTCGCGCGGAATCCCGCGCCTGCGCCGGGCGATCTGCAACTGGTATCGAGATCGCTTCGACGTGAACCTGGACCCCGATTCCCAGGCCATCGTGACCATCGGCTCGAAGGAGGGGCTGGCGCACCTGGCACTGGCGACCATGGGGGCCGGAGACACGGTGCTGGTGCCCAATCCGGCCTATCCGATCCATCCCTATGGTTTCATCATCGCCGGGGCCGACGTGCGGCACGTCAAGATGGTCCCTGGCGTGGACTTCTTCGAGGAGTTGCGGCGCGCGATACAGGATTCGTGGCCGCGCCCGAAGATGCTGGTGCTCAATTTCCCCGGCAATCCCACCACCCAGTGCGTGGAGCTGGATTTTTTCGAAGGGGTCATCGAGATCGCCCGCGAGTACGGCATCTGGGTGGTGCACGACCTGGCGTATGCCGACATCGTGTTCGACGGCTACAAGGCGCCGTCGATCCTGCAGGTTCCTGGGGCGGACGAGCTTGCGGTGGAGTTCTTCTCCCTGTCAAAGAGCTACAACATGCCGGGCTGGCGCGTTGGCTTCATGTGCGGCAATCGCGACCTGGTTGCGGCGTTGGCGCGCATCAAGTCCTATCTTGACTATGGAACCTTCACGCCGATCCAGGTGGCGGCGATCGCGGCCCTGGAGGGTAGCCAGCAGTGCGTGCGCGAGATCGCCGAGCGCTATCAGAGCCGCCGTGACGTGCTTTGCGAGGGGCTCACCTCCTCCGGTTGGCGGATCGAGAAGCCTAAGGCCACCATGTTCGTCTGGGCTCCCATCCCGGAGCCGTATCGCGAGCTGGGGTCGCTGGAGTTCAGCAAGAAACTGCTCTCGGAGGCCAAGGTCGCCGTGTCGCCCGGCATCGGTTTCGGGGAGTACGGCGACGACCATGTGCGCTTCGGGCTGATCGAGAACGAGCACCGCACGCGCCAGGCAGTGCGCGGCATTCGCGACATGCTGCGGCGGGACCGCGGGCGCTGAGCCGCCCTTGAGCCAGACGCTGAGTATTGGCCATCCTGGCCAAGCTCGGCACGCCACCCAGGAAGCGTGATTCTCGGGTGGCTTCATTGCCAAACGCATGCGCGCCTGAGACTGGCGCCACGTCCCTGCGCTGCGGGAAGCGCTGAATTGATCAGCGTTTCCTCAGACAAAGAATTTGCATGAGGAGAGAAGTATGGAGCCGGTGAAGATCGGATTGTTGGGACTGGGGACCGTCGGCGGCGGCACGGTCACGGTGCTGACGCGCAATGCGCGGGAGATTGCCCGTCGGGCCGGGCGGGGGATACACATCGCGCACGCCGCCGCCCGTCAATACAACCCCGACGCGATCCACGGCCTGGAGCAGATCGGCCGCATCGGCGACGATGCCTTCGCCGTGGTGGACGACCCCGAGATTGACATCGTCATCGAGCTCATCGGCGGCTATTCCCCCGCCAAGGAGCTGGTGTTGAGGGCGATCGAGAACGGCAAGCACGTGGTCACCGCCAACAAGGCCCTGATCGCTCTGCACGGCAACGAGATCTTCGCCGCCGCGCGCGCGAAGGGTGTCACGGTCGCCTTCGAGGCCGCCGTGGCCGGAGGCGTGCCCATTATCAAGGCCCTGCGCGAGGGGCTCGCGGCCAACCACATCGAGTGGATCGCCGGCATCATCAACGGGACCGGCAACTACATCCTCACCGAGATGCGCGACAAGGGGCGGGATTTCGAGGACGTGCTCGCGGAGGCCCAGGCCCTGGGCTACGCGGAGGTGGACCCTACCTTCGACGTGGAAGGCATCGACGCCGCCCACAAGCTGACCATACTGGGCTCGCTGGCGTTCGGCATCCCGCTGCAGTTCGACAAGACCTACACCGAGGGGATTTCCCGGATCGAGGCCCAGGACGTCGCCTACGCGGCGGATCTCGGCTACCGCATCAAGCACCTGGGCATCACCCGCAAGTCGGGTCACGGGGTCGAGATGCGGGTGCATCCGACCCTCATTCCACGTCGGCGCCTGATCGCCAACGTGGACGGCGTCATGAACGCGGTCCTGGTCAAGGGGGACGCGGTGGGACCCACGCTCTACTACGGTGCCGGAGCCGGCTCCTTGCCCACCGCGTCAGCGGTGGTGGCGGACGTGGTGGACGTCGCCCGCGTCCTGACCACCGACCCCAACAACCGGGTTCCCCATCTGGCGTTCCAGCCTGATGAGCTCTCCGATATGCCGGTGCTCGCCATGGATGAGGTGGAGACGGCCTACTATCTGCGCATCACGGCCCTCGATCAGCCTGGCGTCATGGCCCGGATCGCCGGCATCCTGGGGGAGGAAGGCATCAGCATCGAGGCCATCAAGCAAAAGGAGCCGGAGGAGGGCGATACCCACGTCCCGCTGATCATGCTGACCCACCGGGTGCTGGAGGGGCGCATGAACGAGGCTATCACCCGCATCGAGGCCCTGGACACGGTCAAGGGCGAGGTCGTGCGCATCCGCATGGAGAACCTGGCGGGGTGAGCGAGGATCGTTCTGCCAGTGGCAGAACGCAGCCGAGCGAACGCCCATCCGGGGCGAAGTGCC
>CAYNBI010000047.1:0-11610 GCA_964395315.1 uncultured Chromatiaceae bacterium | reverse complement strand
CGTTCTGCCAGTGGCAGAACGCAGCCGAGCGAACGCCCATCCGGGGCGAAGTGCCGGGAGATGCACCGGGGATGGTTCCTGGAAACTGGGATCAGGCACGGCCCGTTTGGTGGACGAATGCGGCACATGCGTGCACGCACCGAACCCGGACCAACGTCGACCAGGCATGGGTAACCGAATAGATCTGCTGGTGCCGGGGCTATTCGGTCCGGTACCCATGCATCCCGCTGATGTTCCACGTCTGCCCGCCCTCGAAAGGTTGCTCGCTCGGGCAGATCGCTTGCACGGCCCCGCGTCTCATCCCCTGACCGCCCTGTCCGAGCGCTTCGGCGTGCGTTCCGAACGAGAGCGGGATCTGCCGAGCGCGCCCTTCTGCCGTCTGTTCGACGATCCCGGCGGGGACGCGAGCGGCTACTGGCTGCACGCCGATCCGGTGCACCTGCGACCCGATCGCGATCAGTTGCTTCTGTTCGACGCCCGCCACCTCGACCTGCACCCAGAGGAGGCGGAAGCGCTGGCCGCGGAGTTCAACGCCCACTTCGGCGCCGACGGGCTCCGGCTCCGGACTCCGGTTCCCGATCGCTGGTATCTGGGTTTGGATTCAGACCCGGATATCCGCACCACGCCGGTTGACCTGGCGTCGGGGCGCGGTATCCGGCCGCTGATGCCGAAGGGGAAGGAGGCGGCCAACTGGGCGGCCCTGCTCAACGAGACGCAGATGCTGTTCCATCACTCGCCGGTGAATCAGGAGCGGGAGCGCTCGGGCCGTCTCGGGGTGAGCGGGATCTGGCCCTGGGGCGGCGGACGTCTGCCCATGGCCCCGCTGAGGTCTGCCTACGGACTAGTGCTCGCCGAACACCCCTTCGCTCTCGGGCTCGCGCGCGCGGCGGGCGCGAACGATGGCCCCGTGCCAGAGGACGAAGGAACGCTTGCCCTTGACGAGTCGGGGCAGGGACTACTGGTCTTCTGGGACCGCCTCTGGCCGGCGGTGCGGGATGCGGATCCGGACGCCTGGGTGCTCGGGATCAGGCGGTTGGAGCACCTGGCTTCTGGACTCCTGGATGCCGTCGGACAAGGGCGCGTCGAGCCGCTGGATCTCGATCCCTGCGACGGCAGTTTGTTCCGGGTGACGCGCCGGGCTCTGCGCCGCTTCTGGCGTCGCGGACCGGTGTTCGCGACCCGGCTGGCCGGTCCCCCGGCGCGGCGCGCCGCAGACAGCTAGGGCCGCTGCCGCAGGATCTTCCAGCTGCCGTCGATCTGGCACATGTCGAACATCGAGCTTGCGCCGCCGAAGGTCGCCTTGGCATCCCGGTTGACGATCTCGATTCGGCGGCAACTCAGGTCGCCTTCGCTGAAGCTCTTGACCGCCGTCACGCTGCCGGAATTTCCGCTGTCGTCGTTGCGCCAAGTGAGGGTTTCGCCGTCGGCCGCCTTGTCCAGTGTCTCGACTACCGTGGCCTCCATCATGTCAATCTCGGCGTCGCTCATGAAGCGGATCGGGGCCTGGTCGAGAAAGGTCAGGTCGAGGGCGAGTGCGATGGCGGGCATTGCGCCGGCAAGGCCGATGAGGAGGGAGACGGGTTTCTTGTTACGCATTGCGGGTTCCTTGTGGCTACGGCCTCGGTTAGGGCCGGATTATAGGCCAATGTCGGTGACCTGTTCGGGGAAAGCGGCTTACCAGTGTTCGCCGAAGGGACGCAGGTCGAGTTCAAAGGTCCAGGCAGAGCGCGGCTGGCGTGTGAGAAAGTACACCGATTCGGCGATGTCGTCCGGGCTGGCGAAGAAGTCGTCGGGCTTGTCCGGCAGCATCGCGCGCGAAGAGGGCATGTCGACCACGGCGTCGATGATGACGTATGCGACGTGGATACCCTCGGGTCCCAGCTTGCGGGCCAGGGATTGGGCCAGGCTGCGCTGGGCAGCCTTGGCGGAGGCGAAGGCGGTGAAGTCGGCGGCCCCTTTCCACGCAGCGGTCGCGCCGATGACGACGATGCTGCCGCTGCCAGCCGCCCGCATGTCCCTCAGCACTCCCTTCGCCGCCAGCAGGCACCCGTAGCTGTTGACGCGCCAGGCTTGCTCGAAGGCATCCGGCGTGGTGTGGTCGATGTCGCCGAAGTCGCGGGTGGAGGCGTTGTAGACCAGGACCGAGGGCGGTCCGAGCTCGGAGCGAACACGTTCGAGCACGGCTTCCGCATGGTCGGGATTCACTGCATCGTAGACATAGCCGCGACTGTGCTCGATGTCAGAGGCCAAGGCGTCGAGCTGACCGCGGCGGCGCGCGAGGAGGGCGACCTGGTAGCCCGCACGGCTGAACCTGCGGGCGAAGGCGGCCCCGTTTCCGGGGCCGGCGCCGACGATGACGCAGACGGGTTTGGACATGGGTTGGGCTCCTGGGGGCAAGTGTGTGCCGGGTGTGCGGTGGCCGATCAGTGTGCGGCATCGACCAGAGTCGGGCGGAGCAGGGTCAGGAGGTCCTGCGTTGCCAGCGAGATGATGTAGCCGCGGCGGCCGCCGTTGACGTAGATCCGGGGCAGGTCCGCGATGCTCGCCTGGCAGTAGACGGGCATGGCGCGGCGGGCGCCGAAGGGAGAGGTGCCCCCGACCCGGTAGCCCGAGTGCCGGTCGGCCGTCTTCGGGTCGCAGGGTTGGACCCGCTTGACCCCGATCGCGCGCGCGAGCAGGCCGGTAGCCACCTCCCGGTCGCCGTGCATGAGCACGATCATGGGGTTGGCGTTCTCGTCCTCCATGATCAGGGTCTTGATTACCCGATGCTCCTCGACACCCATCTCGCGGGCGAATTGGGTGGTGCCGCCCCCCTCGACGTAAGGGTAGGGGTGGTCTTCGAACTCGATGCCGGCGGCGCGCAGCGCGCGCACGGCCTGGGTGACGGGTGATCTCTTGCCGCCGCTCATACCCGCCGCCAGACCAGGGTGCGGTTGTTCGCGGGCATCTCGTGATCTCCGGCCAGCGACATCCCGGACGCGCACGCCAGGGCGTCGAGCGTCTCGAAGTCCTTGACGCCACTGCGCGGGTCGCGCTGCCTGAGTGCCAGATCGAAGCGCGCGTTGCTCTCGCTGGTGAAACGGCCCCCGTAGTTGAACGGCCCGTAGAGTGCGAACACCCCGCCCTCGACCAGCACTCCGGGAATACCGCGCATCATGGCCGCGACTTCGCATTCGGACATGATGTGGGCCGTGTTGGCGCTGAACACCGCGTCGAAGCGATCCTCTGGCCACTCGGCGGTGACATCGAGCTCCATCGGCGCCATGAGATTGGGGAGCCGCGCCTCGTCCAGCCACAGGCGAATACCCGGAAGGTTCTCCATCACGTCGCTCGGCTGCCAGCGGACGCGGGGAAAGCTTCGGGCGAAGAAAACGGCGTGCTGCCCGGTTCCGCTGCCGATCTCGAGCAGCGTCTCGGCGTCGGCAAGGTAAAGCGAAAGCACGTCCCGAATCGGGAGCTTGTTTTCCTCGCATGCCGGAGAAAAGGGTTTCTCGATGCCTGTCATGACTTGCGCTGCGGGAAGTTCGATCGCAACGGCAGCATTGCAGGATTCGGGACCGGGATGCAAGCGCGGGACCTCGCGGGCGCCCGGGCTGGATGCAGGCCGAGGGTAACGAGCGGCGCCGCCGACAGCCTGTTGCGTCTCGGGCGCCTCAACGGCTGGTGGGATGCCTGGCTAACGCGATGCCCGACACCCGCCGAGAGGCGGAACTACTCCCCCGGATTCGGGGCTGAAAGCAGGGGAGACGCGCCCCGTGCAGGCCAGAGAAGCGTCTGCGGCCTGCTAGTGAGCGCCGGGGCCGGTTTCTGCAGGCATGTCCCGCGCGTGCGTCACGCGGTTTCTCCCGGTCGCTTTGGACCGGTACAGTGCCTTGTCGGCCTGAGCGATCAGTTTCGTTGGCATCTGCTCCGGAGACGGTATCGTCGTGGCAATGCCAACGCTGACAGTCACGTGGTCTGACACCCTCGAGGATGCGTGCTCGATCTGTTGATCCGCAACCAGTCGGGTCAATGACCATGCCATGTCCAAGGCCTCCTGCTCGCCGACGCCGGGAAGGATCGCGGCGAACTCCTCGCCACCGTAACGGGCCACGAGGTCGGAACTGCGCCTTACCTTGGAATCCAGGGCCTGCGCCACGGCCCTCAGGCAGGCATCGCCGCGCTGGTGACCATAGGTGTCGTTGTAGAGCTTGAACTCGTCGATATCGACAAGGGCCAGCGAGAGCGCGCTTTGGTCGCGCCTGGCCCTGTCCCATTCCCGTTCGAATATCTCGTCGAAAAGGCGCCGGTTGGCAATGCCGGTAAGGGCATCGGCGCGGGAAAGGCGTTCCAGCTCCTGATTGGCGCGCGCCAGCTCTTCATTTGCGCGTTGGAGGACACTTTTCACCTCCAGAAGCTCCTGCTCTCTTTCCTTCCTGCGGTCCATCTCGACCTTGAGCCTGCACGCAGAATCCACCCGGGCCAATAGCTCGACACGGTGGATCGGCTTGGTGATGTAGTCGCTGGCACCGACGGCGAACGACTGCCGCAGCAAGGTCATGTCGTTGCTGGCCGTGATCACGACGATCGGTACGTCGCGGAATCGGGCGTCGGACTTGATTCGGCGGCAGGCTTGGATTCCGCTGGCCCCGGGCAGATCGATATCCATCAGGATCAGGTCAACCCAGACCGGCACGGCCCTATCCCGGCTCGTAAGCCCGATGAGGTCGTAGGCTTCCTCGGCCGACGCGACCTCTGAGATGCCCGCGAATCCCCCTCCTTGCAGGAAACGACGCACCAACGCACGCAGGTCGTCCGAATCGTCAACGACCAGGACGTGCATCGATCGCGCTTCCGCGCTGGGGTAGATCCCGAACTCGCTGTAGGTATTCATCGGAAATTGCGCCTTCGAGATCAGTCCGGTCAGGAATCGCTGAGGCCTCTGGCTGGCCGTTGGTCCTTGATCGTCCGATTCCCCGTCAGGGTTCATCCCCTGCGCAAAGCTCAGAACGAAACATTAGCGCAATCGATGCTCGGCTCACAAACTCCGGCCGAGTTGCCTGACTCGCGCAAAGCGGTCCCGGGGATGACAGGGGCGGTTCACTCGGTCTTACGGTGAAGTCGCCAAGTTAGGCTCAATCCGTGCGGTGGCGAGGAGCGGTAGGCTATTATCTCGGAAGAGGCAGAACCCCGTAGCCGCAATCGCCCTTCGTCTCCCGGCGTGACGCGAAAAGCGGATGCGGCGTCCGGGCAGGCTGGGGGACAATAGCAGGCAAAGGGCTTCAACGGCGTTTCATGTTCCGCTTCAGCGTCACCAATCTCGTCAGGTACCTCATCGGCATCCTGCTCGTGCAGGGGGCCACGGTGCTGTTGGTGGTGACCGCCCTCAAGACGAACCTCGAGCAGACGGGTCTGCTTTTTCTCCTGCTCAACCTGAGCATCGGCGGGCTCACCGCCCTCTGGTTCACCTCCATTGCCGATGGCGCCCGCCGCGAGTCCGTGGCCAGGGCCAAGGAGAGCTTTTCCCGTGAGCGGGAGAAGATCCGCGTGCGCGCCGAACAAGAGAAGACCAAGGAGGTCAAGACCTCCCAGCGCAGGCTCGATCGCGAGCGCCGCCGGGCGCGCAGCGGCAGCAACCTGAAGACCGGGGTGATGATCGGCGGTGCGGCCGGGGTCGGGGTGGTCCTGCTGATGACGCAGATGGTGACCCTCGGCTTGCTCACGCTATCCACCGCCGGCGGCGCGGCCCTCGGCTACGGGGTGCGCGCCCGCCAGGATCGGCTGGGCTTCGGCGCCCGGCGCCTGCTCAACCGGGAGAAGCCGCTGCGGGTCATCGAGGCGCAGCCCGCCGCCCCGGCACTGAAGCAGGCGGCCGAAGAGCCCGATTCCGTCAGAGACGCGTGACCAGAGAGTGTCAGCAATGAGCGATAGCGCCACCCATGCACCCGGAACCTTCTGCTGGGTTGATCTCGCCACGACCGACGCCGGCGCTGCACAGGACTTCTATACCCGGCTCTTCGGCTGGACCGCAGTCGATGTGCCCACGGACCAGGGAGTTCCGTACACGATGCTGCTCTACCAGGGAAGGCGCGTCTGTGCGTTGTTCCCGCTGGGTCCTGACATGGGGGATCACCCGCGCTGGCAGGCCTACGTCTCGGTGGACGATGCCGACGCGGCGGCCGAGACCGCCGTCCGCCTGGGCGGACGGGTTCTGATGCCGCCCATGGAGGTGATGAGCGCCGGGCGCATGGCGGCGATCCAGGACCCGACCGGCGCCGTATTCTGCCTCTGGCAGCCGGGCGAGCACGCCGGCGCCGAGCTGCAGAATGCGCCCGGCTCCCAGTGCTGGCTGGAGCTGCAGACCGGCGACACGGCGCGGGCTGAGGGCTTCTACAAGGGTCTCTTTGGCTGGACGGCCAGGACCAGCGAGAGCGTGACGCAAGGTCAGTACCAGATCTTCGTCGGCGCCGGGCATGAGGTCGGCGGGATGATGAAGATCGGCGACGACTGGGGTCCGGTGCCTCCGAACTGGACCGTCTATTTCTGCGTGCAGGACTGCGATGCCACCGTGGCGGAGTCGGAGCGTCTCGGCGGCAGGACCCTGTTCCCCGCCATGGAGATCGACAACGTGGGCCGTTTCGCCTACCTCCAGGATCCCCAGGGCGCCGTGTTCGCCGTCATCCAGCCCGCGTACGCGTCCTGAAGGGAGTCGACCAGGCCTCACCCTCCGCGGACCTCGTTTTCGCTCGATCGCATGCCAAGTTGGCGGATCAATCGGAACGCGGTTCGGTGCGCTCGCGGGCATGTTCAGGATTCTCCTACCTGCACGTTAGGAAATTTCCGTTCCAGTTCCTCTCCCGGCCGCTAAACTTGGGCCTACTTGCCGGCGGCTGACGCGCGCCGAGCCGACCACGCCTTGTCCGGCGGGATAGCGAAGGGGTCAGGAGATTGCCATGGGCGGACAGCAGCTTCCGATCAACCTGTCCGGCATCCTGGTTGCCGCCATGCTGGTGCTGGCCGCCCTACTGCATCAACCGCCGCTTCAATCCGATCGCCCTCCAGCCGCCCGCATCAGTCCTGAGCCCTCGGGTCCCTTCGAGAACGTCCCGGCGCGCATCTGGGAGGACCCCTTCGAGGCCGTTGCCCGGGTACCCGCGCCGAGCGGAGATCAGGGTAGATCCGGCGCCGACAGGCTGTCCGATGCCGATGCGTCCGGGCCGCCGGTCACAAGCTATCTGCGCTATCTCAGCCGAACCAACGCGGAGACGCGGCTGCTGATCATGCCGGTCATGGTCTCGGGTGCCCCCCACCCGGCGGTGCGCGAGGCTCGCCTGCGGATACGGGTGGCCGTTCATGCAGGACTCGCCGCCGCCGGGTTTCCGCCGCTCCGCGCGGACCGCGTCGGCGTCTGGCGCTGGAGTCCGACGGGGAACCCGGGCCTCACCGTCGAGGTACCGTTCGAGGCGTTCAAGCAAGACCTGGGGCCGCAGCGGCGGCTGGTTCTGGTCCTCTGGCTAAATGACGAGGCGGTCAGTCGTGACCTGGGCAGCGAGACCGAAATCCTCCGCGGCGATGCGGCGGGGGCTGGCGCGTCCGGACCCCTGACCATGGTCGACCGCATGCTCGCGGACCTCGGCTATCCAAAACGAAACGATGCGAGCGGCGCACCGTCGTTTGTCTGCGGGCAGGCAACCGGCGATGCAGGGGAGGGTGACCGCACGGCGCGCCCGGCGAGGTTCGGGTCCTGCGCCGTGCGCGTAGTCGGTCCCGTGAGCTCCGACAGCCTGGAGGCGATGTACGTGGAGCTGCTCGGATGGAGCGGCGGAGACTGCCGGAACAGCTATGCCCACATCGACAACGGGCCGGAGCAGAGCGCGGATGACGCTGGCGGGCCTGCAGGCCTCTGGGGAGACGAGCCGGTCAACTTCAAGCTGGTATCGCCGCTCGCTACCGCCCCCTGGTCGGAGCTGGTGCCCAAGCAGGTGCCGGACGGTCCCGTCGAGATCAGAAACGGGCAGGGTACGCGCTGCGCCACCCTGGCCGTGCAACGGACGGTGGCCACCGACGATGTCCTCATCGCCGCGCTCGTGGACGAGCTCCAACGCCGGGGCATCGACCCAACCGCGCGTTACGGGCACGCCAGCAAGATTCCGGGGATGTTCAGCGATTTTCGGCTCGACCGCCTGCTCGGCTCCGGCGAGGGTCCCGCGGAGGCGGCGCGCGACCACGTGGTGGTTGTATCCGAGTGGGACACCAAGTTCGGACGCACGCTGCCGGTGCTGTTCACCAAGGAGGTCCGGCGCCGCTGGTGCGATGGGGAGTCGCGGAGCCTATGCGCGGGCGATAATGATGACGCCTGTGCCCGGACGTCACGGGACCAATGCACGGACCGCCTGAAGGACGGACTGCCCTGGGTGCACGGCTTCTCCTACGTGCGCGGACTGGACGGGGACGTCGCTGCGCGTGCGGCCGCCGCGGTGGACAAGGAGGGCAAGGTCAACATCCTGGCCCTCGCAGCGGGGACGGACGCGGGGTTCAAGGAGCCCGCCGCGGGCACTGGCCAGTACGACTACCTGCGCCGTCTCGCTCTGCAGATCCAGGAGCTGGACCGCTCGCTCAAGCAGCGGGACCAGGGCTCGATCAAGGCCTTTGGCATCCTGGGCAACGATTACTACGACAAGCTGATGATTCTGCAGGCGCTCAAGGAAAAGTTTCCCGCGCACCTGTATTTCACCACCGACCTGGACGCCGGATTTCTCGACGCCAAGGTGTTCCGTTGGACGCGCAACCTGGTCATCGCCGCGCCTTATGGTCTGACCCTGCGCCGCTCCTTCGACGGGGGCGAGGACCTGCAGGGCAAGATCCCGCCCTTTCGCCACTCCTACCAGACGGCCCTTTTCCTCACCGTCCTGCGCACCTTGCAGGGAGGCGAGGACGAGCTTGGGCGAACCAGCGGATCGGATCCGCGGGACGCCTCCCGCGTCGCCGCCGAGGCAGCGCGGGTGTTCGAGGTCGGCTATGGCCGCTTCTTCGGCCTGACCCAGCCGGATTCCGGCCGTTCGACGGGCTCGGCGGACCGGACCGCCTATGACGCGGACACGGGAGCCGAGGACCCAGAGCAGGCGTCGATGCGCGCGGTGGCTAGCAGGCATCCCGAGCCGTGGCGGTCCGGCATGCGGGAGTTTCTCGGCTCCCACGCGCCGAGCGTGGCACTGACCCTGATGCTCGCGCTGGTTCTGGTGCCGGTGGCGGCGCCGCCTCTGCGTCATCGGGTGCACGCCTGGTTGGGATGGCCCCGCCGCCGAGGCAACGGAAAAGCGGGGGGCGCGGAGGCGGAGAACGCCGGCGAGCGCGAGACCCCGGAGCCGGCGCCGGTTTCAAGCGCTTTGCGGATGACGACGCCCGAATCCATTGTTGCCGGATACGGGGCGTTGATCGTCACGCTGATCTATCTTGCAGCGGCCCTGTTTTGGCTGCTGCCCGTCGTCGCGATGAACGAGGAGCCGTTCGCCTGGTTCAGCGGCATCAGCATCTGGCCCTCGGAGATCGTGCGCCTGCTCGCGGGCTGGGCCGCCTGCCTGTGCCTGATCTTCGGATGGCGGCAGGTTCGTCAGGCGGACCGCCGGATCGAAGCTCGATATGAGCTCGGCGGGGGCGCCTCGGAACCGGGGTCGGCGCCCTGCTTCTCCTTCTGGCGCGCGGCGGACGACCATCCCCGGGTCAGCGCTGAGCTGCCGCCGGTCCCATCGATCGCGGAGCGCATCTGCAGGCTGTTCGGCGGGTCGCAGCGCCGCGGCAGCGATGCCGCTGCCAAGGAGCTATGCGCGACCAGCGAATGGGGGCTGTACTGCTGCCATGCGTCCCCCGCCGCGCGGCTGCGCCGCGTGTTGCCGTCCGCGGCCCTGTTCTGGCTGTTCGCCTTCGTGCTGGTCTACGGCTTCGTTGACCCGATCACCCCGCATCGCGGCGAACCGGCCTACTGGTTTGCCTTCTTCAACGCCTGGTTCCTCGTCGGGGTGCCGTTCATGGTGCTGCTGTTCGGCGCGGTGGACGAGGCGTTGCTCTGCAGCGGCCTGCTGCGCCGTCTCGAGGGCAAGCGCATCAGGTGGCCGGTCAACACCCACGCCGCCGGCTGCTCCGTGGATCAGCAGACCCGGGGGCCGCTCGGCCACTGGATCACCACGGAGTTCATCGCCGACCGCACCGGGCCGGCCGCCACGGTCATCCATCTCCCGTTTATCATCATCCTGTTTCTGCTGCTGTCATTGAGCACGCGCTTCGACAACTGGAACACGCCGGTGAGCGTGATGGTCCTGATCGTGCTCTCGATCGGGATCGGGCTGCTCTCCAGCCTGCGGCTGCGCGGCGCGGCGCGGCGGGTTCGGGAGCGTCTGGTAGAGGATCTCAGGGAGGAGGTGACCGGTATCGAGCAGGCAGCGGCCCCGACCCAGTCCGAGAAGCTGCGCCGCCTGGTGCAGCGCATCGAGTCCATCCACGACGGCGCCTACACCCAGTGGTACAACGAGCCGGTGTTCAGGGCCCTCGCCTGGGTGCTGGCCATCGGGATCATTGTCGTTACGGAGTACGCCGCCGTTGGCGGGTAGGGAGGCGTGTTGGCCGCGACATCCCGCTCAAGCCTGTCGTCGGCGCTTGACTCCCCCTGCGACGGGCTTGGCGTTGATCGGGTCGTCGGGCCAGTGATGCTTCGGGTAGCGGCCCCGCAGTTCCTTGCGCACCTCGGCGTAGCCGCGGGCCCAGAAGCCCGCAAGATCGCGGGTGACCTGCACCGGACGGCGGGCGGGGGACAGCAGGTGCAGCATCACGGGCACGCGCCCGCCGCATACCCGCGGGGTCTCCGCGGCGCCAAACATTTCCTGTAGCGGGACCGCCATCACCGGGGACTCACCTTTGGAGTAGTCGAAACGCCGCCGGTTTCCCGCGGGCGTGACCAGGAACTCGGGGGCCTGCGCATCGAGCCGCTTGCGCTGCGCCCAATCGAGCAGTGCGAGCAGAACGGCCTGCAGGTCCAGCGCGCGCAACTCCGCCAGCGATTGCTTGCCCTCGAGCCAGGGGCCGAGCCATACAGGGAGGTTGCCGTCCAGCCAGTCGTCCGAGAGGTCCGGCCAGCCGCCGTCGGGCTCCTCCCGGCGCAGGAACGAGACCCGGCCCTGAAGCTGGCGCGCCTCCGGGGTCCAGCGCAGCGCCTGGTCCAGGTTCCCGGCGATCCGTCGCGCGAGCAGCCTCGCCGCCTGACTCCGATCGCTGACGGGCACCGGTTGGGAGCTGAGCGTCAAGGCGCCGAGCCGCTCCTCCCGGCGTGCGATCACGGCCTCGCGGACCGGGTCCCAAGACACCTCTTCCAGCGATTCGATGCGCTCTCCCAATGCCTCGCGCAAGGTGGCCTCGCTGATGGGCAGGGCGAGGCGGATGCGGCCCTCGCGGCCCGCCGCGTCGATGTCCGCGATGACCAGGAGCGGGTGCGCCGCGAGGGGATCGTCGACGGGCAGGACACCTCCGGTGCCGGAGGCCAGCAGGTAGCGTCCGTCTCCGCCGGGCCGCCTCTGGGCCACGCGGTCCTGATTGTCGTGGGCGAGGAGCGCGCCGGGGTCCTGACTCGCCGGTTCCTCGGGG
>CAYNBI010000046.1:0-27475 GCA_964395315.1 uncultured Chromatiaceae bacterium | reverse complement strand
AGCTGCTCATCACGCGCAAGGCGTTCATACGGTCCGGGTAGGGCCGTTTTTTTTTTGCCCGGCCGTTCTGGGTGACGAGCACCTATCTCTCACTCACGTGGGAATCGGTAGAACAGCGCTCTCCACGATCCGCCGCAGCACGAAGCTGGAGTGCACGCCCGTGACCCCCTCGATGCGGGTGATCTTATTCAACAGCAGGTCCTGATAGGCCGCCATGTCGCGGACGATTACCTTCAGCTGGTAGTCCGCGTCGCGGCCGGTGATGAGCAGGCACTCCAGCACCTCCGGCAGGGCCCTGATGGCGGCGTCGAAGGCGGCGAAGCGCTCGGGCGTGTGGCGGTCCATGGAAATGCTGAGGACGGCCATCAGGTCGAGCCCCAGCTTCCCGGCGTCCAGCAGGGCGCGATAGCCGGTGATGATGCCGGCGTCCTCCAGGGCGCGCACCCGCCGCAGGCAGGGGGAGGGGGACAGGCCGATGCGGTCGGCCAGGTCCTGGTTGCTGATGCGCCCCTCCTGCTGGAGCACATCGAGGATGCGTTTGTCGTAACGGTCGAGCTCCATCTTGCCCCCTTTTCGTATCGGAAAGTGAATTATTGCCAAAAAAGTAGAAAATACGGCAGAAAAATAATTTCTGGACGCATTTCAAACACGACATCGCAATCCCCTGCCGGGCGCCATTCGCTAACCTATCCCCGTCCTCCACAAGAGGGCGATCCGGGCCTGGGCCCACAAGGCACGGGCTCATCCCAGGTGCGGGCGCCACCAGCGCCGTGCACGGCCGGAGCTCCTACCAGGACGCAGGCCGCAGTGAAACTGACGACAGCAACCCGAGCGATCAGGGAGATACCCGATGAGCCGCTTTGATCACAGAAGATACGGTCCCGCCCCGCGGGTCCCCTTGCCGCAACGCCAATGGCCGGATCGGGTCATCGAGCGCGCGCCGCGCTGGGTCAGCGTGGATCTGCGTGACGGCAATCAGGCCCTGCTCGAGCCCATGAGCGTGGAGCAGAAACGCCGGATGTGGCAACTGCTGCTCGACACGGGGTTCAAGGAGATCGAGGTCGGGTTTCCCGCCGCCAGCAAGCCGGATCACGACTTCGTCCGCTGGCTCATCGAGGCACGTCGCATCCCACAAGACGTGACGATACAGGTGCTGGTCCAGGCCCGCGAGGACCTTATTTCGCGGACGTTCGAGGCGCTTCGCGGGGTCGAGCGGGCGATCGTGCACCTCTACAACTCAACCTCGCCGGTGCAGCGGGAGCAGGTGTTCGGCCAGGACCGGGAAGGGGTCAAGGCCATCGCCAGGCGCGGCGCGGAGCTGCTCGTGCGGGAGGCCGCCAGGTACCCGGAGACCGAGTGGACCTTCCAATACTCCCCGGAGAGCTTCACCGCCACCGAGCCGGAGTATGCGGTGGAGGTGTGCGAGGCGGTGCTCGATGTCTGGCGTCCGAGTGCGGGTCGGCCCTGCATCATCAACCTGCCGGCCACGGTCGAGGTGGCGAGCCCCAACGTCTTCGCCGACCAGGTCGAGTACTTCGCCACCCACATCTCGCGGCGGGACGCCGTGGTGATCTCGGTGCACACCCATAACGACCGCGGCGGGGCGGTCGGGGCCGCTGAGCTGGCGCTCCTGGCCGGCGCGGATCGGGTGGAGGGCACCCTGCTCGGCAACGGCGAGCGCACCGGCAACATGGACATCGTCACCCTGGCGATGAATCTCTACAGTCAGGGGGTGGACCCCGAGCTCGACCTGTCCAACCCGGACCGGATCGTCGAGGTGGTCTGCGCCTGCACGGGGATGCCCCTGCACCCGCGTCATCCCTGGGTCGGCGAGCTGGTCTACACCGCCTTCTCAGGCAGCCACCAGGACGCCATCCGCAAGACCCTGGCCCGGCAGCGCCCGGACGGGCCCTGGCAGGTGGCCTATCTCCCCATCGACCCGAAAGACATCGGGCGCGATTATCAGGCCATCGTCCGCGTCAACAGCCAGTCCGGCAAGGGCGGTGTCGCGTTCGTGATGGAGCGCGACTACGGCATGAAGATCCCGCGCTGGCTGCAGACGGAGCTGGCGCGGCTGGTGCAGGCCGAGAGCGAGCGCCGCGGCGGAGAGATGGACAGCTCGTCCATTTACCGGCTGTTCATCGACCACTTCGTCGCGGACGGCGCCCCCGCGCGTTTGCTGGGCTATCGCCTCAACCGCAACGGGCACGATCGCATCGAGGCCCGCGTCGGAGGTCCGGGCGGGGAGCGCGTGCTGATCGGCGAGGGGCAGGGGGCGATCGCGGCCTTCGTCGACGCCTGGCAGCGGGCGAGCGACCAGGAGGTCGCGGTAGCCGATTATGTCGAGCACGCGCTCGGGGAGGGCACGGACGCGGAGGCCATCGCCTACGTTCAGCTTCGGGTTGACGGGCAATGCATCGCCGGTGCCTCGCTCGACCGGGACACGGTTAGCGCGTCCCTCAAGGCGGTGCTGTCGGCCCTGAACCGGGTGGCCGTGACGCGCGCGCAGGCGGCCTGATGCGCGGCGCGTCGAGCGCTGTTCCAGCGCGTGTGCGATACCCGGCCCCGCGAATTCGAGCTATCCTTTTCGGCAACGCCTGGCCGGGTGGTGCCCCGCCGGTGCCGACCCGCCGATAACCGGCGAAGCCGTGGAGCCTATGACGAGCCTGCTGATCTGGCGCGAGGAGTGGCTGTTGGGAATCGAAATGCTCGACTCGGACCATCAAGAGATGGTGCGGCTGATGAACCTGGTCTTCTGCCGAAACGGCCGTGAGCGCGGCGACGACGCCGAAGACACCACGGCTCCCTTGCTCGACCGCCTCGACGCGGTCATCGGGCACGTGCGGGCGCACTTCGACCGAGAGGAGTCCTTTCTGCAGTCGATCGGGTATCCCCATTACGAGGAGCACAGGACCGCGCATTCCCTGCAGCTGGCCGAGTTCATCCAGATCAGGCGCGAGTTGGAGCAGAGCGGCGCCCCCTGCATCGACGACGAGACCGCGGAGGGCATCAAACGCTGGTTCTTCAACCATGCGATCGCGGAGGACCAGCGGTTCGCCGATTACTACTACGAGCAGCTGGGCAACGCGAGAGTGCGGTAGCGCGGGCCGCGCCGCGATCACTCGTCCCGTAGCGCCTCGGCGGGCCGGGTGCGAGCGGCCTTGAACGCCGGATAGAGCCCGGCTAGCAGGGCTGCGGCCCAGGCCAGCGCGAGAGCGAGAATCAGGGCCGAGCCGGGGACGACCATGTCCATGTCCCAGCCGAAGGAGCGCAGGCTGACCACATGGATGAGCATGCTACCCAGCATCCAGCCGAGCGGAATCGCCAGCATTCCCGCCGCGAGCCCTATAGCCGATGTCTGCAGCAGAACCAGCGCGAGCAGCTGCCCGCGGGTGACCCCGGTCGCGCGCAGAATGGCGTATTCCCTGGCCCGCTCAAGCTGCAGGGCCATGAGGGCGCTGAGCACGCCGACGAAAGCGACGCCCAGGGCCAGTAGCCGCAGCACTCGGGTGATGACGAAAGTGCGGTCGAACACCTCGAGCGACTGCTCCCGGATACTGCGGTTCGCCTGGACCCGAACCTCCTGATCGTATGCCGCGGCCAGGGATCGAACGCGGTGCAAGGCCGCACCCAGCGGCATGTCCGGCGTCAGGGCGATGCCCAGGGTGGATACCCCTGGATCTTCCCACAGCTCGGCGTACAGGTGCCGGGGGAGGACCAGCATGCCGCGATCCGAGCCGTAGTCGCGGAAGACGCCGCCGATCTCGAAATCGGTCCAGCCGCGGGCGGTGAAGAGCTGGAGCCGGTCGCCGACGCCGACCCCGTGATGATAGGCGTAGGGCTCGGAGGCAAGGATCAGATCTCCCGCCTCGAACCGGCTCCACAGATCGGGCACTTCACGACCCTGGAAGCGGAAACCGTCGCGGCTGCGCGAGGACGCCTCCAGCGCCAGCAAGGGCACCGGCCCCGTACCGGCCTCGATCTCGACCCGACGTCCCTGACTGACCTCGGCGACGCCCGGCAACACGCGCAGCCTCTCCGCGATCCCTTGCGGCAGGCCGCCGCCGGGGCCCTCGGCCGCGGATGGTGCCGAGAGGTAGAGGTCGCTCGCGAGCGTGTAGTCAAGCCACTCGGCCACGCTGCCGCGAAAGCTGTCGATCATGATCCCGACGCCCACGGTCGCCGATACCGCGACCGTCAGGGCAGCGGCCGCGATGCCGGTGCGGGCGATGGAGGCGTTGATGCCGCGCGCTGCAAGCCTCCCGGCCGGGCCGGCGAAGCGCCCGAGAGCCGGGGTCAGGGCAAGACCGAACGCCTTGAGTCCCAGGGGCACGCACAGGCTGAAGCCCACCACCGTCATGAAGAGCGCGAGGAATCCCACGCCGATGGAGCGGCTCGGGATCTGTGCGGTCAGGAGTCCGGCCGCCAGGAGCAGGACTCCGAGGCCGCTCAAGCCGGGCAGCAGGCGGCCCGCGGCGCGCTCGATCCGGTGCTGCCGCAGCACCTCCCGTGGCGCCGAGGCGGCGGCCTCCCAGGCCGGTCCCAGGGCGGCGATCAGGGTGATCAGGATGCCCATTGCCGCCCCCTTGGCGAGGGACCAGGGGGAGACGACGAGCTGACTGACGGTCAGGGCGAAGTAGAGGTCATCGATGGTCCGGGTGACGAGCTGCACCAGCCCCCAGCCGATGCCGATCCCCGCCGCCATGCCGATCGCGGAGCCCAGGAGCGCGAAGGCAGCCGCCTCCGCGAGCACCAAGGCGAACAGTTGACCCCGGGTCACGCCGAGCGTGCGCAGGGTGCCGAGCAGCGGACGGCGGCGCAGCACGGCGAAGGTCATGGTGTTGTAGATGATGAAGCCGCCCACCAGCAGGGCCAGCAGGCTCATGGCGGTGAGGTTGGTGTGGAACGCGCGCGTCATCCGGGTGAGCGTCTGGCTCCGGCGCTCGGCGGGCACCACGCGCATGCCCGGAGGGAGCGTGGCGGCGACTTGTGCCGCCTCCGCCTCATCGAGGATCAGATCGATGCGGTCAATGACGCCGATCCGGTCCAACAGCTCCTGGGCGGTGGAGATGTCCGCCATGATCAGCCCGCCGAGCGCCGCAACGTCGTCCGAGCGAAGCGTTCCCGCCACGAACGCCGCCCGCTGCCTGCCCACCACCTCGAGCTCTAGTTCGGAGCCGGTCTCCAGTCCCAGCCCGCGGGCATCTTCCTCGCTCAGGAGCAAGGCGCCCGGTGCGGTCAGCAGCGCGGTCAGGTTCGATGCCGATGGCCGGCTCCCGCCCTGCAGGAAGGGCAGCGACGCGAAGGGGTCCAGCCCCAGCAGCGTGAAGCTTTGTTCCCCGACGCGGACATTGCCTTCGATCACCGGGGCAGCGGCGGCGAGTCCCTCCTCCAGGCGCAGACCCACGTAGAGCTCCTCCGGGATCGCCCCGCTGGCCGCCTCGATCTGGTGGGTCGCTTTGCCGGAGATGCGTTCCACCGACACCCGGAAGGCCGTCCCGGCGCTGTGGTTGGCGATGTCGACGGCAACCACCACCGCGACGCCTAGTGCGATGCCGATCACCGATAGCCAGGATTGCCAAGGGTGGCGCCGGAGGTAGCGCAGGCTCGCGCGCAGCAGGACGGGCATCACCAGGAGAGGTGCTCGGTTCCGCTCGCCAGCCGACCCTGGTCGATGGCCAACGCCCGGTCGGCGATGCGCGAGACCGCGAGGCTGTGAGTGACGAGCACCAGGGTCTGCCCACGGGTACGGAACAGCTCGGTCAGGAGTGCCAGGATCTCCTCGCCGGTCCGCGCATCCAGGTTGCCGGTGGGCTCGTCCGCGAGGACCAGCGTCGGCTCGTGGACCAGGGCGCGGGCGATGGCCACGCGCTGCTGCTCTCCGCCGGAGAGCTGGTCGGGGAAGGCTGCCGCGCGCTCGGCGAGTCCCACCCGCCGTAACAGGTCAGCGACACGCTGTGCGGCAGACCGGCGATCGATACGGTTGAGCTCCAGGGGCAGGGCCAGGTTCTCGGCGACGGTCAGCGTGGGTATCAGGTTGAAGAACTGGTAGATGAAACCGACGTGGCGGCGCCGGAACAGCGTCAGCTCGGGCTCATCCAGCCGCGAGAACGCCTCTCCCAGGATACGTATCTCCCCCGCGTCCGGGGTATCGATCCCGGCGAGCAGATTGAGTAGGGTCGACTTGCCGGAACCGCTGCGTCCCAGCAGCGCCACGCACTCTCCCGCCGCCACCTCGAGATCAATGTCCCGCAGCACGGCATGCTCGCTCTCGCCGTCGTGATAGGACTTGGACACGCCGCGGACCGAGAGCAAGGGGCTTGCGTCTGCCTGTGGGGCCTGGTCGCTCACGCTCGCCCGTCCTTGCAGATGTGGACCGGCGGGTTCAGTCGAGCCAACGCACGAGGTAGTAGATGCGCTGGCCCTCGGATGACCTCGAGGGCCCGTAGACGATCGCCGGATGCAGGTCGCGGCTGGGGTCGGCGCCAGCGCGCGCCTCCGGCTCGTCCGTCGCCGGCGTGACACAGGCCTCGGGGTAGCGGGCGCGATTGCGGCGCTTGGTCTTCACGAGCGCAAACCGCTCGCCGAGGGACTTGGACTCGGGATCGACGATGACGTGGGGCATGGTGCGGCTCTGGGTGGCTCTGGTCAGATAGTGCCGGCGTACTCCCACGGGATCAAGCAGTCGCGCGGCGGGTCGCCCCAGCCCTCTCAGTGGCAGGCGCTGCTCGCCGGGCGGGTGTTGCTGGGTCGGCCATGCGGCAAAATGATTCGGCAGGGCGTAAAATAATCAGGCCGTTTGTGAGGACTGCCATGATTGTCGCAGCGGGCGCCCGGGGGAGTCAGGCTATGCATCCAAATTCAATCAGAGTCTTCGTGGTCTTTGCCGTCGTCGGGCTGATGGCGCTCGCGCCGTTCGTTGCCTTGGTGCTCTGAGGCTGGTTTTCCTCGCCCGAAGGACGAGGAGAGTTTCGATCTGTTCCCAATGACCGTAAGCGTACAGGGGTCCGCAGGATGATTGCCCATCACGCCCTCGTTCTCAATCTCCACCAGCCGCCGTTCAATCTGCAGCAGCTTTTGGACGACGGGAACTGGGAGGCGAAGGAGATCCTGTACGCCCTCGACCGTATCCCGCGCAGCCTGTGGGGTTACGAGGACGTTGCCCGGGTTCACCTCTCCATGTCCGGGACGCTGCTCGAGACCCTGTCGGATTCCGCGTTCCAGAAACGCGTGTACGGCATCATCGACTGCGGTTCACTTCTGTGGCACTTCCAGAACCAGGATCTGTTCGAGATACTGGGCACCGGCTACTACCACCCGGTGCTGCCGCTGATCCCCGAGGCCGACCGCCCGGAGCATGTCGAGCGCTGGCTTGGGATCGCCCGCCATCTCTTCTGGAGACCGCGCTTCCAAGGGTTCTGGCCGCCGGAAATGGCTTTCTCGATGGAGTTGATCCCCCTGCTGCGGCGGTTCGGCTATCGTTACGTGCTGGTGGACAGCGAGCACGTGGAGCCTGTCGGTCCCATGAGCTGGCAGGAACTGCGCTACCGCCCGCACCTCGCCCGCTATGGGGAAGATGAGATCGTGGTCGTGGTGCGGGATCGCGACCTCTCCAACGCGCAGGAGGCTGGGATGGAGGTGCAGTGGTTCCTCGACGAGGTGACGGAGCGCACCAAGTGGTGCGATTTCCCTCCACTGGTGACCACCTGCACCGACGGCGAGAACGGTGGCTGGTTCCGCAACTCCACCCATGGAGCCAATTTCTGGAGCGCCTTCTATCAGCCCTTTCTGGAGCGCTTCCGCTCCGGCGGCGCGCGCGTGGCGCCGACCTTCATCGGCGACTATCTCAACGTGCACGGGGTCCATGGCGAGGTCCGTGTGCGGACTGGCGCCTGGAACACGGGCTGGCATCACGGCCGCGACTTCACGCAATGGACCGGCTCCGAGACCCAGAAGCAGGCCTTGCGGGAGATCGAGGACCTCAGCGAGGCGATCCAGGGGGCCCAAGACCAGGCGATCGAACGGGCGCTGGCTGGAGACCCCGGCTTCCAGCACGAGCTCGAGGAGGCGCGCTGGCGCCTGCTTCGCGCCGAGACCAGCTGTAATTTCTACTGGGGCGAGGAGTGGGTACCCAGGGCCCGCGCGGATATCGACGGCTCTCGCCAGGCGCTCGAACGGGTGCGTGTGCATCTGAGCGACGAGGGGCCGTACACGCCCGCGGTGGGTTCTGCATCAACGGGTGGCCCGTCCGACACCGGCGACTGAGAACAGGGCCGGGATCTGACGCGAGGGCTGGTTGTTCTCATGGTCCGGACCCGCCTCCATCCGTGGCGGAGAGAGCGGCCACACGCTCCAGTCGCCGATGCCCCGCGCCTCGTGCGCAAGACCGATCCGATTACATTTGTCCAACAACAGGATTCATGCCGTGAAGCAGCTTCCCGAATATGTCGAAGGCGTCCCCAACGTTTCAGGTTCAGAGACCAGGCTGCAGGAAGCAGTGGCCGCGGGTGCGCGCAAGAGCCTGTTCAAGGACCAGGGCGGGGTCGATTTCGGTGCCATCCGTGCCGCCAGCGCCATCGCGCTGCACATGCACCAGCCGTTGATCCCCGCCGGAGGCGACGATCTGCGCACGGCGGCGATCATCAGCAACCTGCAGTACATGATGGAGCACCAGGACATCGGCGATAACCACAATGCCCCGGTGTTTGTCTGGTGCTACAAGCGCATGGGGGAGTTCGTTCCCGAGCTGATCGGGGAGGGCAAGTCGCCGCGGGTCATGCTCGAGTACTCCGGCACCTTGCTGCATGGTCTGCGCCAGATGGGGCAGGACGACGTGATCGAGAGCCTGCAGCGCATCACCTGCAACCCCGAGCTCAACTGGGCGGTGGAGTGGCTCGGCATGCCCTGGGGACATGCGGTCGCCCCATCCACGCCGGTGCAGGACTACCGCCTGCACGTGCGCGCCTGGCAGCACCACTTCGCGGCCATGTTCGGCTGGGATGCATTGGAGCGGGTGCGCGGATTCTCGCCGTCGGAGATGGCACTGCCCAACCATCCCGACGTGGCCTACGAGTTTGTCAAGACCCTTAGGGACTGCGGCTACCAGTGGGTGCTGGTCCAGGAGCACTCGGTGGAGCATCCGGAGAACGGTCGCCACCCCGAGCGGCCCCATTTGCCTCACCGGCTGGTGTGCGCCAATTCCAAGGGCGAGACGGCGAGCATCATCGCGATCGTCAAGACCCAGGGCAGCGACACCAAGCTGGTCGCCCAGATGCAGCCCTGGTATGAGGCGCAGGGCCTGCATCCGTGGGAGCTGGCCGGCAAGCGAGTTCCGCCGCTCGTGACCCAGATCGCCGACGGCGAGAACGGCGGGGTCATGATGAACGAGTTCCCCCCCAAGTACATGGAGGCGGTTCGGGCCGCGAGCGGCTCGGACGTGCCCCTGATGAACGCCAGCGAGTACCTCGAGCACCTGTCCGCCCTCGGCATCAAGGAGTCGGATCTGCCAGAGATCCAGCCGCTGTTCCATCACAAGATCTGGGAGCACATGACGCCGGGCGATGGTCCCGAGCGTCTGGAGCAGGTGATCGACGAGCTCAAGCGTTCGGATCATCGCTTCCACATGGACGGTGGCAGCTGGACCAACGATCTGTCCTGGGTGCAGGGCTACGACAACGTGCTGGGACCGATGGAGGAGGTCAGCGCGCTGTTCAACGAAAAGGTCCTGCTGGCGCGCGTCCCGACCGATGATCCGCGCTTTCGCAGTGCCCTGTTCCACCTCATGTGCTCCCAGACCAGCTGTTACCGCTATTGGGGACAGGGGCTGTGGACGGACTACGGGCGCGAGATCTGCCGTCGGGCGACGGATATCCTGAACTACGACCTCGGTTGAGCGAAGGGGCTGCGGAGCTGATGGTCAGGGTCAAGCGGTTGGTGCTCGACGTCCTCAAGCCCCATCAGCCGGGTGCGATCGAGTTCGGCATGTCACTCGCGCGCCAGGGGCGGATCAGGGTTAAGGTGACGGTGGTGGAACTGGACGAGAAGACCGAGACCCTCCAAGTCGTGGTCGAGGGCCAAGACATTGATTGCGAACGCATCCAGGCGGCCATCGGCGAGTTCGGCGCCTCGCTGCACAGCGTGGATGAGGTCGAGGTGATGGGCGAGACGGAGGAATCCCGGTGACGGGGTCTGACTGACGGGAGGCCCGTGAGTTGATGCGCCGGCGCGCAGTGCTCCTCTCCTCCCGTCCCCAGGAGATCGTGCGGCGCTATGCCGTGGTCAATGGATTCGACGGGGCCCTGACCATGCTTGGTCTGATCACGGGCTTTCACCTCGGGGGCGATGTCCCCATCGGCGTCACGATCGGCGCCTGCCTCGGCGCCGCCGTCGCCCTCGGCATCAGCGGGTTGACCAGCGCCTACCTCAGTGAGTCGGCGGAGCGGCGGCGGGCGCTGGCAGAGCTCGAGGCGGCCATGGTGGCCGATCTCTCGGGCAGCGAGCAGGCTAATGCGGCCCGTGTGCTGCCGTGGCTGATCGCATTGGTCAACGGCGCATCGCCCGTTCTCGTCTCGCTCGTCATCCTCTTGCCGCTCTGGCTCGCCCGCGCTGGGGTGCCGCTTCCCCTGGAGCCGCTGCCCGCCGCCATCACCACTGCGTTCCTCTGCATCTTCGCTCTCGGCGCGTTCCTCGGCCGGGTCGGTGGCACCTCCTGGCTCTGGAGCGGCGTGAAGACCCTTTTGGTCGCCGTCGTCACAGTCGTTGTGATCGTGCTGATCGAGACCTGAGCGATGGACCGCGAGATCGAGCAGCCTTGCGCCTGGCATTGCCTGCCGGCTGATGAGGCGGTCGCGCGGCTGGGGACCGACGCCGAGGCGGGACTCGATCCGGATGAGGCGGCCCGGCGGCTGGGCGAGGTTGGCCCCAACCTCGTCGCCCAGGGTCGCCGCCGTTCCCTCGCGGCCATGTTGCTGGGCCAGTTCGCGGATTTCATGATCCTGGTCCTGCTCGGCGCCGCGGCTGTCTCCGGCCTCGTCGGCGAGCCCCAGGACACCATCGCCATCCTCGTCATCGTCGTGCTCAACGCCGTGATCGGCGCCGTGCAGGAGCATCGGGCGGAGCGGGCGGTCGCGGCCCTGCGGCGCATGGCCGCGCCAGAGGCGCAGGTGCGTCGCGGCGGCGAGCTGCTGACCTGCCCGGCACGGAACCTGGTGCCGGGAGACTTGGTGTTGCTCGAGGCGGGCAATGTGGTCCCGGCGGACCTACGCCTGCTGCGCGGTGCGGATCTGCAGAACGACGAGTCGGCCCTCACCGGCGAGTCCCATCCGGTAGCGAAGCAGATTCCCGCCTTGGCGGAGAGGGACCTGCCACTCGGCGACCGTTGCAACATCGCCTTCAAGGGCACGCACGTGACCCGCGGCAGGGGAGCGGGCGTGGTGGTCGCGACGGGGATGGACACCGAGCTCGGGCGCATCGCCGGCCTGCTTGGCCAGGAGAAGGGTGTGCGGACTCCGCTGCAGGATCGCCTCGCCCGTTTCGGCCGATACCTGGCGCTGGCGGTGCTGGCCGTCTGCGCGATCGTGTTCGTCTCCGGTCTGCTACAGGGCCAGCCGCTGGTGCTGATGTTCCTCACCGCCGTGAGCCTCGCGGTCGCGGCGATCCCAGAGGCCCTGCCGGCGGTGATCACCGTCTCGCTCGCCCTGGGTGCGCGCAAGCTCAGCCGGCACAAGGCCCTGGTGCGGCGCCTTCCCGCGGTGGAGACCCTGGGCTCGGTGACCTACATCTGTTCCGACAAGACCGGCACCCTGACCGAGAACCGCATGCGGGTGGAGGTGGTGGTGGCCGGCGGGGAGGAGCGCCGCGCGCTTGCCGATGTGACCCATGATCCCTGGGATTCGCTCTGCCGAGCCCTGGCTCTGAGCAACGACGTCGCCGAGGGTGGAGGTGTGCCCGTGGGCGACCCAACCGAGGTGGCGCTGTACGCCGCCGCGCGGGATGCGGGCTACGACAAGGACAGTCTGGAGCTGAGTTGTCCGCGGATCGCAGAGATCCCTTTCGACAGCACCCGCAAGCTCATGTCGACCCTGCATCGCGACGGCGAGGACGTGATGGCCTATGTCAAGGGTGCTCCGGAGGTGCTGCTGCCGCGTTGCCGGGACGCGCTGGGAGTCGACGGGAACCGCGGGCTTGACGAGGAGGGTTTGGCCGGATGCGCCGAGCGTCTCGCGGGCGAAGGTTACCGCGTGCTGGCGCTGGCCCGCCGCCGCTTCGAAAGCGTGCCGGAGCCGATCGACGGCGCCGAGCAGGGGCTCACCTTGCTCGGGCTCGTCGCCATGATCGATCCGCCGCGCCCGGAGGTGCAGGGGGCGGTCGCCGACTGCCGCTCGGCGGGGATCACGCCGGTCATGATCACCGGTGACCATCCGGGAACGGCCAGCGCCATCGCACGACGGCTGGGCATCGCGGCGGACGGCGACGGCGTGATCACCGGGGCGGATCTCGCCGAGCTCGCGGACGACGCGTTCGATCAGCGGGTCGAGCACATCCGGGTCTACGCCCGCGTCAGCCCGGAGCAAAAGATCCGCATCGTCAAGGCCCTGCAGGCGCGCGGTGAGTTCGTCGCGATGACGGGAGACGGCGTCAACGACGCCCCGGCGCTCAAGCGCGCGAACATCGGCGTGGCGATGGGGGAGCGCGGGACCGACGTGGCCCGGGAGGCGGCCGACATGGTGCTCCTGGACGACAACTTCGCCACCATCGTCAGCGCGGTGCGCGAGGGGAGGCGGGTCTTCGACAACATCCGCAAGTTCATCAAAGACACCATGAGCAGCAACTCGGGCGAGATCTGGACCCTGTTCCTGGCTCCGTTCCTCGGCCTGCCGGTGCCGTTGCTGCCGATCCACATCCTTTGGATCAATCTGGTGACCGACGGCCTGCCGGGCCTCGCCTTCACCGCCGAACCGGCGGAGCCCGGCGTGATGCGCCGCCAGCCGAGGCCGCCCGCGGAGAGCATCTTCGCCCACGGCATGTGGCAGCACATCGTCTGGGTTGGGCTGTTCGTGGGCGGGCTGTCGATCATGTCGCAGGCCTGGGCCATTGCAAGCGGCGCCGAGTACTGGCAGACGGTCGTTTTCACCGTACTCACGGTCTCCCAGCTCTTCCACTCCCTCGCCGTGCGCAGCGAGCGCAGTTCCCTCCTCAGCATCGGCTTGACCAGCAATCTGCCCATGCTCGGCGCCGTGCTCCTTACCGTCGGATTGCAGCTCGCTGTGATCTACGTGCCCTTCCTCAACCCGATCTTCAAGACCCAGCCGCTTCCCCTTTTCGACCTCGCGATGTGCTTCGCCCTCTCCTCCCTAGTGCTCTTCGCCGTGGAGATCGAGAAGGCCTTGGTCCGCAGCGGGCGCCTGTATGGCGAGCCGGCGTCCGGTTGAGCCATCCCAACGGCGCTGCGAGCCGCGCGCCACACGGAGCGCGGCCGCACTGGTTGAGGATTGTCAATGACACGCACCCGCGTGCTGCTCGGGTTGAGCCCCAGGCCGATGCGCGATCGGAAAGCAGTACCACATTCCGGGCATCAATTACCCGATGGCCCGAACCGAGCAGTACCATGTCCACCTCTGTCGTCACCCCGTTCCGTCCCCGTCTGATCTTCCTGCGCGGCCTGATCTGGAGCTTTATCGGTCTGATCTACGCGCCTTTGTTTGCCGGTCTCCACACCCTGTTTCACGCTTTGGGGTTGGGTCACGGCGCCATGATTCCCGCCGCGGCGCTGGCCGGCGCGGTAGGCGCCGCCTTCTACGGCGGGAGACAAGTCGCGCTCGCCGGAACCGTGGTCGGCGTCCTGGTCGCGACGCCCGTCCTCCTGCTGCTTCCGGGTGAAATCGGTCTGTGGCAGGCCGCGGTTCCCGCGGCGGCCGTGGGGGCGGCGCTAGGTGGTTTCGTGCGATTCCCGCACCGCTGCTCGATGCAGGTGCCGGCGAAGGTGATGGCGGGCATGGGGGCGGGTGCGATCGGTGCCACTTTGCTCACGCTGGCCGAGCCGTTGCACGCCCAGGACTTCCACATCACCGGAACATCGGCCTTCCTGGTGGCGGTGAACGGGGTGCTTTACGTGGCCACCGTAAGCTGGTGGATCAAGCTCGTCAGGTTCAGCCACGGGCGACCGTGCCACGTGGTCGCGGCGCTCGTCATCGCGCTTCTGGCGGCAACCGCCGCGGGCGGTGTCTGGATCGTCGCCGCGCCCCTGATCGGCGCCGTGGATCATGCGGCCCGCAGCACCCTGGCGGTGATCCACCAACAGGTCCCATTGGCGCTCCTCGGGGGAATGCTGGGCGGCGCTGTCGGGGGCACCACGCTAGAGGTGTTCGGCTTCAAATGGGTTCACGACGACGCCTGACGCGGACGTACTCCCGGCATGCAATGACGAGCGGAAGCGCTGACCCGCTAGCGGTAGATATGGGCCGAGCCTTCGTGCAGGCGCTCAGCGAGACGCGAGGCCGTCAGCGCGAGGGTGTCGCTTCCGTTCCGGCACTTGAACAGGAATACACCGCCTTTGCCGCTGATCCACGTCAGGGCCATGGAGCGGCTGCAGGTGCCGATTCCGCGAAACTCAACGACCGCACCGAGGCCAAGGCTGGCGACCGGATCGACAGGTGGCGCCGCGGGGGTGGGAGGGGCTTGCGCCGGCCATTCGGATTCCGGTGGCTGGACGCACTCGGTGGGGGGTGCCGTTTCCGGGGCCACTTCACCGGCGTCCGCCGAGGGCGGGTGGACAGGGGAGGGCGCTTTGCCGAGCGTCTGCGGCTCCGGGTGCAATGCGGCCACGTGCAGCTTGGCCAATTCGGCGAAGAAGGCGTCTTGCTCGGTTGCAGCAAGCCCGAGAGATTCGAGGCCGGCGTGCAGCCGTCGCAGCAGCCCGGGCAGGAGCGCGAACAGCTTCTTGCGGCTTTCCTCGTCGGTCTTCGGCAGCACGCTCCACACTAGATCCTCGGTCGATCCCAGGAGATCGCTCCAGGATTGGCTATGCTCTCCTTCAATGACGTGAACGCGCATCAGCGCCGCTCGCCAGTGCTTCTCGAGAAAATGGGCAATCAGCGGCGGCAACAGCTGGTGGGTGAAACGGTCCAGTTGATCTGAAACGGCTTCGCGGGCGACGTTCGCGTCTCCGGCGGCCTGCAGAGTCCTCACCCTGGCTGAAGCCCCTTCTGTACCGCGCCTGGGCTGCGCATTGGCGGCCATGGCGGGTGCGATGTTCGGGCAACGCAAGCCCGAATCGATCCCTTGGGCATGTTGGAGGTGGGGTACCGCCATTGGTGAGTCTCTCGTCACTGGTTATCCTGGCCATTGAACTATATTCAGTGCTCGGTGGACGGAACGTGAGATGGTTCACATTTTTCCGGGTCCCGCCGGGCCCCGGTCTGGACCCTTACCGCCGCGAGAGGCGCAAACCCGATGTCGGTCGATCATCCAATCATTCAAAGCGCCCTCATCCCGCTGGTTCTGAGCTTCGCCTTGGCTGGTGTGATGCGTGCCCTTGGCGGATCCGGGTCGGGGGACAGGAGCGCGACGGCTGCGATTCCAGCGGCTGTGCTCACCGCCTATTTCTTGACGCTCGGGATGCCGTCGTGGCCGCCTTCGGGCGGCTTGGCGAAATGGCCGTTCGTGGTGGGCTTGAGCTTCCTCGGCGCCTTGGTCATGGCATACACATCCCTCTCGGTCGCCTGGACGCGAGGCCTCGCGATCGCCGCGCTCCTCCTCGCGCTCGCCTGGATAGCCTGGCCATTGGTGGGTAACGGTCGCCTTGCGTCAATGATCGGCGCGGGAGCCCTGATGCTGGGCGGCGGGGTCGTTCTTTGGCGCACTGCCCGAGGCACGAAGGCGCCGCCCAGTGCCGAGCCTCTGGCTATGCTCGTCGTGGCATCCGCGGGGCTTGCCGGGGTTGCGTTGGTGTCCGCATCCTTGTCGATCGCCCAGATGGCCGGGGCCCTGGCGGCCGCGGCGGGGGGGGTGGCGCTCTGGAACTGGCCCATAGCACGTTTCGCGTTCGGCACGGAGGGAGCCATCGGGGCGGTGATCCCGCTGGCGAGCCTGGCAGGGTTGGTCATGGTATCCACGACCGCGCCGACCTGGGCGCTGTTACCCCTCGCCCTGGTCTTCTTTGCCGACGGTGTGTCCGGCCGGGTTCCCGTTGTGAGCGGACGTCTCGGCCCAACGTTACGGCCTCTCCTCACGCTGATCGTCGCGGCGGTCCCGGCGGCCGTAGCGGTCGCACTTGCCGCGCTCGCATCGACGGGTGGTGAGGCGGACCTGTACTACCGGTGATGTGAAATGCCGCTGAGCGGATACTGGCAGGACCTCGTCAGTCCGGAACTGGGCTCGATCGATACGGAGGCAACCGTCGCGCTGCTTCCGCTCGCTGCCGTGGAGCAGCACGGTCCGCACCTGCCCCTGGCGACCGACGCCATCATCAGTCAGGCCATCGTGCATGAGGCCCTGCGCCGCTTGCGTCCCGGTCCGGCACTGCTCGTGCTGCCGCCCCTGGTCGTCGGTCACAGCCTCGAGCACGCCGCCTATCCGGGTACGCTGACTGCGGGTGCAGAGACACTGCTCTCGCTTTGGGTCGACGTCGGGCGCTCCGTCGCCGCAGCCGGAGTGCGCAAGCTGATCCTGTTCAACAGTCACGGCGGGCAGCAGTCGCTCGTCGATCTGGCGGCCCTGCGCTTGCGGGCGAAGCTTGGTATCTTGGCGGTCAGGGCCAATTACTCCGCCTTCGGCACACCACCTGGTTTGTTCGATGCCGACGAGCTCAGGCGAGGCCTCCATGGGGGGGAACTGGAGACCTCCCTTATCCTCCATCTGCGTCCCGACCTCGTGCATCGGCACGCCCTGGAGAACTTCCGGGGACTGACCAGCGAGCTCGATAGTGCTGGCGGGCTGCTGGGCGTTGAGGGGCCCGTCGGAATCGGATGGATGAGCCAGGATCTGCATCCGCAGGGGGTGTGCGGCGCCGCTGATCGGGCCGACGCGGAACGCGGGGCCATTCTACTCGGTCACCTCGCCGACTGCCTGGCGCGACTGGTCGAAGAGACGGCGGCGCTGCCACTGGCCAGGCTCAGGGGCCTCGGGCACGGCGCTTGATCGGAACGGCGATCGGCGGTTACCAGGAATTTGCGTACCAGAGACGGACGAGATGCACGTCAAGCGAGAAACGGCTGCCGAAAGTCACAGGGGGAATCAAGGATCCGACACTTCGTCGGCCTGGAGCGCGTTGCTCGCGCTGTCGCTTCTGGTACGCCAGGGCCGATCGCCTGACGGAAGCGCCGCCTTGGCCGAGGATGGCGACAGATCCTTGAGAAAAGTGCATCCAGGGGAGCGCGGTGCGGTGCTCATGGCGGACCGGCAGGGCGGTTGGCGACCGGCCCCCGGGCTGCCCTCGGATGTCAGGGACCTGCTCGATCTCTACCTGCCGCTCTGTCACGGAGGCGCGAGCTCCACTGTCACTGTTGGCCACCTCGGGCAGAGCCTCGACGGCTGTATCGCAACCGCGTCCGGGGACTCCTGTTACGTGACGGGCCGCGAGAATATTCTGCATCTTCACCGCATGCGCGCCTTGTGCGATGCGATCGTCGTCGGCGCCGAGACCGTCGCCAGGGATGATCCCCGCTTGACCACGCGTCTGGTGGAGGGGAATAACCCGGTGCGCGTGGTGCTCGACCCCCGCCGTCGTCTGCCGCCCGATCACAGGGTCTTCACCGACGGCGAGGCGCGGACCCTCGTCGTCCAAGCCTTCGCTGGGGGAGATGCGGCGCCCCGGCGATGGGGCGGGGCGGATGCGGTGTCGGTTCCTGCCCGGGGGAAGGGCGACGGTCTTGAGCTCGCCGCGGTTCTGGCCGAGCTCCATGGCCGTGGGCTTCGGAGGGTGTTCGTGGAGGGCGGCGGGGTCACCGTCTCGGCCTTTCTCGAAGCCGGTCTGCTCGACCGGCTTCAGGTCGCCATCGCTCCTGTGATCATCGGAGATGGCCGCCGCGGCATTCGGTTGCCGCCCAAGGAATCCATGGGGGACTGCCTGCGCCCGCGCGTCCGGGTCTTCCGCATGGGCTCGGACATCCTTTTCGACTGCGAGCCGACGCAGTACGGGGTGTGGCCGCCAGAAGGGATTACGGGTTCAGCGCTGTTGCGCGTGATCTGACAGGGTACGCTCTCTTTGGCGCGCAGGCTCCGTCAAATGGGAATGGCGAGCAGGTCCCGATGCCCCACGATGAGCCGCGAACGACCCGCAGCGATGTGCGCGATCCGCCTTTGTCTCCAAACCGCCAGATCCGCCCCCAGTTCGGGGCTCATCTCGCGCGCCGCAAGCTCCCAGCCTTCGATCAGCGCCCTTTGGACGCCTTCGTCGTCGGGGGCGACCCGCCAATCGCTGCGTCCGCTCGTGACGCGGTAGCCCAGCGACGCGAGAATCTCGTGGGCCTTCAGGGCAGCCGTTGGTCCGAGAGCGGGACCAAAGCCCTTGTCGCGGAGCTGATGGCTATTCACCATTGTGCTTACGTGTCGGTCAGCGGGCTCCTCGGGGTGCCATCGCATCCGACCGTCATAGCTGAGTGCGAACAGCGTGGCCGCTCGGGCCGCTCGGCAATGCTCGGCGAGGGTGGTCAGCCAGGCCTCCGACACCAGGTCGAGCAGGGCCGAGGCGGTGACCAGGCCGCAGTCCTCCCAGGGCAGGCACCCAAGGTCGCGCGACAGGTCACATCGGAGGGTGTGGATCTCGGCCTCGAAGGCTCGCCCCCGAACCCTGCGCCTACCGGAATCGATGGCAAAGCCGTTTCGGCTTGCCCATCGCTCCATCGCGGACGGAAGCGCGGCGAGCAGACCCGGGTCATGGTCCGCGAGCAGCCATGCCTGTTCACCGCCGAGCAGGGGGGCGAGGAAACGAAGGTTGGTGCCGGTGCCCGCCGCGAGGTCGAGGACGCGGATGCGCCCGGTGTTCGCGCGCCATGTGCTTAGCGGCAGAATCAGCTCGGCGGCGCGGGCGCGCGCATCGATGGGTTCGCGCAAGGCGAGCCATTCGGCGCTGAAGCCGCTCATCTCGCCCGCATCGCCCGCAAAGCCGCCGCCATACGCGCAGCCGACTGCTCCCAGGTCGGGAGGCCGGTCCGTGCGGCGCGTGCGCCCGCGGCGAGGGCCGACCGGCGTTCCGGGCGGTCGATGATCTGGGCAAGGGCCTCGGCGAGCGCCCCGGCATCGTCTGGGGGCACAAAGATGCCGGCATCTCGCGGTATCGTTTCGGGGACCGCCCCCCCCAGCGTGGTGACAACCGGCAGTCCCCGAGCGACGGCCTCTGCCAGGGCCATGCCGTAGCCCTCGAAGCGCGTCGGCAGCACGAAGACGTCGGCCCGTGCATAGCGGTCAGCGAGCGAGGCATCGTCGATTTCGCCAAACACGGATATCCGGTCCCGCAGGCCGAACTGGTCGATGCTCGACGCGATCGCAGCCGCGGTCTCCGGGCTGCGACGCACGCTGCCGACGCAGGTCAGATGCCATGGACGGTCCCGCAGCTGTGCCAGGGCCTCGACCAGGATGTCATGCCCCTTTCGCCTGGTGAGACTGGCGACGCAAAGTAGCTCGAGCGCCCCGGAGCCGGACCCCCGGGCCAGAGGCGCTGGGTCCGTCCCGGGCTCCACGACGGCGATGCGCTCGGTGTGCACGCCGTAGGCGCTCGTCAACAGGCGCGCCGTGTGGGCGCTGGTGGCGACAACCCCCGCCACCGCGGCCAGGGCCTGTCGCTCTGAGTCGCGAAGGGTCTCGGACATGTCCTTCCCGAGACCCGTCTCCTCCGCCAGCGGGTGGTGCACCAAACCCACTAGACGCAATCGCCTGGCCTCGGATGCGGCGGATTCGGCCATGGCGCCGAGGGCAAGACCATCGACCAGCACCAGGCTGTTGTCGGCGAGCGCCGCCAACCTGGCCCGGGCCTGGTCGAGGGCCGCGCGGCTCGGGTTGGGAAAGCCCTCATCGAGCAGGACCAGATCGACGGTCCAGCCCAGTACCCGCAATCCGTGGAGGATTCTGCGGTCGTAGATGTAGCCGCCGGTGCGGGTTCCGGGGTCGCCGGGGAGCAGGAACGCGAGGCGCGACAAGGCGGCAGCGATAGGCGTCAGGGCGTGAGGTCGCCTTCGTAGGAGGCCCAGGCCCGATCCGATTCGTGCAGCGAGACCCGCATCCCGGTCAGACCATGGGCATTGTGACCCAATTCGCCGGCGCGAATGCGGTCCGCGACGCGCTCGAAGACCACCTTCGACAGGAACTCGGTGGTGGTGTTGAATCCGGTGAACGCGGGTTCCTGGTCGAGGTTGCGGTAGTTGAGCTCCGATAGCACCGAATGCAGGACCTCGTTGAGTCGGCCGATATCCGCGACCACGCCGTCGGCGTCGAGCTCCATGCGGCGCACCTCCAAGTCCACCACATAGGTGGCCCCGTGCAAGCCCTGGGCGGGTCCGAATACGTCGCCGCGCAAGCTGTGGGCGATCATCATGTGGTCGCGGACGCAGACAGTAAACATGGCGGTCCTTTCGGGTGGTGATCAGGTGTACCTGATGCGGTGGCAGAGGGCGTCGCCAGGGTCGGTTGACAGGCGTTCCAAGACTTCGGGCAGGTCTCCGAACGCGTCCTCCCCGGTGATCAGGAGGTCGAGCTCGGGTGCGCAAAGCAGCGAGAGGGCCAGCGTCATGCGGCGTCTGCTATCCCACCGCGCGCGCACCGGCGCGGCGACCGTGCCGACCTGGGACGAGGTCAGGGTCAGCCGTTGGCGGTGGAAGCCTTCGCCGAGTGCAAGCGGAACCATCCGGTCGCCGAACCAGCTCATCTCCACGATCCGCGCCTCGAAGGCAGCGAGCCGCAAGGCGGTGTGGAGGCCGGCGGGAGAACCGCTGACGTGGATCACGAGATCCGCCTCCTCGGTCGCCGCGTCCGGCACGCGGAAGGCGACTCCGAGCGCCGCCGCGATCGTGGCGCGCCGCGGATTGATGTCGATGAGCTCGACCTCGCAGCCAGGAATGCGCCCGGCAAGCCAGGCGACCAGACAACCGAGGGTACCTCCGCCGACCACGGCGACACGCTCACCGAGCAGCGGGCGGGCGTCCCACAGCCCGTTGACCGCCGTCTCCAGGTTGGCGGCCAGCACGGCCCTGCCCGGTGGCACGCCGAGCGGCAGCGGGTGAACCGATGTCGCCGGCACGACGTACCGAGTCTGGTGAGGAAACAGACAAAACACCGCGCGGCCCGCGAGCTCGCGGGGGCCCTCTTCCACGATGCCCACGTTGATGTAGCCGTACTTCACGGGCGCGGGGAGATCGCCTTCCTGGAAGGGGCAGCGCATTCGGCGCCATTCCCTCTCCGGCACCTGGCCGAGGTAGACGAGGGACTCTGTGCCGCGGCTGACGGCGGTGTAGAGTGTGCGGACCAGAACATCCGCTTCATTGCGCTCGGGGAGGCTTTGGTCACGGATCTCGCCGCGACCGGGAGCGGTCACCCAGAAGGCGGAGGCGGTCTGGCGGCGGTAGGGCACTGGCTTGTGAGCGGTGTGAGAGTTCGGAAAGCGGAAACCTGATGTCCCGTCATTCTAACGCCCGGCGCCGGAACGCGCCTCGCCGGCGCAACGCCGCTTCATGGGAACGCCGGGCTTCGGCTGTCGTCCCGCCCATGCCGTCGCGCCGGTCCTTGCGGCGGAGCGCCGCGGCGAACGCAGGGGCGGCGCTAGTACTGCTCCTCGTGGGCGCCACCGGCCTCGCTCAGGGCCTGTCACTCGGTGACCATTATCTCGCCAAGGCGCTCATGGGATTTGCGGTGGTTCTGGGCCTGCAGGTGCTGCTTCTGCCGGCACACGAGCCGCATCGGCGCCTGGGGCCGGCGAACCAGGTCACCCTCGTGCGCGCCGTGTTGACGGCATTGCTTTTCGGTCTGATCGGCGAGGGCGGCTCTGCGGCCGTCCTATGGACGGCGTGCGCCCTTGCCATGCTGGCCGAGGGACTGGACGGCGTCGATGGCTGGCTCGCGCGGCGCGGCGGCTGGGTCAGCCCGTTCGGCGCGCGATTCGACATGGAGATCGACGCCCTGCTCGTGATGGTCCTGGCGCTGCTGGTCTGGTCTCTGGACCGGGCGGGCGTCTGGGTGCTCGCCGCCGGTCTCCTGCGCTACGCCTTCCTGGCCGCCGGAATGGCGTGGCCCTCGATGCGCCGGCCGCTGCCGCCCAGTCGGCGCCGACAAGCGGTCTGCGTGATCCAGGTTCTGAGCCTTGTCCTGGCGTTGATGCCGGTGTTTTCGGTCAGCTGGAGCGCGATGCTCGCCGGCGCGGGTCTTCTCGTGCTCTGCTACTCTTTCGCCGTCGACACCCTCTGGCTCGCCCGCCGTGCGGGTAGTCCCCTCGCTACTGGAGAATTGCCATGACAAACGCGTCCGATCTGCCTCGTCGCCGGCACCGTCCCGTCGGTGTCGCCGCTGCAGCGCTGCTTGGGCTCTGTGCGGTTGCCTTCGCGTTGCAGGCCCAGCCCGCCCGGTACGAGATCGACCCCGACCACCTCAGCATCGGATTCCTCGTCGACCATGTCGGCTACAGCAAGGTGCTCGGCATGTTCCGCAAGGCTGAGGGGAGCTACGTCTTCGACGAGGAGACCGGGGAGCTCTCGGACCTGCGGGTGGTCGTGGACACGGCCAGTGTGTTCACGAACCACCAGAAGCGGGATGAGCACCTGAAGAGCGCCGACTTCCTGAACAGCGCCGAGTTTCCGCAGATGACCTTTACCGCCGCCGGCGCGCGCCGAGCGGGGGAGCGCGAGTATCTGATCGACGGCGATCTCGAGCTCCTCGGCAAGAGGCGGCCGGTGACGCTACAGGCGACCTGGAACAAGAGCGGCGAGTACCCCTTCGGCGGCGGTCTGCTCGGGGGCAAGCCTTGGGTAATGGGCGTGTCGGCGCGCGGCAGCTTCAAGCGCAGCGCCTTCGGCATGACCTACAGCGTTGACAACGGCTGGGTGGGCGATGAGGTGGAGCTGATCATCGAGTTCGAGGCTCGGCGCGAATAGAGCAGGGCCACCGTGGCCTGGCGCCGAATGGAGCGTTCCCACTGGGTGAGCTGGCTGTTGCTGGCCGCCGCCCTCTATCTGCTGAACCTCGCGCTTTCCTTCCACAACGTCTGGCCGACCCCATGGGTCGAAGACCGACTCGAGCTGTCCGTCGAGATCGCCCTGTTGATCCTGGGCCTGGTTCTCTGGACCGAGCTCAGGGGAGCCCCCGGCCGCGGTCTGATGGTTGTGCTGGCGATCGTGCTCACGCTGCTCGCGATCGGGCGCTACGCGGAGGTGACGGCGCCGGCGCTCTACGGACGGACGGTCAACCTCTACTGGGACGCGCAGCACCTGCCGAAGGTCGCCGCCATGCTGGTCGAGGTCGCTCCGCCCTGGCTGGTCGCCGTGGCCGCATTGGGGCTGATGCTCCTGCTGGCCTTGGTCTTTGCGCTGATCCTCTGGGCCTTGGGACGTGTCCGACTGGGGTTGTCCGAGCCCAGGCCCAGGCGCGTCATGGGGGTCGTCGCGGGTGGTGTCGCGGCGCTCTACCTCGCTGGGTCGTTGGGCGGATCCCTGGGCAACCACATCAGGTATGCCAAGCCCGTCACCCAGACCTATGCCGCCCAGGCCGCCTTCCTGGTGGACGCTCTGGCGCATGACGGCGCCGCACATCATCTGCCGGATTCCCCAGCGGTAACCTCTGATCTTGGGATGGCGCGCGGGGCGCACGTCGTGGTCTTGTTCCTCGAGTCATACGGGGCCACGGCGTACGATCGCGCCGATCTCGCTCCGGTGATCGATCCGGCGCGCGCATCACTCGAGGCGGCCGCTGCGGACACCGGGCGCGGCGTGGTCTCGGCATTCGTGCGTTCGCCGACCTTTGCGGGTGCTTCCTGGCTGGCGCATGCGAGCCTGCTTTCCGGGATCGAGGTCGACGACAGCGCCACCTACAAGCTCTTGTTGACGCAGGAGCGCGACACCCTGGTGCATCGCTTCAGCCGATTCGGCCATCGGGCGGTGGCCGTGATGCCGGGTCTGCGAAAGGACTGGCCGGAGGGCAGGTTCTACGGCTTTCACGCGATCCTGGACGCCAAGTCGCTGAATTACCCCGGGCCCGGCTTCGGCTGGTGGCGCATCCCCGATCAGTTCGCCCTGGCCCGCCTCGACGCGGTGGAGCTGGCCCCCGGTGAGGGTCCCCCGCGGTTCGCCGTGTTCCCCACCATCAGCACCCACCTGCCGTTCCGCCCGACGCCACCCTACCAACCGGATTGGCCTCGGCTTCTCAGCTCCGATCCCTACGACGGCGAGGAGCTCGCTCGTGCGGCAACCGAGACCCCGGACTGGCTGGACCTCGGCGCCTCCTATGCCGATGCGCTCGCTTACGCCTTTTCGTACCTCTCGGGCTATCTCCGCCTGCGGGCGGAAACGGACCTGATCCTGATCGTGCTCGGCGATCACCAGCCCGCCGCCAGCGTGAGCGGCGAGGGGGCGAGCCGCGAGGTGCCGGTGCACCTGATCACGGGTCGGACGGAGATCCTCGACCGCTTGGCTGCGGCGGGATTCGCCACGGGGTTGACGCCGCAGCGCCCCGCGTTGGGCGATATGCACGAACTCTACAGCCTCCTGCTGCGGGCACTGGACACGGGTCGCTCAGATGTCACCGGGTTCGGCGCGTCTGGCGTAGATGTCGCCGGAACCCCCGCCCAGTTCGGCACGCTTCACCAAGCGGCGCATCCCGTCGGCCTCGATCCAGTCCGCTGACACCAGGCGGTGGCTCTCGCCCCGAGACCAGTTATAGCGGTAGAGGCCGAGTTGGGCGAGACGGTCGAGACAGTGCAGAGCGAGATCCAGCGCGCACTCCAGGTATTCGAAGGAGAGCGCGCGAAGCGGGCGGGAAACTCCCGCCAAGACCTCGGCCTCGAACCCCTCGACGTCGATCTTGACGAACGCGGGCTCGCCGAAACGGGCGATGAGATCGTCAAGGGTGGTGACGGTCGTCTTCGACACCCTCTGCCAGCGCAGACCGTCGAAAGACGGGTCGGCGGATACGCGCTGCACCCAGTCGGCGGAGAGCGTGCTTACGGTCAGGTTGCCCTCGTCCACGAGCAGGGGAGCGGTTCCCGGCGCGCGCCCGAGTGCCGACGGGACGAGGCGCACAGCGGGATCGGCCCCATAGAGCAGCCGCAGAAGCCGCAGGAGATCGGGGTGCGGCTCCGCCGCGACGACTCGCGCCCCCAGACTGCGCCAGCAGCGTATGCGGTTGCCGACGTGGGCGCCGATGTCGAAGCAGAGGGAGCCCGGCGGGACGAACTGGCGGTAGAAACCCCGCAGGCGCCGCGCCCGGAATGGGACGCCGTAGTAAATGGCGAGCGAACGGGCGAGAGCGAGGCCGATGCGCAGTCGGCTCATGCCGGGGCGCAATCGACGCGCAAAGGCAAAGGGCGGTTTGCATCGGCCATCGTGATTCCGGGGCGGACGGCAACGGAGTTGATGAGCAAGCCCAATACTCGGCAAAGCAGAGCAGATTGACAACCGCGTTCGACGAGCCTGGCGATGTCCATTGAAGCCGGTGCCGGGATCTGTCTGGCCGACTTGCGAATCCTCCCTGGTTGCCAAGGGCCCTCGGCGGAACGAAGGGTAGACTGGCTGCCCGATTGCGCCGGAAATACCCCAGGCGAATAGCCCTTTTTGCGCTAGTATCTCGGACAAGCGCACCGCGCCAACCTTTCTGCGGTCGTCCCATGAATACCGAGAAAAATAAATGGTTTGCCCGAGACCAGACGGCGATCGTCGTGGCGCTCGTTCGCAGCTGTCTGTCCCTGATCTTGGTGTTTGTGGTGGCGGCTCCGGACCGGGTCCGCGCACAGACGCCGGCAGATTCCGGAACCGACATGGTCCAGCCTCCCTCTCGCATACAGGCCCTGGAGGGGCGCGTATCCACGACCGGCCTGCAGGTGTATCGGGTCACCGGACTGAAGACGGGCGAGGTGCTTTACGTACACGCAAAGACCATGTCTGGTCACCTGGACCCTCTCGTCGCGCTGCTCAAACCTGACGTCGATCTAGACGAGATCGGTCGAGATGCGCTGGAGAAACTCGTCCGCGACTTGTCCCGCGAGCGGGATCCGGTCGAGGTCACACGACAGATTCTGGATCGCTACGCGCTGCGCGGAAACGACGACTTTGGGGGGCACTACTACGCCGCCTTCAGCTACGAGATCCCCGCGGACGGTGATTACCGACTTGCGCTCGGCAGTTCCCTGGTGCGGCCCTCGGTCGGCACCTATCGGCTCGTGGTCGGGGTGGACGAGCCGGATGTCCTTTCCGGGCGGCCCGACAGCAGCGGCCCCCCATTCGTTTTCGCGGAGAAGGACGTGGGCGCGCTGGACCGGGGAATCGTCTCGGTGGCCGGCGAGCTGAGGCTGGACCAGCCGATCCGGTACTATCATTTGGCGGATCTGGCCGCGGATCAGACGTTCTACGCCTACGCGGAGGCCATTGACGGGGATCTGAAGCCCGTATTGACGCTTCTTGATTACAGCGACAAAGCGGTTGCCTACGGGAACTTCGCGGCGACGGACGTGCGTGCGGAGCTGGAGTACCTGCTCCCGCGAAAGGCGGAGGGTTACCGGCTCTCCATCTCGAGCAACGATCCGTCGGGCAAGGCCACGGAGGGGAACTTCCGCCTCGTGATGGGCCTGAACGCTCCTGAAGTGCTCCAGGGCGAAGGCGAGCCGACCGGCCGGGAACTGGTGCGGGAGCCGATCCCCGTTCGCATTGGTGTAAAGCTGCAGCAGATCACGGACGTCGACCAGAAGGCGGAGAACTTCGGTGTCGTGGCGACGCTCGTGCTGCATTGGCGGGACCCCGCGCTCGCGTTCGATCCCGAGACGGCGCAGAGCCGCTTCCAGGTCTTCACGGGCGATGCCTTCAGCGCCGAGATGAGCCGGCGGGGGCAGCTCTGGCCTCAGTACACGGTCGTCAACCAGCAGGGCAACCGCTGGGTGCAGAATCGTGTGGTCGTGGTTCAGGCGAGCGGCGAGGTGGCCTATCTGGAGCGGTTTTCGACCACTCTGCAGGCCCCCGACTTCGATTTCCGCAATTTCCCGTTCGATGTGCAGAAGTTCTTTATCCGGCTCGAGCTGCTGACGCCCGAGTGGTTGTTTGTCCTACGCGAGATCGAGGGCTACAGCGAGGTCGGCGACAAGCTCGGCGAAGAGGAATGGGTGGTGACGGCTTTCGAAACTAGCTTCTCGGAGGGCTCGATACTCAAGAGACCCGTCTCGCGGTTCAACTTCGAATTCTCGGCGAAGCGGCATGTCGAGTACTACCTTTTCCGGATTCTGCTCCCGCTGTCCGTCATCATTGCCGTTTCCTGGATCCTCTTTTTCCTCAAGGACTACGCAAAGCGCGTGGATGCG
>CAYNBI010000045.1:0-28695 GCA_964395315.1 uncultured Chromatiaceae bacterium | reverse complement strand
CCTTGCCTTCGTCCCTCTCGATCGAGCCTTCACCACCGCAGCAGGCTCATTGCGCGGAACGTGGTGTCAGGTCTTGTAATGCAACATCCTACTCGGGGATGGTCTCAGCTCGTAGCCGGTCTGGAGCGATTGCTGCGCTATTGTGCTCGGCCACGCAATGTTCGGTCTGTCGAATATTGCCGCCAGCGGCAGTCGAGGGAGCAACATCTCTTCCTGTGGCCGAAAACGGACCCCGCGCATCCCAATAGCACAATCCTCGGCACAACCGAATCCCGCTCCGTGATCTCCCCGCCCCGCGTGTCCGCGGGGAGTTGGGGCGGGGACTTACCTCAGCGTCGCCACTGGCGCAGTTCCTTCAGAACTTGGTGACGACCACATTCTTGCCGTCTTCCGCCCCGAGATCGAACGTATTGCCGCTGAGGCGCGCGACAGTGCCGATCATCTCTACAACAAAAGCAGGATCGGTAGCTGCATTGATGACCAGCCCGTTGCCTTGCCCGTCCGAGATCACCAGAGTGGCCGCATCGGGCCTGGTAACGGAGATACCCTCAGAAGGCGATAACACGGTCAGGTCGGCATTGAGGAAACGCACGGTCATCGAGGACGGATCGCGGTTGGCCTCCACGAGGGTATCAGCCGCGCTGACGGCCCCGTCCTTCACCTTTTGCGCCAGGGTGCTCGCCGTCTGCCTGGCCTTCGCCGCGATGTCGCGTGCCCGCTCACTCTCCGCCGCGCCTTTGATCGCGGCGATGGCCCGGTCCAATTGATCCTGCCAGCCCATTTTCATTTCCTCCGGTTGAACGGTTTACTGGGTCGTATGGTTGGGTTTCGCTTCCGCGCGAATCATAGTCCCTTCTCGTCAGAATGCCACCGCGTTGGTCGGTGCGAGCCGGGGGCCGCGTTTCACCGGCAGCCAGGCCAGAATTCGTGGGGCTTACCCAGCCTCACATGCCGCCCGGACGACCGGGACCTACGCTCAAGGCAGATCGAAAAGGAGAACCTCGGCGGCGTCGATACCGCTGAGAGAAATGTCCGCTTCGTCTTCGATCGCCGCCCCGTCTCCAGCACCCAGCGCACGTCCGTTGACCTCGATCCGACCCCGTGCCACTTGTACGTATGCGTGACGGTCTGACTGCATGGCGTGGACGACGGACTCGCCCGCTTCCAGCAACGCCCCGTACATCAGGGCATCCTGATGGGTTGCAATGGATCCGTCCCGCCCGTCCGGCGAGACCAGCAGCCTGAGCCGCCCGCGACGGTCCCGCTCCGGAAAGTGCCGTTGGTCGTAGGCTGGCTCCACCCCGGTCTCGTTCGGCACCAGCCAGATCTGCAGGAAGTGCACCGGCTCGTTCGGGGAGGGGTTGAACTCGCTGTGGCGCACGCCGGTGCCCGCGCTCATGCGCTGGACCTCTCCCGGACGGATCACCGAACCGTTGCCCATGCTGTCCTTGTGCTCCAGGGCACCCTCCAGCACGTAGCTCACGATCTCCATGTCACGGTGCCCGTGGGTGGCGAAACCACGGCCCGGGGCGACCACGTCGTCGTTGATCACCCGCAGGTTGGAAAGGCCCGTGTACCGCGGGTCCTGGTAGTCGGCGAAGGAGAAGGTGTGGCGGCTTTCGAGCCAGTCCAGCTTGGAGTGGCCGCGCTCGTTGGCGGGTCGAATCCTGATCATTGGCGTCTCCCGTGAATGGCAATGGCGTTGCGGGAGAAGGTAGTTGCTGTTACACAGGGAAAAAACCGCGCCCGTACTGGAAAGACTCTTTCGCGCCATGCAAAGACCGGACATTGGGATCCTCGAGACCTTCGTCGCCGTGGTGGAGTTGGGCGGTTTCAGCCGCGCCGCCGAGAAGCTGGAGACCACCCCGGGCGCGGTCAGCCGCAGGGTCTCGAGCCTCGAGGCGCGGCTCGGGCTGCGCCTGCTCAATCGCACTACCCGCAAGCTCAGCCTCACCGAGGCCGGGGAGCAGTACTTCCGGGACGTGAACGGGATACTGCAGGCCCTCACCGAGGCGGAAGACCGCATCTCCCACCACGCCGGGGAGCCGACCGGCAACCTGCGGGTCGCCGCGCCCCTGTCGTTCGGCGTCCGCGCCCTCGCCCCGCTGCTGCCCGGGTTCTCGGCGCGCTTTCCGGCCCTGCGAGTAACGCTGGACCTCGACGACCGTTTGGTGGACATCCTCGCCACGGGGGCCGACCTTGCGCTGCGCATCGGTCCGCTGGCGGAATCCAGCCTGGTGGCAAGACGCATCGGCGAGATACGGCGGATCGTCTGCGCCGCCCCCGCCTACCTCGATCGCCACGGTGAACCGACGGTCCCTGCGGACCTCGCGCGCCACGCCTGCCTGCACTACAGCAACGTCGGACTCAAGGAGGAGTGGACCCTGATCGGCGAGCGGGGGACGGAGGTGGTCGAGGTCGACGGTCCCTTGTGCGCCAACAATGGCGATGTGCTGCGCGAGGCCGCGATCGGAGGCATGGGGATCGTATCCCTGCCGGATTTCATCGTCGCCGAGGACCTGAGCGCGGGGCGCTTGCGCACGGTTCTGAAAAGCTACGAAACGCGGGCGCTACCGCTCTCGGCCCTGTGGCCCTCGCGCCAGTTCGTTCCGGCCAAGGTACGGGCGTTCGTGGACTATCTGGCAGAGGCGCTGGGATGACGGCGGACAGCGGGACTGACCAACGGGTGTCCGTGCCCGCCTGAAAGCCTAGGCGGACACGGAGCCCGCGGGCTTGCGCCGATAGGCCAGAAGCAGAAGCAATCCACCGAACAGGATCATCGGCAGACTCAAGATCTGGCCCATGGTGAGCCAGCCGTAGGCCAAATAGCCGAGATGCGCATCCGGGGTGCGAACCAGCTCCACGGAGAAACGGAACAGGCCATAGCCAAGCAGGAACAACCCCGACACCGCCATCGTCGGCCGGGGGCGGGCGGAGAAAGCCCACACGATCACGAACAGCACGACGCCCTCAAGCGCGGCCTCGTAGAGCTGGGAGGGATGCAGGGGCAGGCTCCACTCCGTGCCCGCGGGCAGATCCCGGCAGTCGAGCGGAAACCGGTCGCAGGGCAGACGCACACCCCAAGGCACATCGGTCACCCGGCCCCACAGCTCGCCATTGATGAAGTTACCGATCCGCCCGGTGAACAGCCCGACGGGTACCAGCGGGACGATGAAGTCCGTGACCTCGAAGAACGCGCGGCCGTTGCGGCGCCCGAACAGCCACATGGCCACCATGACCCCCACCAGCCCCCCGTGGAAGGACATCCCGCCCTGCCAGATCTTCAGGATATTGAGGGGATTCTCGGCAAGCTGATCGAAGCCGTAGAAGAGCATGTAGCCCAGGCGCCCGCCGACGATGGTCCCCACGACGCCGTAGAAAAGCACGTCGTCCACCATCTGCGCCGTCCAGGTCGATACCGGCCGGGCGGCGCGGTAACGGCCCAGCGCCCAGAAGGCGGCGAAGCCAACCAGGTACATGAGGCCGTACCAATGGACCTTCAGCGGCCCAAGGGAGAGCGCGACGGGATCGATGTCGGGATAAGTCAGCATGGGCGCGGATGGTATCACGATCACCCGCCGCTCCCGCCAGCCCAAGGGAGTCGGCAGGCAGGACTGGAACCGAGCCGGGGCGCGCGGATGCCGCCCCGGCGGCGGCGCGTCGGAACCGCCGCCTCGTTTTGCAGCTATTTCTCTTTCGCCGTGGCGGGGGCCTGTATCGCCGGCACGACGACTTGCGGGACCAGCGCGTAAGGCTGAATCAGACCGTGATAGGGATAGCCGAAGGAGGGATAACCCCACCAATAACGACGGCCCCAACCGTAAGGCCCGTAGCGCCAGCGGTAGGGACGGTACCAGTGATGGCCGTATCCCCAGCCGGGGCCGCCCCAGTACCCGGGGCCCCACCAACCCGGCCCGCCCCATCCGCCGAGCCCGCCGCCGAAGCCAAAGCTGAACCCGCCTCCGAAGAAGCCGAAGAAAGCCTGCGACTCCACAGGGACGGACAAGAGCAGGGTGGCGAGCAGTGCGGTAGCGAATGTCGAATGCCGTTTCATGAAACACCTCCTGCGTTGCCGGCCGGAGCCTACCGAGCCGGCCGGGCGGAAAGCGCTTCCGCACCTTGAAGCTTAGTATATTAGCGCGAACTTATCGGAGCTCGGCGGTCGAGACGGACAGATGAAAGAGGCCGCGAGCTGACTCGGAGCGGGCCTTGTCGCTCCTCCGACCCTAGACCTGGGAGTCGCGGTCAGCGGGGCGCAGCGGCGATCAGTTGCCGGGGGTCGATCTCGCCCGAGTACCAGTAAGGCAGGGTCACGAGCCCGCCTGTGAGCGTCGCGGTCCCCGCTATTTTCCAGGCCAGCGGTTCGTCCTTCATCGCCAGCGCCGGGAGTCGCTGCAGCAGCCCGAACAGCTCGCTGATTACCTCGACGTCAACCGTCTCCTCGCCGAATGCCGGAATCTGGCGTTCGAGGATACCGCCCCCCGTCGCGAACTCGGTTCCCTCGAGGGACAGGCGATAGGTCATCGCGCTGAGCGGCAGCGCACGGTCGTTAGGATTCCGAATGTTCAGGGTGACGACGAAGGACTGCTGGACGAGCCCCAGCTCCTTGACTCGAAGCCCGGACAGCGCAACCTCGGGCGCCATCCAAGGCTTCGTGACGCTCGCACATCCCGGGAGCATTGCAAGGATCAGGAATGCAGCGGCGAGCAGCACTTTCCCAGGCATTGACCGAACCCCTCGGGAACAGAAACGGTATCGCGGACGCCCGCCATGCTCGAAAGGGATGGCTGGGGTCCGCGGAGTGGCAGCGCTCGCCCACCACTTGGCATCCAATCGGTCCCGGTAAATTTCAGACAACAGTGCGACATCGTCCGACACTTTCCTACGAAATGGTGCAATGAGCGCCGCCCTATGCCTAGTTAAAACAATCAGTTACAACCGAACGTAGAGCTTCGAACCTGAGGGGGGGGTAGTTCGAGTCTCTCCGGGCGCGCCACTCGCGGCTGGCGCGGAGCTTGGGGGCTCGCACCCGACCGGTTCTCGTTCAGTCGCGAACCGCTTATTCTGAAGTCACCGCATCAGGCCCGCGTCGCCCAGGAGGCGCCGCAACCGGCTGTACATGATTGCGACCGAGGCGTGCTCGCCGAAGATGGCTGCAAGCCGCATGTGGTAGTCGGAGAAATCCTCGCCGCCGGGTCCGGAACGACCGAGGTTCATCACGCCGACCGTGTCGCCGCGCAGCTTGAGGGGTACGCAAAGGGCGGACTCCACGCTGCCGCTGCTTTGGCTGACGTTGCTAAAACGGCCGTCGTCCTCTGCGCTGCCGCTGATGCGCGTCGGTTCGCCGAACTTCGCGACCCAGCCCGCCACGCCCTCGCCAACCCGCTGCCGGGTCGCGCGCGCGATACTGTCCTCGATGCCCACGGCGCTCGCGATGTGCAGGTACGCCCTGTCCTGGTCCAGCAGCATGATGGATCCCCTGTCGCCGCCTACGAGATCCAGCGCGGCCCTGAGCACGGTGCCGACGACCTTGTGGTCGTCTGGCTCTCCATTCACCTTGTTGATGGCGCGGTAGAGGGTGGCGATCTCCGTCAACCTGCTCTGCAGGTCTGCCGCCCTTTCCTTTTCCTCCACCAATTCGAACCGCTCCTCGCTCAGCTTGCGCCCGAGTTGGCCGACCTCGCGGTCCATGGTTCTCACCTGATCGATGAGCTCCGCCTCGATCCTTTTCAGCTGCCGCTCCCGGCTCAGGACGTAGAGGCAGACCAACAGGCAGGCGACCGCCAGCACGTCGATCCAAAAGACGCCTTCCACTGGGCCGTGGATGACAAACATGATCAGAGTCACCAGGACCATGATCATGAGAATCAACGACTGCTGCAGTCCCGTCCGCTGCTGTTCGACCTGCCTTAGCTCCATTTTCTTGGTTCCTCGAGTTTTCGCTTCTTCTGTTCTGTGCTCGGAGACGCTGGGGCGGGTCTCTGCCGGCGATCTGGCCGCCCTTGGACCCAGGTCCCGCTTCAACTCATGGATCGCGTCCGAGTAGCTTTCGGCCATTGGGCTGGCCGCTGTTCCGTCGACCCCCCGCGCCGCATACGGGACCGGAACCATCGGCCTGGTCCTTACGGGAGCCCCGCGGATTCGGCGCCGTGCCGCCCCGCAGACGCTGAAAAGCGATGCCGCCCCTTTTCCCCTCTTTTAACCCGAACTTAGCTCGCGTTCTGTGTCCGGTTTCTTATTCTGCCGATACCGCGAATCAGGGCAAGAGCGCTCCTATGAGCTTCTCGATCATGGGACTGGTGTTCGCGAGCGTGAGCGTGATCAGCAACAACAACAGCGAGCCCAGGTACCACAGGACTGCGAAGTACGCCCTCCAATGGCGCTCACCGGCTCGCGCCGGTTGCTGGGCCACGAAGCGGGCTCCCCGGGGGCCGACCTTGAACAGGACACGAAAGGTGAACTGCAGCGCGAGGTTCAGACGCCCGCGCAAGGAGGTGGGGAAGCCAGGCGGCTGGCGGAGATCCTCGATCGGCACAGGCTCGTAGATCCGCGCCGGCGTGTCCTTCTTGTCGCCCGGCTCGCCCGGCGCATCCGCAGAGACCCGCGCGATCAGGCGGCGCGCGCGGGCGACGGGCAGGGCTGAGGCCAGCCAACACGCCAAGGTCAGCAACAGGACGCGCCCCAGCTTGGTGCCGTAGCCCGTCGGCCACCCCCAGAACCACCACTCGCCGTAAGCAATCAGGCGCTGGGAGGCGGCGTCGAGGAACGTGGAGGGCACCGTCGCCGGCGATGGCAGGGGGAGCGCGACCTCTTCCTCGAACTTCTTGCGCGATAGCTGGTAGCTGACCTCAAGGGCGCCGCCGCTGTCGCCGAGATCTTCAAGGCGTGCGTGGAGCGCGGCCAATACCCTCGAGTCCGGTCCGGCCGCGAGCACCGGGGCACGGATATCGCGCCAATGAAAGCGCAGGGCCGGCAGATAGGAACCGGAGAAGACGAGCGGCCCCTCGGAGGTCACTCCCGCGAAGTCGGCGAGGTCGTCGCCCAGATTCGCGTCGCGGAAGCTGGCGCCGCCCGCCCCGAAGCGGGCATTGACAAAGCTAACCTCGCCCCGGAACTCGGCATAGTCGAACACCGCCTGCTCGATTTCGCAGCCGCGAAAATCCGCACGCTTCGCGAACAGCGTCAGGTTGCTGCGGTCACCGAAATCCGCCGACGAGATGTGGCAGAAACGGAACTCCGCGTCCTCCTTGAAGTGGACGTTACGGAAGCTCGCGCCGGCGGCCATGATCACGTTGAGAAAGCTCGCGTCGCCCGCGAACACCGCGGACTGGAACTTGGCGCGGGTGTGGAAGACGCTGTTGTTGAACAGGGCCGGTCCCTCGAATACAACGTCGGAAAAGCTGGTGGCGCGGGTTGGGAGATCTCCGGTGCCAAACGCGCATTCGAGGAATTCGGTCCTGCCCCGGAAGACGCTGTCGGCGAAGCTCGGCCGGCGAGAGAACCTGCTCAGGTGGAACCGCACCTCATCCTGAAAGTCGTTGCCGTCGAAGCGCGCGACACCGCCAAATTCGCAGCCCGCGACGATCAGCCCGTCCGCCCACACGGACTCGCGCGCCGTGAACCCCAGCAGGTCGCAATGCTGCAATCGCACGGCAGCGCCGAAGCGCGCGCGCTCGATGCGAAGAGCTGACCCGAGCCCCTGACCGACGAGCTCGACCGGCCCGTCAAAGGCGACGTCACGGATGCGGTATTCGCCGGGCGACGGTGGCTCCAGATCAACCGGACCCAGCCTTCCCAGGTCGAAGCGATCGGTCACCCTGACCCCCTCCAGCTCGCCGGTCCGGCGCAGCCGGTCGTAGGCCTCCTCCGCCGACAGGATTACATCCTGCCCTCCGGCAAACACGATCCCGGGAACCAGCAGGGCCAATGGGACGACGCGGATGAGCCGGTACAGCCCGACCCTTCCTAGCCCCTGCACAGCTGCGCCCGCGGCATGCCCTGCGCCAGACGAACGGCCACGCCCGCGATCATGCCGAGATCCTCGGGGGCGAAGCTCACCGCGGCGTCCTCGCCGGCGGCCGCCGCGCTTTCCAGCGCGACCGCACGCAGCGCCTCCAGGTCCGAAGCGGTTGGGGCCGACGGCGAGCAGAGGCCGGCCCGAAGGCGGTCGAGGAGCGCACTCTCGATCTGGCGCACCTTGTAGTCCAACGAGGCGCGTGTCAGGTGGCCCCCGGAAGTGAGGGCGTCTTCGATGGTCTCGGCAAGCTCAAGCTTCAGGTCATCCGGCGCGTACCCGGACAGGGCCTCGTAGTGGGCGCGGAACGCCGCCTCGAGCTCGGGACTCGAAACCACTGACCCGGCAACCGAGCCGGAAGCGGCGACCAGGGACGACAGCAACAGCCCGAGCGCCGCGGCGCGCCCGGCGACACGGACCTCGGCTGAGCTCGTCTCGTGGGGCTGGCTTGCCATGGCGTTATCTCTGTCTTCTTTCCTCGAGGTTCCGGCACTCCATGGAGAGCACCATCTCGAACAGGGCGATGTCCGCGGACGCGCTCGACGGCTCGTCGTGGTAGAGGCTGTAGGGGGACTGATCGAGCTTGCCCAGCGACACCGAGGCGCGCCGGATGTTGGCCGGATGGCTCTTGGGGAAGAAGACGTGGATCGAACCCTTCCCCGAGCTCGGCCGCGCGGCGATCAGCTCCTCGTAGACCTCCGCGCCGAGCAGTTGGCGCATGGCCGACAGGACGTTCTGGCTTTCCGTCGCATACAGGGTCTCGACCATCTGGTCCGACAGGCTGTAGACGATGTACCAGCGGGCGCCGAGCTCGTAGCGCAGCAGGGGCCTCGTCAGCACACCATCCGGGAACTGGATCTTGCTGAGGATTTCGACGGCGAAGTCATCCGCGTCCTGCTCGATGCGCTGGTGCGCGCGGTACCGGTCGTCGACGAGGTCCGAGCAAGCCCAGTGCAAGTCCTTGTCCGCCTTGTCCGCGAACCGCATGGGCTTGCGCCGCTGGGAGACATCCGTTCCCCCGAGGTAGATATGGCCCATCTCGTGGGCGAGGATGAACGCGAGCGCCCCCGAGGCCAGCATCACCCAGCGATCGGTGTACTCCGCGCTCTCCAGCGCCGGATTTACGCTCGGGTCCCAGATCTCGCGGAACGCGCCGATGCCGCGCGCCCGGATGGCGCCAACGGCCATGGGCGTGTCCACACCCGACTCGCCAAACAGGACGGCGGCGACGAGGAGCGACTTCAGCAGGCCGGAATCTACGAACAGGATGCCGGTCTCTTCATGCGCCATCGCGTTGCCGCGGATGCTGTAAGGCGCGAGGTCGATCCCATACTCCTCGAGCACGTTGGCCTCGGGGAGCCGGCTACTGTCAACCAGGTAGATGTTGACCTGACCAGGGGCATAAGGACCATTGAGGCGATAGCCAGGCCAGTGTCCGGACGCCTCGACCAGGGTCCCCGCGATCTCGCCGACGGCGTCGTTCAGGTAGTCCTCCAACAGCCCCCGATCCCGCAGGGTCTGATAGACGGCGACTCCCTTGGCGGTCGGATTAGCGCTGACATCGCCCCACAAGGGGGAAGCACTGAGCGAGCAGAGCAGAGCGAGGGCGGTCAGGCTGCGGAGCATGGTTGGTCGTTCCCCCATCGTGTCCCTGGTCCGGGGCTCGCGCACGATCCTGTCATCCAGGCGCGTCATGGCCCCCTTTTCGTACCTTTGTACTCGGAAATATAGACGACGATCGGGCCGCAAACGAATCGGCACCGGACTTCAGGGGTTTTACGACGGCGGGGAAACGGTTCCGGCGGTCAGACCGCCTGGGCAGGCGCACCGTGCTCGACGGCGAATAGCCGGAAAGCACCTGACGGAAGGGGGCGGCACTCGGGGCCGGGCGCGGCCGGTGCCCGGCGTCAACGACCCGATGGAATCGGTCAGTTGTAGATCAGCTCGGACCAGCGGCCCTCCTTGATCAGATTCTGTTTGATTCCCTGCCAGGCCTCTTCCGACCCGGCGCGGCCCGACATGACCTTGTCGAACACCTGAGCGACCCTGCCCAACCCGGCAAGAAATACATGGGTATTCGGCTGCCGGATCAGCGACCAGGCCTCTTCCGCGTTGTCCTCCAGGCCTCGCTCCAACGCCTGGGACGAGCTCATGGTCGAGCGCGGGGCGAGGGCCTTGAAGGCCTTGAAGGTCTCGCGGTCGTAGTAGTCGGCGAGGTTGGTCTGCTCGTCGTTCGCGTACATCAGGTCCAATCCGCTGCGGCCGCCGTAGAACAACCGCACCTGACCGGCCCAGTCGCGTCTGCGCTCATAGATCAGCTGCGCGAAGGCGCGGAACGGTGCGATGCCCGTGCCGGTGCCGATCATCAACAGGTTGCTGTGCTTATCCAGCGGTACCTGGAACGGGCTGCGGAAGGGCCCGCGGATGGTGATGCGGTCCCCCGGAGACGCATCGCACAGGTAGTTCGAAGCGATTCCCGGATACTGCTCGCCGCTCACCTCGTCGAGATAAAAGCAGCGCCGGACCAGGATGTCGAGATCGACGCCGTCGTCTGAGGGCAGTGAACGCGCATTGGCGATGGAGTAGCGGCGAAGGTGAAAGGGATTACCGAATGGGTGTGGGCCGGGCACGATCACACCGATGCTCTGGCCCTCGATGTACTGAAAGGCGGGATCCTGCACCTGCAGGATCAGATGGCGCACCTCCGCCGCGCCTTTCGGCGTGATGCGCTTGGACTCCTTGACGACGGCCTCGTAGTTGGGACCGATGTCGATTGCCAGCTCGCTCATGATTCTGCTCCGAGGCTCGAGTCAAAAATGGTCGAGGAGAACGAAAGACCTAGCGCCGCCGGCCGCATTGCCCGCCGCTGCAGGCACAGTCGCCGTTGCCGCAACCGCCGTCCTCCCGCCGGAAGGGTCCAAGCATGGGATTGCGGCGGGCGAACAGAGTGTAGGCCTGTTGCACCGCCACCCAACCCGCGAGGACGCCGAAAATCACCGCGGAGGCAATCAGGACATCAACCATGAGATCCGCCCAGTCCGGCGAAGCCCATGAAGGCTAGGGACAGGAGACCCGCCAACATCAGGCTCAAAGCCGCGCCCTGACTCACGGTGGGAACCTCCGCCAGCTCCAGCTTCTCGCGCAACCCAGCCATCAGCATCAGGGCGAGGGTGAAGCCCGTGCCCGCGCCGAGGCTGTAGATCACGCTCTGCAGGAAATCGTACTGCTTGGCGGTCTGGAACAGGGCAAGCCCGAGGATGGCACAGTTGGTGGTGATCAACGGCAGGAAGATGCCGAGGGATCGGAACAGGGCCGGGCTGAACTTCTTGACGAACATCTCCACCAGCTGCACCGCGGAAGCGATCACCGCGATATAGCAGATCAGACGCAGGAACTGCAGATCCCATTCGGTCAACAGCCAGTTGATGCCGTAGGCGCTCATGGAGCTCACCAGCATCACGAACATGGTCGCCAGCCCCATGTTCCAGGCCGTGTCTTTCTTGCTGGAAACCCCGAGGAAAGGGCAGATGCCGAGAAACAGGGCCAGCACGAAGTTGTTGACCACAGCCGCGTTGAGAAAGATGAACGACAGGGATTCACCGGCCATGCGCGGTCGCTCCTGCTCGGTCCAGCATCCTCCGCTCGCGCCGCTGCCTGAGCCAAGCGAACAACAGCAGCCAGGCGCCGAGCACGAAAAAGCCTCCCGGCGGCAAGATCATCACCACCCAAGGCTGAAAGTTTTCCGGAAACAGGGCGTAGCCCAGGATGGTCCCGTTGCCGAGGATCTCGCGCACCGTGCCGAGGCTCAGCAGGGCGAGGGTGAAGCCGGCCCCCATCCCAAGACTGTTGACGATGGTAGTGGTCAACCGCTGCTTGGAGGCGTACGCCTCGGCCCGGCCAAGGATGACGCAGTTGGCCACGATCAGCTGGATGAAGGCACCCAGCGCGTTGTACAGGTCGAGGCTGATGGCCTGGATGCCGTAATCCACGATGGTCACGAAGGTAGCGATGATGACGATGTAGCTCGCGATGCGCACCTGCTTGGGGATCGCCTTGCGCAGCAGGGAAACCAGGGCACTGGAGCACACCAGCACGAAGGCGGTCGCGAGCCCCATGGCGACGGCGTTGATGGTCGAGTTGGTCACCGCCAGCACCGGGCACATCCCGAGCAGCATGACAAACACCGGGTTCTCCTCCCACAATCCGCGCAGGAAGGTGTCAGGCGTGAGCCTCTCCTCTTGATTCGGCAAGGTTGCCATATTCGACGTTGTGGTCTCCCCGGAATCAATCTTCAGACGGTGGCCGGTTGTTCGCCGCCGCCAAGCCCAAGCAATCGTTCGGGCGCCGCCTTGGGCCTTTCGGCGCCCAGCCGCTCATGCCCCGCCCGTGGACGGGGATGCCGCCCCCGCTATCCGGTCAGGGCGCGAGAAGCTCGATCAGAGCCTCGTCTCCAAGCTGGAGCGCTACGGCGCGCGGGGACATGCCGAGATCCATGCGGACGTCCGGGTTCGCCCCCGCGTCGACCAGACACGCGGCTACGTCGACGTGGCCCTTCAGGGCCGCGTAGTAGAGGGCGGTACGCCCGCCGGCGCCGGGCTCGTCGACAAAGGCCCCTGCCTTCAGCAACTGCGCGACCGCCTCAGGGTCTCCCCAGAGAGCCGCCATGTGCAACGCGGTATCCCCATCGGCGCTCTTGGTACGCACGTCGATCGGCGCCCGCCGCTCCTCCGAAAACATGGCCTTCGCCGCCCGCTCGAGGAAGGCGGACACGCCCTGCCGCTGTTCTTCCGTCGCTGTCATCGTCTTCACCTCTCAGTGCTCGCGCGCGGCGCACCTGCGTGTCGACGCCGCGGATACTCACCTCCTCTTGTGTCCCGCTTACAGCTTAATCGGTGACCGCGCCCTGAGATGCCGGTCCCGTCCCACTTTGTTCGACCGCCCGCGGTTTTCCCTGAACCAGCGTCGCCAGGTCGCGCTCGACGGCGGGCACGATCCGCTGCGCGCTTGCGTTCAAGGCGCGGCCTAGGGCGTTCGACGATATGGTCGCCCCGGAGATGGCGTCGATCTCCCAGGGATTGGCCTTGGTGCCGTGCTTGACGGTCACGATGGCGTGGGCCAGTGCCTCGCCCCTCGCGTCGACGCGCGCGTCCAGCGCCTGGAAGTTCTTGAGGAACTCCGGGTCAAAATCGATCTTGTCGCCGAGCCCCGGGGTCTCGGTGCTCTTGAGCACCTTGCTGCCGATGATGCACTGGCAGCCCGGGTCGTAGCCGAAGAGGAAACGGATGACGTCCTGATACCCCTGGGCGGCGCCGGGAAAGGCAATTCCCTTGAGGTTGCCCTCGCCATCGTAGGCCGCGTAGACCGTCTCCCACTCACCTTCAGCGGCTTCTGTCGCGGGGACCAGGCCGCCGGGGCCGGCCACGAAGTCGCGCTTGGCAACAGCGCCGGGAATCACCCGAAACACGGCCCGCTCGGTGGCGATGCGCTGGTTCTCGGCGATGATGGGCAGGGTCAGCTGATAGACCGTCACCACCAGCAGCCCGGACAGCATGGCGATGCCGCCCAGGGTACGCAGCATGGCGAGGGCGGGGGTAGCCTGGGGCTGCGGTACCTGGACCTCCATGGTCATGGCCGAGGTTCCGCGCGCTTGCCGCCGGTGCCGTAGACCCGCGGCTGGGTGACGGCGGCGATCAGGGGCGAGGCGGCGTTTGCCAGCAGGATGGCGTACATGACTCCCTCCGTGAGTCCTCCAAAGAGGCGGATGATCACCGTAACCACCCCGATGAAGGCACCGTAGAGCAGCGCGCCCCAAGGCGTGACGGGAGAGGCGACCATGTCGCTGGCCATGAACCAGGCGCCGAGCATCAGGCCGCCCGAGACAAGGACGAACCAGGGCGAAGGAAAGGCGTTGCCGTCGTAGAGCCAGAACGGCAGGGCGGTCAGGGCAGCACCCGCCATCACGCCCACTGGGATGCGCCAGTCCAGCATACGGCGGAAGGCGAGATAGAGTCCGCACAACAGGATTAGCAGCGCCGAGGTCTCCCCTGCCGAGCCGGCGACCAGGCCGGTGAAGAGGTCCAGGGTGCTCACCTCGACATGCTGGAACTTCTGCATGGCCAGCGGCGTCGCGCCGGTGAAGCCGTCGACCCGCAGGCCGGCGATCCAGTCAGAGACCGCGATCGGCTGCATCAGCGGCGGGGTCAGGGTCGAGGGGATGAGCTCGCCGAAACGGCCCGGCGCGAAGGCGGGCGTCCAGGTGGTGATGGCGACCGGGAAGGCGGCCTGGACGAAGGCGCGGCCCACCAGCGCGGGGTTCATCACGTTGAAGCCAAGCCCGCCGAACAGGGCCTTGCCCAGGCCGACCCCGACGAAGGCCGCGACCGCCGCCATCCACAGGGGGAAGCCCGGCGGCAGGGTCAGCCCGAGCAGCAGCCCGGTGATGACCACGCTCCAATCCCCAAGCGTGCTGCCGCGGCCCGCGAGGCGTCCGAACAGATACTCGGTGGCGAGGGCCGCGACCGTGGTCGTAGTCAGCAGCATCAAAACGCTGAGGCCGAACTGGAACACGGCGAAGGCGCAGACGGGCAGCAGCGCGAACACCACGTTGCGCATGATCTGGTCCACCGTCAGCGCCCGCTTCAGGTGGGGCGAGGTGCGGATCCCGATGCTTCTGGCCATCGACGACTAGACCTTGACCTCGCGATTGATCGATTTGGCGATGCGGAAATACTGGGTCAGAGGGATGTTCGACGGGCACACATAGGCGCAGGAGCCGCACTCGAAGCACTGATCGAGGTAATAGTCGGCGGCCATGCGCGCGTATTGGCGTTTTTGCGCCAGCTGTCCCAGCATCGACGGGTTCAGCTTGACCGGACAGGCATCGAGGCAGGCGGAGCATTTGATGCAGGGAAAGACCCGGCGCTGGTCCAGGTCGGGATCGCCACGCTCGAGTACCACCACGCCCGAGACCGCCTTGGTGACGGGCACGTCCAGCGAGGCTACCGACATGCCCATCATCGGCCCGCCGAGAATCACCTCGTGGGCGTCCTCGCTGGTCCCGACCTGCTCGAGCAGAAAGCGCAGCGGCGTCCCGATCGGCACCAGGTAGTTTCCCGGATGCCTGACGCCGGGGCCGCTCACGGTGACCACGCGCTCGATCAGACCGCGGCGCCCGGGAAGCAGCTCGCCCATCTGCGCCAGGGTGCCGACGTTGTAGACCGCCACGCCGATGTCCGCGGGCAAACCGCCTACCGGGACCTCCCTGCCCAGCAGGCTCTTGATCAGCATCTTCTCCGCCCCTTGCGGGTACTTGGTCTCGACCGCTTCCACGCTGATATGGCCGAGCTTCGGCAGCCGTTCCCGGATTCGCGCCACTGCGTCGAGCTTGTTGTCCTCCACCCCGATCAGGGCGCGCCTCGCCCCGGTGGCCCGGAGCGCGATCTCGATGCCTGCGATCAGAGCGTCGGTACGCTCGAGCATCACCCGATGATCGCAGGTGAGATAGGGTTCGCATTCGCAACCGTTCACCACCAGGGTCTCGATCGATCGACCCTCTGGGGGGAGCATCTTCACGTGACTTGGGAAGGCCGCCCCCCCCAGGCCCACCAGACCCGCCTCCTGGACCGAGGCGATGAGGTCTTCCAGGCCGAGCGCGCTCAGGTCCCGCGGCATACCGTAGAGCACCTCCTGGGTGGCCGCCTCGTAGACCTTGAGGTAAATGGCGCGCGCCCTCGGCCCCTCGGCAGTCGGCGCGAGGTCGATGCCGCGGACCACGCCGGTGGCCGGCGCGTGCATCGGCACCGAGAGAAAGCCGTCCGCTTCCGCGATGGGCTCCCCGCGAACCACCTCCTGCCCGGCCTTGACGATCGGCAGCGCCGGCCGGCCCCGGTGCTGCGCGAGAGGGATCACCAGCTCGGGCGCGAAGGCGAGCCGCCGGATCGGCTTGCTCGCGGTCTGCTCCTTGTGCTCCACCGGGTGTATGCCGTGGGGAAAGGTCTTGCTCGGCGCGAAAATACTGAGAAGACTCATTTGGTTACCCTAGATAAGCCGCTGAACCTCCGCCGCGACAATGGCGACGGCTGGGCTCTTTGCTCACGCCAACCTACTGGTACTTCTCCGCCCGCTTGATCAGCTTGTCCACGTCCTTCTCCGCGGGATTCCACGGCGTTCCGGGATGGATACAGCCGGCAGTGCACTTCTCCGCGGCCTTGACGATGTCCTTGTAAGGGCCGCCCCTCGGGTTGACGACGATGGCCTGCTTCTGGTCGTTGTAGGCGAAGATTTTGGGATTGAGGTCGGTGCACTCGTCACAGGCGGTGCACTCCGGGGTCTCGATCCAGACGGGCTCCCAGTCGCCGGCCGCGGCGGCCCCGTTGCCGCCATTGGCTGGTGCGGCGCCGGCGTGGCTGCCACCAGTGAGGTCGGCCAGCGCCCCGGCATTCGCACCGGTCGCCATGGCCAGCAGGCTGGCGGTCAGCTTCTGAGCCATCTCGGCCTTGGCCTGATTCCGCACCGCGGCCTCGTCGAACTGGTGATCCATGCCCACCAGGCCCCTGAGCTGGCGCCAGAAGGACAACCGCTCCTCACAGGAGCTCACCAGCTCTTGGGCCACCAGCACGCGCATCAAGCGGTTCTTGGCGTCCACCCCCCAGATGTAGGGGAACCTTCCGTCCCGGTCGCCCTCATCCAGCTCCAGGAACTCGTGCAGGGGCAGCATGTCCTCGTTCCAGGTCTCCGGCGGGGCCTTGCGGAAATGCTTGCGGAAACGGCCCTCGGTCATGGCGAAGTCGGCGAAGGTCATGGGCACCTCCATCCGCGCCTCCTTGCCGGAATCGTCCTGGTAGTTGAGGGTCCAGCTGATCCAGTCCTCTCCGAGGTCCGGGTTGCCCTCGATGGAGCAGCACTCCTCGAAGGTGGTGCCGGCGTCCGGGTCGAAGCGGAACAGGGGGTAGGCGCGCGAGTCCACCGCCAGGCGGCTCTGATGCTGGGAGCGGTCGTCGGCGACGCCGTGCTCCGGTTGGCAAACCGAATAGACGTTGAACAACGCGGGTCGGCGGCTGTTCAAGCCGTCGATATAGCCCTCCAGTAGATGGGTCGTGTGAGAGATGGCACCCTGTAGCACGAAGCTGGACCGGTGTGCCATGCCGATCAGACCCATCTCCTTGCGAATCTCGGTCTTGCCCTTCCAGGCCTTGCCGTAGGGGCTCATGTCCGCGACCTGGCCGATGAAACCCGAGGTGCAGGCCTGACCGCCGGTATTGGAGTAGACCTGGGTGTCGAGCACCAGCACCTTGATCGGGAGGCCCGACATCAGTGCCCGGGACAGATTCTGGAAGCCGATGTCGTACATCGCCCCGTCGCCGCCGATGCTGACCACCGGCGGGCACAGCAGCCACTCGTCCGCGGAGAAGTCCTTCCAGCTGAAGTAGGTGAAGAAGGACCTGTGCTCGGCCGCCTTGAACTTGCCGTCGAGCTCCAGCTTGGCCTGGCGGATGGCCTTGAAACCCTCGGCCATCTTGCGCATGTGGCCCTCGAACAGGCCGATCGCCACCGACGGCGCGTCCTGGAACAGGTGGCTGGTCCAGGGGAAGGGATAGGGGTTGAACGGGAAGGTGGAGCCCCAGACCGAGGTGCAGCCCGTAGCGTTGACGATGCCCATTTCGGCACGCGGCTGCTTGCCTGTGTATCGGGCCTTGAGCTGCCGCAGCCGGTCGAGGAGGCCAGTCACCCACTTGAGCCAGTCCGGGTCTAGCGGCTGCGCCTTCTTGTCCTGATCCAGCTCGGCCGAGAGCTCGGCCAGGGTGAGGTCGGTGTCCTGGTGGGCGTCCAGGGCCTTGCCGATGGCGGCGGTGTTGCTGAGGTCCATGCTCTGCGCGAGCCTGAGCCGCACATGGGTCTCGAGACGGTTGATCAGGTCGTCGATCTCGGCCATGTGGCGCTTGATCCGCGGCTGCATCAGGGCGGTGACGGTAGCGGTGAAGAGGTGAATCACCGTCTTCTCGCCGCAGCCCATGCAGGCGCCGTCGCCGGAGACCAAGGAGTTGTAGTTGGCCTTGTCGAGCAACAGGGTCTCCAGGGCGCCGACCTTGTCGTTCAGGTCGTCGATGCGGATGAACCCGGGGTCGGTGGTGGGCAGGTCGAGCCAGATGTCCCACTTGGCCTTCATGTCCGCGATCGCCCGCTCGGTCTGGGGCTCCGCCACCAGGGCGCCGTCGTCGCAGACCTCGATACACTCCATGCAGCCCTTGCAGGTGTAGGGATTGACGGTGATGCTAAACAAGCCGCCGCTGCCCTTCTGCTTCTTCTCCCGGTTGATCCAGTAGGGCTTGGTGACCGCGAGCTGGAAGTCGCCCAAGGCCAGCAGGAATAGCCCCATCTCCTTCTCCAGCGATGCCTTTTGCTCCGCATCGAGCTCGGCAGCCGCCAGGGTTTCGAGCACCGCCTGATCGAGCAGTGTGCGTACCTCCGCGGCCTCACCCGCGCCCTCGAGCAGCTCGCGCAGGCGCTTCTCTACCCTGCGCGTCTCGCGCCGCAGATGCTGCGTGGGCATGCCTCGCTCGACGCGCAGGATGGCAGTATTGAAGACATCCGCGACGCTGGAGACCAAGCCGGGAATGGCGCTATCCGGGCAGGTCGAGAAACAGTTGCCGCAGGCGGTGCAGTTCTCTGGCAGGAACTTGGGATACTCGAAGCGGATCTGGGTCATGTCCCGATAGACGCCGGTAGAGGCCGGCATCAGACTCAGGGCCTGGTAGGGATCCGCCAGATTGTCGCTACCTCGGCCGGTGGCGTAGAAATATCCGGTCTGCTCCCAGAAACGGTGCACGTCGGAGATGCGGCCGTCTCCCTCCGGCAGCTGCTTGAGCATGACGGGCAGACCCGCGGGCTTGCGGGCGATGAGCTGGCCGGCGCCGAGGGTCTTGTCGGTAATCTCAACGATTTCGTCGAAACCGCGTCGCACCACGCGCACGTTGTCCTGCACCACCCGCTCGCCCTTACCGCCGAACTTCGCGCGCAACTGCTCCTCGATGGCGTCGAACAGGCCGTTCTCGTCGAGTCCGGCGCGCTCCATCAGCGGCGACGCGGCGAAGAAGGCCCCCTGGAAGGCGTTGCCCTGCATGCGGAACTGCAGCTCCGGGTTCGACGCCTCCTCGCGGGCGATCTTGAAGCCGTCCACGTAGAAGACGCGGATGCCGTGGTCGACGATGAACTGCCGTGCCTGGGGCGGGAAGGTCGCCCACACCTGGTCTGCGCTTTCCAGGCTCGACTGGATGATGAATACCCCGCCCTTGTCGAGGCCGAACAAAGGATTGGAGTGGGTGAAAACATTCGGGTCAGGCGCCATCACCACGTCCACGTAGTGATACTCGCAGTTGAGCCGGATGGGCTCGGGCGCCGCAGACAGGAAATAGGTGGTCGGCTGGCCCTTTTTCTCGGAGCCGTACTTGGGGTTGGCGCGAATATCGAAGCCCAGCAGCTCGAACAGGGTCATGGCGAGGTTCTTGCCAGTGGTCACGGCGCCCCAGCCGCCCACCGAGTGCATGCGCACCGTAATGGCGCCTTGCGGCAACAGGTTCGGGTTCTCGCTGCCCTTGAGCGCCAGGTCCGCCACCTGCGGATAGGCGTCCCGCAGGGCCTGAAGGCGAATCTCGTCCTTGGGGTCCGCGGGTTCACGCAGGAAGTCAACGGAGAGATAGAAGAACCGCTCGCGGCGGCCAGACGGCAGCATGTTCTCCACTGCCGCGATCAGCCCCTCGGGCTGCAGATCGCGCGAGCCCAGGCCGTAGCAGCCCGAATAGAGACGCGGCATGTCGCCGGGCTTGTAAGTGGCATAACCGGGGTAGGGATGGCGTTCGCCCTTCGGCACGCTGCCGTTCTCCAGGCACTTGGAGAGCGCCGAACGCACTTCACGCATAATCGGGAGGTCCTCCGCCAGGGGCTGATCGGTGCGCTCGAGCACGGCCACGCCCTGCTTGCCCTTGAGCAGCGTGCCAAGGAGGTCCCCTGGGAAGGGGCGGTACATGGTGAGGTTGACCACGCCGACCTTGAGCTTGCGGGTCTCGCGCAGGTAATCCGCCACCGCCTCCGCCTGCACGATCATGCTGCCCTGACCGAGGATCAGGTAATCCGCATCGTCATTCCGATAGCCACTTGCCCGGCGGTAGCGGCGGCCGGTGAGGTCATGGTATTCCGCCATCACCACGTCCGAGATGTCCGCGATGTGCTGGAAGAAGTACGGCCGCTGGGCGGCAACCGCCTGCATGTAGGCGTCCTGGTTCTGCACCGAGCCCGACAGCATGGGCCTGTCCACGTCCCACAGCTCAGGTACCCGGCGGCGGGTCTCGCCATAGACCAGCCTCTGGGCCGGCGTCGGACACTCGATCATGTCCTCCGGATGGCCGAGAAACTCCTCCACCAGCGCCCGCTCGGGTACCTGTAGCGGCTCGATCAGATGGGTGGTCAGAAAGCCGTCCTGGGCCACCGCCGCCGGCGTCAGGGAGAGTTCCGCGATCTTGCGGCCGATCAGATTCAGGTCCGCAGCCTCCTGCGCGTTCTTGCCGAAGATCTGGAAAAACCCGGTGTCGTCGATGCAGTGATAGTCGTCGTGCGCACAATGGACGTTGAGGCTGGCCTTGGTGATGGCGCGGCAGCCGACGTTGAGCACATAGGGCAGACGCTTGCCGACCGCGGCGTAGAGCGACTCGTGCATGAATGCCACGCCCTGGGCGGAGGAGAAGTTGGTCGCCCGCAGCCCGGACATCGACATGCCGGCGGTCACCGCCGCCGCGGCGTGCTCGGACTCAGGCTCGAGAAAGACCAACGGGCGCCCGGAGACGTTCACGTGCCCGCTCGCCGTGGCCTCCGCCCAGTACTCGCCCATCTGGGTGGAGGGCGTGATGGGATATGCGCCAGCGGCATCGGACGCCTCACGTTCGCACATGATGACGGCGCTGTTGCCGTCCATCGCCATGCGCACACCGGGGTACTTGAACGTCGCTTGGTCTTTCTTACCGAACATGACCTTCTTTTCCTCAGGCATGGATTTCTGGACCGCCCGGACACCCCGGGGCGGGGCCCCGTTTCAGGCGACCGGCAGCGCCTCTTTGCGGACCACCTTGCGCGCGTCCCTGCCCTTCTCCAATCGGCCGCCCCGCTCGAGCCAGACGATGGCGCCGGTCGGACAGCGCTCGATCGCGACCCGGGAGGCGAGGCCGTTCTTGGCGTAGTCGATCACCGCCAGGTTGTCGCGGATCTCGATCAGGCCTTCGGGCGAGTCCTGGGCGCACCGGGCGCAGGCGGTGCAGATCACGCCGCACTGCTCCTCGGCCGCGTCACCGAAATCACGGTTGCTGCAGGCAACCCACAGGCGGCGACTCACCGGCTGAATGCTGAACAGGTCCTTGGGGCAGACGGCTACGCAGTCGCCGCAGGCGGTGCAGGCCGCCTCGGTGACCACGGGCAGGCCGTGACGGTCTATGCGGATGGCGTCGAACTCGCACACGTCGGCGCAGTCCCCGAGACCGAGACAACCCCAGGCGCAGCCCTTGCCGCCACCCGAGACCAGGGCCGCCGCGCGGCAGGCATCGAGCCCCGCGTAGGATGCGCGGATGTAGGCGACGTGAGATCCGCCGGCGCAGGCCAGACGCGCCACGCGCTGCTCCTGAGCTCCCAAGCCGACGCCGAGAAAATCGGCGATAACCTGATTCATGTCCTTGGGGTTGACTGTGCAAAGGCCGGGCTCGACCTCGCCCTTTACCAGCATCTCGGCGAACGGGCGACATCCGGGCGTGCCGCAGGCGCCGCAGTTGGCGTGAGGCAGCAGGTCCTCGACCTGGTCGATACGCGGATCCTCGAAGACGTAGAGATGGCGATTCGCCACGACCAGAACCGTGGCCAGCGTCAGGCCGAGCACGGTCATAAATCCAACAGCGATGAGTGTCGTTTCCATCGGCCCTACCGGTCCGTGAGCATTGTCCTTCCGAGACAGGAACGGAATGTGTGCCCTGGGTCGCACACCGCACAAAACATCCGGAACGCGCAGAGGCCTCGTATACCCGGAGGGAAACGGGAGCCCGGCAAATCCTGCACATATTACAAATGGATAATATATTTAAAAAAACAATTATCTTAATCGTCAGTATTGGCTTTTCCCGGCGGCGACCGAGATCGGGATAGCGCAGAGGATGGTGAGGGCGAGCTGACGCCGCGCGCTAGCACCCCAAGCCAAAGGGGTTGAGACGCGAGACTTTAAATACGGCGAGCAGTCGAGGATCCCGCCCGATCGGGTCCGGTTCAGACCTGCACCCGCGCTTGCACCGAGGCTCCCCCCAGCGCGCTCTCATGAATGTCGATCGCGCCGCCATAGGCGACACAGATGTCGCGCGCCACCGCCAGTCCGATGCCGTGACCTGGCGTGGCCTGGTCCAGCCGGGAACCCCGCTCCAGCACCTGCCTGGCCTGATCCGGCGGAATGCCAGGGCCATCGTCCTCCACCCGGATGCGCAGCCGCCCGGCATCCTCATCGGCACTGACGCGGACGCATCGGCGGGCCCATTTGCAGGCATTGTCCATCAGGTTGCCAAGCAGCTCGGTCAGGTCCTCCTCCGCGCCGCGAAAGACCAGGCCCGGCTCGATGTGAAGATCGATCCGCAGGCCCTTCTCGCGGTAAACCTTCGCCATCGAGGCGGCAAGCCGCTCGGCCGCCCGCGCCAGCGGCACGCGGGGCGCGAGCCCCGCCGCGGCGCCGGCGCGCGCGCGCTGCAGCTGGTAAGCAACCATGTGGTTCATGCGAGAGAGCTGCTCATCCATGAGCTCCGCGGTTTCAGGGTCCAGGTCTCGCGGGTCGAGCGCCCCGCGCATCACCGCCAACGGGGTCTTGAGACTGTGGGCGAGGTCACCGAGGGTGTTCTGCAGGCGGGTTTGCTGGGCGCGTTCGTGGGCGAGCAGGGCGTTGAGGTTGTCAGTAAGTGCTCTCAGCTCCGAGGGGTATTCGCCGCGTATCCGCTCCTGACGCCCGGCCTCGATCTCCGCGACCTCATCCGCGACCCGCCTCAAGGGCGCGAGACCCCAACGCAGGGATACGACCAGAGCGGCAAGCGTGAGCAGTGACATGGCCCCCAACCAGCCCGCAAGACCGGTGCGAAAGCCGGCAAGCTCTGCCTGGTACGGGCCCAGGTCCTCCGCGATCGCAAAGGTGTAGGCGACGGGCAGCGGTCCCGTGGCCCAGGTGACACCAAAGCGCTCAACGAAGTAGTCCCGTCCGTCGGCGCCCTGGCGCTGATCGAAGACCACCCTTCCCGGCGGTAGCGGCCCGTCCAGCGGCGCGTCAAGGCCGATGTTGGACCCGGATTCCCAGATCCGATTGCCGGCCTCGTCCATCACCGCCGCGTACAGGCCAGACTCCGGCAGGCCGAGACGCGGCTCGGCTTGCTCGGAAGGAAACGCCAGGGTCCCATCCTCGGCCTCGGCGGCCGCCATCAGCAGGTAAAGCTGCCCGAGCAGCCTTTGTTCCCTGGCCGAGCGGGCGCTGTCCTGAAAGGCATGTTCCAGCGCCAGGCTGGTCAGCAGGATGAAGATGGCCAGCACCACCGCGGCAGACAGGGCCACGCGAGCCCTCAGGGATTTCATGCGTCGCCGCCATCCCCCAGGGCGAAGCGGTAGCCGCGCCCCCGCAGGGTCTCGATCGGCGACAAGGAGCCGTCCGGATCCAGCTTGCGGCGCAGACGCCCCACCAGCACCTCGAGCACGTTGCTGTCGCGGTCCTCGTCGTGGGGGTACAGGCGATCCGCCAGCTCCTGCTTGGAGAGCACCTTGCCACGGCTGGTCGCAAGGTGTTCGAGGAGGCGGTACTCGAAAGCGGTCAGGTCAGGCTCGCGGTCGCCGATCCTGACCGTTTGTGCGGCGAGGTCTATGCGCAGAGGTCCGCAGCGCAGCTCGCCTCCTGCCGCTCCCGCGGCACGCCGCAGCAGCGCGCGGAGTCGGGCCAGAAGCTCCTCTGGCTGGAAAGGCTTGGTCAGGTAGTCATCGGCCCCCGCCTCCAGCCCCTCTACTTTCTCCTGCCAGCTACCGCGCGCGGTAAGGATCAGGATGGGCAACTGGCTGCCCCGGGCACGCAGCCGGCGGATGACGTCGAGCCCTGGCACGCCAGGCAGCCCGAGGTCCACAACGGCGGCGTCGAAGACGTACTCCGAGGCGAGATAGAGGCCCTCGGCACCGTCACCGGTATCCTCCACATCGAGGCCAGCTCGGGTCAGACGGTCCGCGAGTTGGCGGCGAAGTGCGGACTCGTCCTCGATGATCAGGATGCGCATGGCCTTCGCCCGGCATTACCGCCGGGGCGGGTCGACCGGAACATAGAGCACCTCGCCCTTGGGCGTCAGCACCTTGACCCGATAACCCTCCTTGTCCGGCTTGACGTTGAGCACGCGCCCGCCGGACTGGCGCCGAGCCGACTTCGCCGCCTGCTCGGGCGTGAAGGACTTCGCCTTCTCACGCTCGTCCTTTCCGCCCTTGTTGCCCCCGGCGATCGCGGCGGCAGGATGTACCATAAGGCAGAGCGCGATGATCGGGGCAAGGCCGGCGAGCTTCATGTGTGGGCGTCACTCATGCCGTGATGGAGCATCCGAGAATCTAGCACAAGAGAGAGGACTTCGCGGTCAGCGCTGGCCGTCCACCGCCGAGCCCGCTTCCTCCTACGGACTCAGTCCCAGCCGCCACTGTGGGTGATGCTGAAACGGTTGCGACCGCCATAGTCCGGGCAGTATCCGTCGTCCCGGAAATAACGCCGGACAGGCCAGTAGTCCCGATAGTAACGGTGCTCGTGAATGATCCTGCGGGGCTGCTTGTGCTTGTGTTTCGCGACATGGCGCCCGCCGTGATCGTGTCCGTGGTGACGGCCGTCGGCGAGTACGGCGCCCGGCAGCAGGGTGCCGGCCGCGAGAGCTGTGGCGGCCATGAGGGCGATCATCAGGTGTTTCGGGTTCATCTTGCTCTCCTACCCCGTCCGTCGACGATGCGTGGACCAGAAACGAAAGCGCCGCGCGCTTTCGCTGCTGCGGTCCACGATAGCGGGCGATTGCCCATCCTCGGAACCCATCCTATGCGCGGGACGCTGAACGGCCACTGAACCCAGCGTGGCACGCAAGCCGCGTCCCGCCCGGCGCGTGTTCCGGCTCCGCAGCGGAAATGGAGGCCGCCCGCCGTTATTCGCCATCCCGTTGAAGACCGGGGCCTGCCCGCGTACCATTCGCCCGGTCCCGGGTGGCATGCATCCAGGCGGCGGCGCGCAGGCGCTCTGCCCATCCAGCGCCGCGGCGGCCGCGGCGAAAACAGGCGACTCGCACCAAGTGCCTCAATCCAAACCCACCGACGCGCTTTCCGGCCTCTACCCAACGACGGCAAGCGGCCTTCCCGTGGCCTGGAGCCAGATCCGCATACCAGGTCCCCCACCGGTCTTCGCTCTCACCGCTGAAGAGCAGGAGCACCCGGATCCCGCCACGCGCTACCGCCGACGCCTGATCCAGTCGATCGAGGCCGACGGCGCGCGCTTCGCTCTGGTCGACAAGGCCTCGCCCCACGCCCTGTACGACCTTATGGTCAGCGCCATGCACCAACCGCCGCAACCCGCACCCGTGGACGCACCGCCCGTCGCCGGACAACTGCTTTGGCGCAGCGCGGCGAGCTTCGCGGCGTTCGTGTCCGAACCCGAGATGATGCGCGAGTTCGACCTGGGTGGCGGACGCATGCATATCGCGCTCAACTGCGATCCCGGCACGCAGGACCGAGAGAGCTGCCAGGCCAACAAGCAGTTGCACATCCACCTGCTGTACTGGCGCCCGGAGGAACTCGCGGCGCTATCCCGCGCGGGGACGTTGGGCGAGATCGAGGACGTGCGCCTGCGACGCCAGTCCCTCGATCCGCTGGCGTTCGTTGGCGCACACCTGATCCGCGACGCCCTCGGTGACCTGCCGCTCGGGATCCCCGGGGCCGAGTTATTGCCGATCGACGATCAGGCGGTGATCGAGGGCAGTCGGCCCATGGGCTGTCTCCTGCGCCTGCCGGGATGGGGGGCGCTCGATGACCCTGCCTTCGAGGCGCTCGTACGCGGCATCCACCAGCGCCTTGAGCAAGCGGGCGCGCAAGTCCTCGCGGCATTTACCGGAGAGACGGTACCGCCGCCCCCCTGGCGCCGTCACCCACTGTTGCCGCGAGCGCGGATCCGGGAAAACCTGCGGCATCTGTCCTGGTCGGAGCCCTCCCGCACCGGGCTGGCACACCTCGCGGAACGGCTGCGCGATCTGCGCCCCGCCCTGGCAGATCGGTTCAGGCGCGGGGCATCCGGCGTGCGTAAGCACCACATGAGCCTGAACCTGCCCTGCTACTCGTTGAATCTATATGCGCCGTTTTCCAACAACCGCGGGCAGCCCCTCCGTGATGCCGAGACCCTCTATCTGATCCTGCAAACCAAGCTTTTCTCGGCCATCGGCGGGGCTGGACTCGTGGGCCTGGGACGGGTTCCCAGCGTACGCATCCTGCGGGGAATCGGCTCGTTCGAGCCTGAAAGCTGGCATCAACGCGCCCGGTTTCAGCGCGCTTTCGCCGAATACAACACCGAGCGCCTGGCCGGAACCGCCGGGTTGGAGTTTGGCCCCGTGCGCCGGTTCGCAGACCTGGAACAGGGCTGGCGCGAGGCTTAGACCTCCCTGGCAGTCCGACCGCACCCCGAGCCTTCACGCCCAGCCGACTAGCAATCGATGGATTTCTCCGGTCTCGCCCCCTTCTGGATCCTGTTCTCGCTGCTCTCTGCCTTCTTCCATGCCTCGCGGCTCGCGGTCACCAAGCACCTGAGCTTCAGCTTTTCCGCCAAGGCGTTGACCCTCTATGTCAACCTGGCCAGTCTGGTGGTCACCTTGCCGCTGATAGTCTGGAACCACGACTTTCCGCTCGGCGACTGGCGCTATCTCTCCGCGGTGCTGCTCGGCGGACTGATCTCCGGACTGGGAGGCTGGTCATTGAATCACGCCATCACCATTGGCGAGATCTCGCTGGTGGGCCCCGTGATCTCGCTCACCCCGGGTTTCGTCGTCGTCATCGAATGGCTGATCACCGGCGATACGCCAGGTGTGCTGGGGTTGATCGGCATCGCGCTGCTCGTTGCCGGCGGTTACGTGCTGAGCCTCGAACGCAAGATTGAGCACTGGTACACGCCGCTCATACGCCTCATCTCCGTGCCCGGCAGCCGCTTCAGCCTGCTCGCCGCCCTCTGTTTCGCCATCGCCGCCACCCTGGGCCGCGTCGGCATCGGGCTGAGCGATCCGCTGTCGTTCTCCGTGATGGTGGCGATCGTCAACCCGATCGTCCTGTACGCGCTGTTCAGCCTGCAGGACCGGCACTTCTACCGCGAGGTGGTCAACGACAATCTCCGCCGCGAGGCCAAGCCCTTACTGTTGCTCGGGGTGCTGTTCGCGCTCATGCGCATCGCCGACCAGATCGCCCTGAGCCTGACGCTCGCCTCCTACGCCATGTCGGTGAAGCGCACCGGGGGGATGTTCTCCGTCCTGCTCGGACGCATCTTTTACCGGGAGCATCACATCCCGGAAAAGCTGGCGGGAAGCGCGGTCATGCTGGTGGGACTGCTCGCGCTGATCTATGGCTGAGAAGCGCCTGATGCGCTGCTCCTTTTGCCATCAAGGCGCCCGCAAGGCCTCGCCGAGCTGATTCTCGCGCCGGAACCGGTCCGCCTCGCGCACGATCGCGAGCCGCGATCGCACCGGGCCCCATGCGGCCTCCAGCGCCGATGGCGCGTCGCCCTCCTCCCACAGGCGCCAGAGCGCAGCGGCGTTCTCCCAATAGGCAGCGGCGACCTCGCGGCCGTCGGGACTGAACCCGGCGTACGCCACGCCCCCGAACTCGCCATCGAGCACCAGGTAGGACGAGAGGTCGCCGGACGCCTCCCGCGGCGTCTCCCAAAGCCGCAGAACACCGTCCCGTGAGGCGGTGAGCACCCAGCGGCCGTCGGGGCTGAACTCCGCGTGGTAGATCCGGTCCTTGTGTCCGCGCAGGGTCGCCAGGGACGCTCCGGAAAGGCTCCATATCCGCGCCGTTCCATCCAACGAGGCGGTCACGAGGCGCTCGCTGTCGGGCGCGAAGCCCACGCTGTAGAGATTTCCCGTATGACCCCGAAGCGCGACCGGCGCGGCACAGCCCTCGGCGCTCAACCCGATCAGAGCGCCCTCGCCGTTGTCCCCGGCCGCCGCGATCCAGGATCCGTTCGGCGCGAAAGCGAGGTCGAGAACGGGACCGATGCCCAGTTCCACCTCACATCGCGTGTCGACCTTCCTCCCCGGCGCGAGAGAGACCAGGCGCAACACCCCCGCGTCGCTCCCCGCCGCGATCAGCGTCTTGCCGTTGCCGCCCGGCGCCGAGGCCAGGGCTTGGATCCGCGCATTCCCGGCGGCGAGCGCCACCGGCGATGCGGAGCAGGAGCGCAGGTCCCACAGGCGCAGCGGTGCGGAGCCGTCATTCGATGAGGTCAGCAGCCAGTCCTCGTCCGGGCCGAACAGGGCGTGATAAGCCTCCACCTGCGCATCCCAACCGCCAAGCGTGAGCACGCACGCGGCGGAGCCGGTAATCAGATCCCACACCTGCACGGTTCCGTCATAGGCCGCGCTGGCCAGAAGCCG